>JBKJIY010000075.1:0-43250 GCA_046598315.1 Gemmatimonadaceae bacterium
ACGCCGCTGCCGCCCCCAACGCCGTTCCCTGAAGCAATGCTCGACGCATTCATCCTCGACGGCGTCCGAACCGCCGTCGGCAACATCGGAGGCCAACTGAGCGAGGTGCGCGCCGACGACATGGCCGCGCACGTCATCGCCGCCCTGCTCGCGCGCCACCCGGCGCTCGATCCGGCGCGCATCACGGACGTCATCCTCGGCTGTGCCAATCAGGCGGGCGAGGACAACCGGAACGTGGCGCGCATGGCCCTCCTCCTCGCCGGCCTGCCCACGAGCGTGCCGGGTGAAACGGTGAACCGCCTCTGTGCCTCGGGGATGTGCGCGGCGGCCCACGCCGCGCGTGGCATCAGGCTCGGCGAAGCGGACTTCTACGTGGCCGGCGGCGTGGAGAACATGACGCGCGCGCCGTACGTGATGAGCAAGGCGGGCAAGCCCTTCGCCCGCGACATCGAGCTGTTCGACACGAGCCTCGGCTGGCGCTTCATCAACCCGGCGCTCCGCGAACGGTATGGCGTGGACTCCATGGGCCAGACGGCGGAGAACGTGGCGTCGCAGTACGGCATCAGCCGAGCGGATCAGGACGCGTTCGCGCTCCGCTCACAGCACAAGGCGGCGAGGGCGCGCGAGGCCGGACGCTTCGCGGTGGAGATCGCGCCGCTGGAGATCCCGCAGCGCAAGGGGCCAGCGCGGGTGGTGGACACCGATGAGTTCATCCGCCCGGAGACGACGACGGAGATTCTCGGCAAGCTCAAGTGCGCCTTCCGCACCGACGGCGCCGGATCGGTCACGGCGGGCAACTCGTCCGGCCTCAACGATGGCGCCGCTGCGCTCCTCGTCGCCTCGGCGCACGGCGCGAGCGAGATCGGCGTCGCGCCGATGACGCGCATCGTGTCCACGGCGGTGGCCGGCGTCGACCCGCGCGTCATGGGTCTGGGCCCGGTGCCGGCGACGCGACGCGCGCTGGAGCTCGCCGGCATCGCGCTGGATGACCTCGACGTGATCGAGTTGAACGAAGCGTTCGCCGCGCAGTCGCTGGGATGCCTCCGCGAGCTCGGCATCGCCGACGACGACCCGCGCGTCAACCCGAACGGGGGCGCCATCGCGCTCGGCCACCCACTCGGCATGAGCGGTGCCCGGCTGCTCCTCACCGCGTCGCACGAGCTGCAGCGCACGGGCAAGCGGTACGCGCTCGCCACGATGTGCATCGGCGTGGGGCAGGGGATGGCGACGGTGCTGGAGCGGGTCTAGATGGCCAACGTCTTCGCCTTCGACGGCTTCGTCCCCGTGATCCACGAGAGCGCCTTCGTCCATCCGAACGCCACCGTCACCGGCAACGTCGTCATCGGCCGGGACGTGTACGTGGGACCCGGCGCGGCCATCCGCGGCGACTGGGGCGGCATCGAGATCGAGGACGGCTGCAACGTGCAGGAGAACTGCACCATCCACATGTTCCCGGGCGTGACCGTGCGGCTGGAGCGGGGGGCGCACGTGGGACATGGCGCCATCGTCCACGGCGCGCGCATCGGCGAGAATGCGCTCATCGGCATGAACGCGGTGATCATGGACGACGCGGTGGTCGGGGCCGGCTCGGTGGTCGGCGCGCTCTGCTTCGTGCCCGCCGGCATGCAGATCCCGGCGCGCAAGGTGGTCGTCGGCAACCCGGCGAGGATCGTGAAGGATGTGACCGACGAGATGCTCGCCTGGAAGACGAGTGGCACCGAGCTCTACCAGCGGCTGCCGGCGCAGTTGCATGCCACGCTCCAGGCCGCGGAGCCGCTGCGCGAGATCCCGTCGGACCGTCCTGGGCAGAACCCGAGCGTCAAGACCTGGAGAGACACGCAATCGTGATGCGCCTCGAGAACTACGCCCTGGGCCAATGGGTCGCGGGCACCGGTGACGGGACCACGCTGTATCACGCCGTGACCGGCGCCGAGGTTGCCGTGGCGTCGAGCCAGGGACTCGATTTCAAGGCGATGCTCGACTACGGACGACGCGTGGGCGGGCCGACCCTGCGCGCGCTCACCTTCCACCAGCGTGCCCGCATCCTCAAGGCGCTCGCGCAGTATCTCACCGCGCGCAAGGAGGAGTACTACCGCGTGTCCAGCTTCACGGGCGCCACGCGTGGCGACTCGTGGATCGACATCGACGGAGGGTTCGGGACGCTGTTCGCGTATGCGAGCCGAGGCCGTCGCGAGTTTCCCGACGAGACGTACTTCGTGGATGGCGGGCCCGAGGCGCTCAGCAAGGGCGGCACCTTCATTGGACGACACATCTGCGTGCCGATGGAGGGCGTGGCCGTGCAGATCAACGCGTTCAATTTTCCGGTGTGGGGCATGCTGGAGAAGTTCGCGACGTCGTTCCTGGCCGGCGTCCCCAGCATCGTGAAGCCGGCCACGGTCACGAGCTTCCTCGCCGAGGCCGTCGCGCGGTCGATGGTGGAATCCGGACTGCTCCCCACGGGCACCTTTCAGCTCATCTGCGGCAGCGCCGGCGACCTGCTGGATCATCTCGACTGCCAGGACTCGGTGGCGTTCACCGGCTCGGCGCGCACCGGCGTGATGCTCAAGGGGAGCCGCGCGATCCTGCACAACAGCGTCCGCTTCAATCAGGAAGCCGACTCCCTCAACTTCAGCATGCTCGGCCCGGACGCGGCGCCCGGCACGCCGGAGTTCGATCTGTTCATCAAGGAAGTCGTGCGCGAGATGACGGCGAAGGCCGGTCAGAAGTGCACGGCGATCCGCCGGACCTTCGTGCCGTCCGGCATGGTGGACGACGTCGCGGCCGCCATGCGCCAGCGGCTCGCCGGCGTGAAGGTCGGCGATCCGGCGGTGGACGGGGTGCGGATGGGCCCCCTCGCCGGACGCGGCCAGCGGGACGAGGTCGTCGCCAATGCGGCGAAGCTGCGGGGCGAGACGGAGTTGCTGTATGGCGGCGACGGCACGCTCGATCTCATCGGAGCCGATCCCGACAAGGGCGCGTTCTTTCCCGCGACGCTGCTCTACAACGGGCGGCCGTTCGAGCGCATGCAGCCGCACGATGTGGAAGCGTTCGGGCCGGTGAACACCATCATGCCGTACGACACGATGGACGACGCGATCGCGCTCGCCAAGCTCGGCAGGGGGAGCCTCGTCGGCTCGCTCTTCACCGCGCGCGACGACGTGACGCGCGAGCTCGTGCTGGGCACGGCGGCGTATCATGGGCGGCTGATGGTGGTGAACCGGCACAGCGCCGGGGAGTCCACCGGACATGGCTCGCCGATGCCGCATCTGGTCCATGGCGGGCCGGGCCGGGCGGGCGGCGGCGAGGAGATGGGCGGCGTGCGCGGCGTGCTGCACTACATGCAGCGCACGGCGGTGCAGGGCTCGCCGCAGACCGTCGCCGCGGTCACGCACGACTGGACCAGGGGGGCGGCGGAGCAGCGCGATCGCATTCATCCCTTCCGCAAGCACTTCGACGAGCTGCGGATCGGCGATACCCTGCTCACGCACCGGCGCACGATCACCGAGAGCGACGTCGTGAGCTTCGCCGGCATCTCCGGCGACTTCTTCTACGCGCACATGGACGACGTGGAGGCGCGCCGCTCGCTGTTCGAGCGCCGGGTGGCGCACGGGTACTTCGTGCTCTCGGCGGCGGCGGGGCTGTTCGTGGACCCCGCGCCGGGACCGGTGCTCGCCAACTACGGGCTGGAGGGGCTCCGCTTCGTGAAGCCGGTGTACATCGGCGACACGATCCGCGCGCGCATCACCTGCAAGCAGAAGATCGAGAAGGAGGATCGCGAGGGGCAGGTGCCGCAGGGAGTGGTGCACTGGGACGTGGAGGTCACCAACCAGGACGACGAGCCGGTGGCGGTCTATACCATCCTTACCCTCGTGCGTCAGACGCGCGGGGCGCATCTGCCGTCGGGGCCCACGGCGCTGGCGGCGGCGCTGCTCGCCGAGGCGCCAGCCGAGGTCAAGCCGCCCGAGGTGATGGAGCGCACGCAGCCGGGCGATGCGCCGGCGCGCGTGTCGTGACGGGGCACCCCGTGTGCGGTGGTCCGCGCGGCAACGTAGCGGACTCGGGTCGCGTAGAGGGGTGGGAACTTCCAGCGCGCCCGATGAACTTCCTCGGTGGCCGATCTCATCCTCTACCCATAATGTCCATGTTCGCTCGCGCATTTGCTGCCGTCCTGCTGCTCCCCCTCCTCGCCCTCCCGGCCGCCAACCCGCTCGCCGCTCGTACCGTTCCTGCGGCGCCCGCTGTCTGGACCATCGACCGGAACCACTCGGGCGTCTCCTTCCAGATCCGACACTTCGTGAGCAGGGTTCGCGGCCAGTTCAAGGACTTCAAGGGCACCATCTCGGCCGACCCGGAGAGCTGGCAGAACGGGACGATCGACGTCGAGATCGCCACGGCGAGCGTGTTCACGGCGGCGGACAACCGCGACAATCACCTGCGCTCCAACGATTTCTTCGCCGCCGACAGCTTTCCCGTGATCACCTTCCGCAGCACGCGGATCGAGCGCACCGGGGACAACGCGAAGATTCACGGCAACCTGACGATCCGCGGCCGGACGCGGCCGGTCGTGCTCGACGGGACGTTCACCGGGCTGATGAAGTCCGCGCAGGGAGACCGGGTGGGCTTCGAGGCCAGCACCACGGTGAACCGAATGGATTACGGCGTCACCTGGAACCGGGCGGCGGAGGGCGGCGGGGTGATGCTCGGCGACGACGTCAGGATCGAGATCACCGTGGAGGCGGTTCGGGCGAAGAGCTGAACGGGAGACTCATCATGCGTTGCTGTCCCGGAATTCCACTGGCGCTGGCGCTGTCGGTCCTGGCATGTGCGGGTGCAGGGCCCGCGTCCGGATCGGCCGCGCCGGCGTCCACCGCATCCTCGACCTCGTCGGCGAACGTGATCTCCCGCGTGGAGCTGAGTGCGGCGGGAAGCGTGTCGGCGCACGAGGTCATCCTCCGCCTGCGGCCCTCGTTCATGCGGGACCGGGGCCTCACGTCGATCACCGGCGGAGCGGCCCGCTCGCGATCCGTGGTCTTCGTGGACGACAGCGAGCATGGCGACATCGAGTCGCTGAAGAACTTCCCGGCGTCCCGGGTGGAGGAAGTACGGTTCTATACCGGCCGTGATGCTACCACCAGGTTCGGCAGCAGCTACGGCGCCGGGGTCATCCAGCTCATCATGCGCGCCCCATGACGCGGGCTCGACGCGCGGCTACCGCTCCTCGCAGGTGTTCGTCTCCACGCGCTCGAGGAAGCTCACCGGCCGCTCGGTCCGCGGCACCCGGATGATGTCCACGGGCGAGATGACCTCGGCCAGGCAGCCGCAGCGCGCGCCGCGGCGGCGCTCGCGCACCACGGCGTAGATCCGCCGCTCCTGGTCGCGGTAGACGGTGTCCACGTTGATGTTGTAGCCCAGGCAGGGCTGTTCGCCCATCCCGACGACGAGCAGCATCTCGCGGGAGAAGTCCACCTTGGGGCGCGCCGACCGGTCGTCACGTCCGACGAGCCGCGACCACACCTGGTTGTAGTCGGTGGTGTCCATGATCACCAGCCGCACCGCCGTGGGCAGGCGGCTCCCCGCGACCTTGTACACATGGTCGAGCGAGGTATACGCCTCCGGCTTGCTCGCCGCCGCGCGCTCCATGGCCTCCTTGCGGCCGATCATCTCGGAGTTGCCGAGTGGATCGGGCCCCTGCCGCTGGCTCGCTGGCGGAGACGATTTGCAGGCGAGAAGAACCGATGCGCCGGCGATGGCGCAGAGCACGAAACGACGCATGAGCACATGGGGGTCGGAGATACAGGGGAGTGTCGGCCGCTGGCGGGGGGAACTTGAGGGCGCGGTTCCCGACGATCGCGCACCGGTGTTCACCGGTACCCCGCCGCCTGCATCTCGAACAGCTCCGCATACAGGCCATGCCCGGCCACGAGCGCCTCGTGCGTCCCGGCCTCGATCACGCGTCCGCCGCCCAGCACCACGATGCGGTCGGCCATGCGCACGGTGGAGAACCGGTGGGAGATGACGACGGCCATGCGGCCCGCCATGAGCTGGTTGAAGCGAACGAACACCTCGTACTCCGCGCGGGCATCGAGCGCCGCGGTGGGCTCGTCCAGAATGAGGAGCTGCGCCGACCGCATGTAGGCGCGGGCGAGCGCGATCTTCTGCCATTCGCCGCCTGACAGGTCCACGCCATCGTCGAAGCGGCGCCCGAGCATCTGCCGGTAGCCGTCGGCGAAGCGGGGCAAAAGACTCGAGGCGAGCGAGCGCTCCGCCGCGTCCACCAGCGCCGCGGGCGGCGGCGCGGCCTCGGCGCCGCGTGTCGCGTCGCGGGCGGCGTCGAGGTAATGCGTCACCCCCTCGATCTCGCCGACGCCCACGTTCTCGTCGAAGCGCATGTCGTAGCGCACGAAGTCCTGGAAGATGACCCCGATCGCATTGCGCAGCGACGCCAGCTCGTACTCCCGCAGGTCCACGCCATCGAGGAGAATGCGCCCCTCGGTGGGCTCGTAGAGTCGAGCCAGCAGCTTGGTGATCGTCGTCTTGCCGGCGCCGTTCTCCCCCACGAGCGCGATGCGCTCGCCGGGCTCGATCGCCAGGTTCACATGTCGGATCGCCCACCGGTCGCTGCCCGGATACTGGAAGCCGACGTCTTCGAACACGAAGCCGGTGCGGAGCGCACGCGGGACGGGCGGCGCGCCGGCTGGAGACCGGATGGTGGGCTCCATCTCGAAAAAGATGAAGAGGTCGCGCAGGTACAGGCTCTGCTCGTAGATCTCGCTCGCCGAGAGCAGCAATCGCTGGATCAGGTCGCGGCTTCGGCCGAACGCTGCCGCCAGGAAGGTGAGCGTGCCGAGGGTGATGGCGCCCGCCACGGCGCCGAGGAGAATGGTGACGTAGGCGCCGTAGTAGCCCAGCGTCCCCAGGACGGAGAGCAGTGCGCTGACGATGCCCTTGCGCACGCTCAGCCGCTTGTTCTCGTCGTAGTAGCGCTGCGCGAGCGCGGCATAGCGGTCGCTCAGCCAGCCCGCCAGCCCGAACATCTGCACTTCCTTGGCGGTCTTGTCGCTCGCGCCCACGAAGCGGAGATAGTCGAGCTCGCGCCGCTCCGGTGTCCACTGGAAGAGCAGGGAATAGCTGAGCGACGCGAAGTGCGTCTCACCCAGGAAGCTCGGCAGGATCGCTACGGCGAGCAACAGCACCAGCCATGGATTGTGCACGACGAGCGCGGCGCCGAGCGAGAGCAGGGTGAGCGCGTCCTGGCCCAGGGAGAGGATCATCGCAATCAGCCCGATCCGGCCGGTGGTCTGGCGGCGCGCGCGCTCGAGATGATCGTAGAACTGCGGGTCCTCGAACTGCGCGAGGTCGAGGGTGGCAGCGTGGCGCATCAGGCGCACGCTGATGTGATTGGAGAAGAGGTCGCCAAGGAGCGACTCCACGAGCGACGACGCGCGGGCGAGGACTTCGCCCGTCACGACGATCACCAGCTCGAGCGCCACCACGCGCCAGAGTCCGGCGAGCGACGCGTTGGAGGCGCCGGCGAGGAGGACGACCTCGTCGATGATCAGCTTGGCGGCCCACAGCGCCGCCACGGGGATGAACGCGCGCAGCAGGCGCAGCGCGATCATCGCCACGGTGAGCGGCCGGTTCGTCGACCAGACCAGACGCAGAAGCGCCGGGAGATAGCGGAGCGCCGCGACTCGCTCGCGCCACGTCTGCGGACGCTGCTCGTCGGACAGCGGGCGCCGCTGCCGCACGGGGACTACCATCGGATGCGCCATGAGTGAAGCTAATCCGCGCTGCCGGCGGCTCGTGCCCGTTGGCTTGCCGCCCCTGTGCGGACCCGCGAGCTTTGCCCTCCATGGCTCTCACGCGCTCGCTGTCGACCCTCTCGTTGGTCTTCATTCTCTACTTCAGCACGTCGGGCGGCGCGTACACCACGGAAACGCTCGTGCACGAGGTGGGACCGGGACTCGCGCTGCTCGTGCTGGTGCTGGTGCCGCTGTTCTATTCGCTGCCGGAGATTCTCATCGTCGGCGAGCTTGCGAGCATGCTGCCGCACGAGGGCGGCTACTACCGATGGGTGCACCGGGCGTTCGGGCCGGGGTGGGCCTTCCAGACGGGGTGGCTCACCTGGATGTACTCGCTCGTGGACATGGCGCTGTATCCCAAGCTGTTCGTCACGTATCTCGCGTACTTCGTGCCCGGACTCGATGGTGCGGCGCTGTGGGGGATCGGGCTTCTGGTGATCTGGACGGCGACGGGCGTCAACCTGCTCGGCGCGCGCCGCGTGGGAGTGGGATCGGTGGTCGCCGGCCTGTTCATCATGACGGGATTCCTCGCGCTGGCACTCGTCGCGGCCGCACGGGCGACGCACGTACCGTGGCAGCCCTTCGCGCTTCCGCAGGCGATCGGTGCGACCGGTGCGACCGGTACGGGCGGGCTCGCGGTTGGCCTCTCGCTCGCGCTCTGGAACTACATCGGATGGGACAACGCGTCCACGCTGCAGGGCGAGGTGCGCGATGCGTCGCGTGCGTATCCGCGCGCGCTGGCATTCGCGCTGCCGATGGTGATGGCCGGCTATCTCGTGCCGCTGCTCGCGGCGCTGTCGGCGACCGACTGGACGACGTGGACCGAGGGCGGATGGCCGGCCATCGCGCTGGCGGCCGGCGGAGGCGCCGGTCCGCTGCTCGCCGGCTGGATCGCGATCGGGGGCATGGTGAGCGCCGTGGCCCTGTTCAATGCACTCCTCCTCGCCTACTCGCGCATCCCCTTCGTCATGGCGGCGGACGGCCTGCTGCCCGCCGCGCTGGCCAAAACCGATCGTCGTGGCACGCCCCGCAATGCCGTGCTGGTGGCGGCGGTGTGCTACTCGCTGTTCATGCTGCTGCCTTTCAGCGGTCTCGTCGTCGCCGACGTGATGCTCTACTCCCTGGCGCTCGCCATCGAGCTGGCGGCGCTCGTCCAGCTTCGCCGCCGGGAGCCGACGCTGCGCGGTGCTTTCCGCATTCCGCTCGGTACCCGCGGCGTCGCACTGTTGGCGGGCCTTCCGCTGGGTGTGCTGCTCCTGGTGATCATCCTGAGTCTGGCGGACGGAGAATTCGGAATTCCCGCCCTGGCCGGAACGGCGCTGGCCATCGCCGCCGGACCGCTCTGCTACGGCATCGCCAGACGGCGACAGCGAGCCGACGGCGCGGCGGCGGCATAGATCCCGACTGATACAGGAAGAAGCGGACGGGGTCGATCCTTGCACGGATGCGCGCTGAACCCGAGCTGTACGGCTGAGTGACCACGGAAAATCCGGAATTCGAGGAGACGACCGCGAGTCGGGGCACGACGAGCTGGAGGGAACGTCGGCTGGCCACGGCCGTCGCCGCGGCCGCTTGCCTGGGCGCGGCGCTGGGCGCTCTCGTGCTGATCGGCTGGTACGCGGGACTCCCGAGTCTCGTTCGTGTGTCCTCGGGCTTCGTCGCGATGCAGTACAACACGGCGGTCTGCGTGCTCCTCGCCGCGACGTCGCTGGCCGCGCTCCGTGCCGACCGGCTGCGGCTGGCGAGTGTCTGTGCGGTCGTCGTTCTCATCGTTGGCGGGACCACGCTCGCGGAGCACGTCACCGGCTGGTCGTCGGGCCTCGACGGGATGCTGTGGCGACTCGGCGTATCGAGGGCGACGATGGGCAATCTGGCCACTCTCCCGCAGTCGTCGCCGGGTCGCATGGCGCTCACCACGTCGGTGTCGTTCACGCTCCTCGGCGGCGCGCTGCTCGTGCTCTCGAGCCGTTCGCCAGCGCGTTGGCGGGTGAACGTCGTGGTGACACTGACCATGGTGGCAGTGGCGCTCGGCGCCCTCGCTTTCTCCGGCTTTCTCACGGCCCCCCCGAAGGGATACGGTTGGGGCCGGCTCACCGGCATGGCGGTGCACACGGCGCTCGCCGTGATGCTCCTGGGAGCCGGCACTGCTGGCGCAGCAGTGCTGGCCAGCCGGCGTTTCCGGAATGCCACACGGAACTGGTCGCCGCTGTTCGTTGCGGCAGGCATCGCGGTGGCCACGCTCATGATGTGGCAGGCGATGATCGGGCAGAACGATCGCGCCATCGCGCGCGAGGTTCAGCTGCAGGCGCAGGTGATGGCCAACGAGATCACTGGACGTATGGAGGACCGCGCCCGGCTGCTGACGCGGCTGGCGCTGCGCTGGGGATTCGGAGGCGCGGTGGAGCGGGGAAGCCTCACCATCACCGGTCCGCAGATTCTGCGCGACTACGCGGGGCTGGTGGACCTCGTCTTCATCGATCTCGCAGGTGTCGTGCGGTGGAGCGTTCCCGCTGGCGCGACCGCGCGTGCCGGTGCGCCGATGTGGGGAGATGCCGTCCGCGCCAGCGCGCTCACGCAGTCGCGCGCCCTGGGCCGAGTCGTGGCGAGCGCCCCGGTCACGATCGACACGCATGGATACGGACTGATGCTGGCGACGCCGGTGCTCGTGGGTGATTCCGTCCTCGGCTATCTCGCGGCACACCTCTCGATGGGCGCGCTGGCCGAGGACGTGCTCCGCCGCGACCTCACGCGCGATTACGGGTATGTGATCCGCGATGAAAAGGTGCTCCTGTATGCTCATCGCAGTGCGCACGGAGCGGCGGACATCCATTGGAATGCGGCGGTGACCAACGGCATTCTCGGTCGCCGGTTGACGCTGGAGGTGACCCCGACCACGGCGACGGTGACGAACGGGCGGTCCAGCGTGCCGCTGGCGTACCTCGTCATGGGGCTCCTCTCCTCGATCGGGGCCGCCGCCGTGCTCGTCGGCGCGCAGCGGTCGCGGGCGCAGGCCGGCGAGTTTGCCCGGATCGCGGATCAGCTCGCGCAGGAGAATGCCGCGAGGCGCGCCACCGAGACCGAACGGGATGCGCAGGCCGAACAGTTGCTGGCGCAATCGCTGAAGATGGAAGTGCAGCACGCCGCGCTGCTCCAGACCGCCACGCTGCTGGAGGAACGGCGGGATGCGCTCGAACGCGCGCAGGAATTCCGCGAGGCGCTGGTCCGCTCCACCGTCGATGCGGTCGCCGCTTTAGACCCCGCTGGCTTCGTGAGCGCGTGGAACCCGGCCATGCATGCGCTCACCGGTCGGTCGGTTGATGATGTACGCGGTCGACCGATCGGAACCCTGCTCCCGTTTCTTGGTCCGGGGGAGGAGGTGCGTCTGCTCGGCGACGCGATGGTCGACCGGCCCACGCAACTGACCGACGTGCGCACGAACAATGTCGCCACGGGGGACGCGATCTGGCTCGACGTCAGCGTGACGCCGATGCACAGCGCCGACGGCCGCATGGTGGGTGGCCTGATCGTCGCCCGCGACGTCACCGAGCGAAAGCGCGTGGCGGATGTCATCATCGCCAGCCGAAACATCGCCGAGGAAGCCAACCGCGCAAAGAGCGACTTCCTGGCCCGCATGAGCCACGAGCTGCGCACGCCGCTGAACTCGGTGATCGGCTTCACCAACGTGCTCCGCCGCAAGGGCCACGACTTCGCTCCGGATCACGCGAACTTCCTGGACCGCATCGAGGCCAACGGCCGGCATCTGCTGGGGTTGATCAATGACGTGCTCGATCTGTCCAAGATCGAGGCGGGGCGAGAGAGCGCGGTGCTCGCCCCCTGCGACATCGTGACGATCGGGCGGGACACGGTGAGCGAACTTGCCATGCGCGCTCGAGAGTCCGGCGTGTGCGTCACATTCGAGGCGGCGCCGATGGCCGAGGGCATGACCGATGCCGCCAAGCTGAAACAGGTCCTCATCAACCTGATCGGCAATGCGATCAAGTTCACGCCGCCCGAGGGGAGCGTCGCCGTGCACGTGATCGCCGACGCGGCGTCGGGCATCCCCGTGCGCATCGAGGTGCGGGACACGGGCATCGGCATCGCGCCCGACCGGCAGCTCGCCATCTTCGAGGCATTCGAGCAGGCGGATCAACAGACCTCGCGCACGTACGGCGGCACGGGGTTGGGCCTGGCGATCTCGCGCAAGCTGTGCGAGCTCATGCGGCACGAGCTCATCATGCGCAGCGTGCCGGGCGAGGGCTCGGTGTTCACGGTGTTGTTGCACCCGGACCTGGCCCAGCAGGCGGCCTGAGCGCGCGGCGCGCGCCCTGCCGTCGCCTACTCGCGGACCACGGCGCCTCCCTTCATGACGAATCGGACGTCGCGAATCGCGTGAATGTCCGTGAGCGGATCTCCGCGCACGGCCACCAGGTCGGCGAGCAAGCCGGTCCGGATCGCGCCGAGCTGCTGCTCCATGTGCAGCAGCCGCGCATTGGTGCTCGTCGCCGCCCGCAGCGCCTGCAGGGGCGTCATGCCGTACTCCACGAGGAGCTCCAGCTCGCGGCCGTTCTCGCCATGGGTGAAGACCCCGGAGTCGCCCCCGCTGCACATCGTCACCCCCGCCGCCAGCGCGGCCTTCACGCTCTGTCGCTTCTCGGTGATGCGTGCCGGCTCGGGATCGCCCGTCTTCCACCCGCGGTAGCGGAGGATCGCGTCGCCGGCCGCGACGGTGGGACAGAGGGCCACGTTGTGCTCCTTCATCAGGCGAAACACCGCCGGCGTGCCATTGTCGCCATGATCGATCGTCTCCACGCCGGCGAGCGTCGCGCGCCGCATGCCCTCCTCGGTGGACGCATGCGCCACCACGGCGCGGCCCGAGCTGCGCGCGATCTCGACGATCAGCTTGAGCTCCTCCAGGGTGAAGGTGGGGCGCGCCTCACCGTTGGGGCCCCACCGATAGTCCGCATACACCTTGATCCAGTCGGCGCCGCGGCCGATCTGATTGCGGACGACGCGGGCGAGCGTGGCCCCGTCCGCCTCCTCCGCACCCTGCGGCACGTCCATCTCTGGAGTGAAGCCTTTGGGCCCGTAACTCCCCGTGGCGACGATGGCGCGCGTGGTGACGAACATGCGCGGACCCGGGATGATGCCCTCGGCGATCGCGTGCTTGAGGCCGACGTCGGCGTAGTCGGCGCCCTCGGTCCCCAGATCCCGCACCGTGGTGAATCCGGCACGCAGCGTCTCCCGCGCGTGATTGGTGGCGCGCGCGACGCGGAGCGCGACTGACTCGCGCAGCACCTGATCGTCCCAGGACGTCTCGTTGTACGGGTGCAGCAGCAGATGCGAATGCATCTCGATCAGGCCGGGTAGAAGCGTGGCGCCCGGCAGCTCCACGCGCCGCGCGCGCGCCGGAACGGCCAGCGACGCCGCCGGACCCACGCCGGCAATGCGGTCGCCGCGGACGAGCACCGCCCATCCCTCGTGACTGCTCTCCCCGTCGAACACACGCGCCGGCAGGAGCAGGGTCGCCGACGTATCAGGCGCGCGCATCGTGGGTGACTGTGCGCGGAGGCACGCGGGATCGAAGCCGCCAAGGACGGCACTGGCGAGGGCGAGACGCAGGAGAGGACGCACGAAAGCCATGGCTGGAGTGAACGGCCGTCACGTGCACCGGCACGCGACGGCCAAAAGATAGGGAGTGGCGCCGCGGACGCGAGTGTGGACGTGCCACGCGTCACCATCGAGATTGCGGGCGTGACGACGCGCAGCGCCAGCCAATGAGCATACCGATCCCGGCGGCGGGGAGCCAGCCGGCGGAAGCCGCTACCGTGGCGCCGGTTCGCGTGGCCGTGAGCTGGAGCGGCGGGAAGGATTGCGCGCTCGCCCTCGATCTGCTGCTCGACGATCCGCGCGTGTCGGTCGCGACGCTCGTCACCTCGGTCACGGAGTCGGCGGGGGTGGCGCGCATCGCGATGCATGGGATCCGACGTGATCTGGTGGCGGCGCAGGCGTCCGCCCTCGGCCTGCCTCTAGTGGAGGTCGCGCTGCCGGCATGGCCCTCAAACGAGGTGTACACCGCGCGCATGCGCGCCGCATTGGCGGCCCTCCGGTTGGACGACATTCAGGAGATCGTCTACGGCGACCTGTTCCTCGAGGACGTACGCGCCTTCCGTGAGCCGATCCTGGCCGACTGTGGCCTGCGCGGCACTTATCCGTTGTGGGGTCGTGACACGGGCGACGTGGCCCTCGAGCTGCTCGGGCGCGGTCACGAGGCGGTGGTGGTGTGCGTGGATCCCGCGCGGCTCGCATCACGTTTCTGCGGCCGTCCGTACGACACCGGGTTCATCGCCGAGCTTCCGCCCGGTGTGGATCCGTGCGGCGAGCGGGGGGAGTTCCACACGTTCGTATACGATGGACCGCGCTTCTCGCACGTCGTGCCGATCGCCGTGTGGCCGCCGGAGCTCCGCGACGGCTTCTGGTATTGCGACGTGACGTGACGACGCATCATGCCACGACCGGCGCATGGCGCGACGGCAGGGACGGACCTACATTGTAAGTCCACACGTGGGAGCCTCATCATGCGATCGAAGATCGTCCGAATCGGTAACTCGCAGGGCGTCCGCCTCCCCAAGGTCATGATCGAACAAGCCGGCCTCACCGAGGAGGTGGAACTTCGCGTCGAGTCCGGCCAGATCGTGATTGCGGTACCGCGGGTGGCCCGGGCCGGATGGGCCGACGCTGCGCAGCGCGCGCATGCCGCTGGCCACGATGCGCTCGAATCGACCGGGCCGACACGCTTTGATGACAAGGATTGGGAATGGCGGTGAAGGCGGTCGCCCGCGTGCCGAGTCGTGGCGAAGTGTTTCTCGTCGAGCTCGACCCCACGCGGGGCAGTGAGATCCGCAAGACCCGCCCCTGCGTGATCATCTCGCCGGATGAACTCAACCACCATCTCGATACCATCATCGTCGCCCCGCTCACGACGGATAGCCATCCATATCCGTACCGTGTCGCCTGCCGCTTCGGCGGCAAGGCGGGGCATATCGTCCTCGATCAGGTGCGCACCGTCGATCGTGAGCGCCTGCGGAAGCGGTTGGGCGCAGTCAGTCCCGCCACTCTCCAGACTGTGCTCCACGTCCTCGCGGAGATGTTCGAGATCTAGGTCCCTGTGCATAGCGTTGCGCTACATCGCCCAGAAGGACTCGTTCCTCTGCGCGCCGCGCGGCACCTCCGTGGACATCGCGTTCACGCGTCGCATCGGAGCGGGATTCTTCGGGGGAGAAGGTTTGATTCGTACACGCATCAGCGGCGACGGCGTGGCCGTGCTGCACGCGTCGGGCGCCATCTGGGAGAGGCGGCGCGCGCAGGAGGGTGGCCCGCTGGGCGGGCTGATGATCCGCGGCCTGCTTGGTGGGGTGCTCTCGAACAACGACTGGCCCTGCCGGCTGGCGATCAGCTCAACCGGTCATGGCGCTAGTGTCGCTCCGCGCGCCCCGACCAGCGCTTGGTGAGCGCCGGGACGAACGACAGAATCGCCAGCAACCCGCCGGCGATGAGGAGCTTGACCAGCGCGTCGCGGCGGGCGCCCGCCGCGCCGGTGAGGAGCGCATCGGCGAAGTAGGTGTAGATGGCACATCCCGGCACCAGTCCGATGAGGGTGCCGAGGACGTAGTCGCGCGCACGCACCCCGGCGAGTCCGGACGCGAAGTTGAGGACGTTGAACGGAATGATCGGGATGAGGCGCAGGCGCAACACGGTCGCGAAGCCGTGGTCGCCAGCCAGGCGTTCCAGGGTGTCGGCGCGGCGTCCCAGGAGCCGGCGCACGGCATCGAGGCCGAGCGAGCGCGCCATGAAGTAGGCGATGACGGCGCCGATGGACGCGCCCAGCCAGTTCAGCAGCGTGCCGAGGCCGAAGCCGAAGATGGCGCCGCCGGCGATCGTCAGCACGCTCCCGGGCAGCGCGAGCGCGGTTGCCACGGCGTACACGACCACGAACAACGGGGCCATGTACGGCCGCTGCTGCAACCCGCGAATCTCCCCCGCCAGCGTGGCCATGTCGGTGAAACGGAACAGCCCCAGCGCGCGGGCGGCGACGATCGCTCCTCCCATGATGACGAGGAGAACGGCCAGCTTGATGAAGGTGGCGCGCCGGCCGGGCCCTCCGCCCTCAGGCAACAGCGCCCCCACAGGAGCTCCCCGCGCCCGCGGTGCATCCGAAACAGTGCGGGCCGACGGCGATCGCGCGCCGGTTCAGCGCCTCGAGGGTCGCGTCGAAGATCGTGCGCGGCGAGGCACCCGCGAGGGGGAGCTCCAGCATCTGGTTGAAGTCGCAGTCGTAGAGTGCGCCGTCGTACCCCACGCTCAGCGTGTTGCGACACATCACCGACGCCGCTGCCACGGGATTGTACGCATTCACCAGCCGCGTCATGTACTCGATCGTCGTCCCGCGCTCGTCCAGGAAGTCGAGGAATCGCGAGATCGGCATGTTCGTGATGGTGAACAGGTTGTTGAAGTCGATGTCCCACCGCTTCTTCAACTCTCGCTTCCACATCACTTCCAGGTCGCGTTGGTTGCCCGGCAGAAAGGTGCCGACCGGGTTCGCCACCAGATTGAGCACCAGCGCGGGCGAGCGACCGTACCCCAGCGCGTTCAGCCGCCGTAGTCCCTCGATCGACTCCTCGAAGACGCCGTCGCCGCGCTGTGCGTCGGTTTCCCGCGCCTGGAAGTACGGCAGCGACGCCACGACCTCGACGCCGTGCGCCGCGAGCAACGCGGGAATGTCGGAGTAGTTGGGCAGGAGGATCGCGGTGAGGTTGCATCGGTGCATCACGTGTGCGCCGCTGCGCGCGCCGCGCACGACCATCTCCCGAAAGTCGGGATGCAGCTCCGGCGCACCGCCCGTGATGTCCAGCGTCCCGATGCGATACCGCTCCAGAAAGGCGAAGATGGCCTCGATCACCGGACGCGCCATCACCTCGGTACGGTCGGGTCCCGCGTCCACGTGGCAGTGCCGGCACGTCTGATTGCACCGCCGGCCCACGTTGATCTGGAGGATCTCCAGGCGCGTGGGCGTGAGCGGATGCAGCGCCGACAGCGCCAGTGCCTCCTCGAAGGTACGCGCGAGGGGGAGCGCGCCGAGCCGCTGGCGCTGCGCCTCCGCACCGGACAGCGCGCTGCCGCGCTTCTGCAGAGTCGCCAGGATCCTCCCCATCTACATCCCGAGGTCGTGCACGTGATTGCGCATCTGGACGCCGTGCACCAGGGACGCGCCGCCGCGAATCGCGGCCGCCACGTGGACCGCTTCGGTCATCTGATCGATGTTCGATCCCTTCTCCAGCGCATCGCGCGAGTAGGCGTCGATGCAGTACGGACACTGCACCGCGTGCGCCACGGCCAGCGCGATCAGCGATTTCTCGCGAACCGAGAGCGCCCCTTCCGCGAACACGGCGCCGTACCACGCGAAGAACTTGTCGGCCAGATCCGGCGCCCCCTGCGCGATCTCGCCGAACTTCGCCAGATCGTGGCCATGATAGTAGGCGGAACGATCGTCTGCTCTGGTAGATTCAGCCATGATCGACTCGTAGGTTGGGTTCGGTGGGCGCTGCCGGCTCGCGGACGCCGTAGCTCCCGCGTCTCAGGCTGTTGCCGGGAAAGATACCCGTCAGACGCGGCGTCGAGTGCTGAACTCCCGGGCGCCGGCGATGGTTCACTTCTGGAGCACAGGTGCTCGATGGATCGGTTCGACCTGATCGTGCTGGGAGGTGGGGCGGGAGGGCTGGTCACCGCGGCGGGATCGGCTGGTCTCGGTGCGCGCGTCGCGCTCGTGGAGCAGGAGAAGCTCGGCGGCGAATGTCTCTGGACGGGCTGCGTGCCCAGCAAGGCGCTGCTCGCCTGTGGCAAGGCGGCGGCGCACAGCCGCCAGCTCGCGCGCTTCGGCATGCACGGCATGGAACAGGCGCACATCGAGTTTGGTGAGTCCATGGGCTGGATGCGCGCCGTCCAGTCGCGGATCGCGCCGAACGACAGCCCGGAGCGGTTTCGCGGCCTCGGTGTGGACGTCATTCACGGTGTCGCGAGGTTCGTGGCCGAACGCGAGCTGGAGGTGGATGGCCGGCGCATCGGCGCCAAGCGCATCGTGCTCGCCACCGGGTCACGCCCCCGCATCCCGCGCATCCCCGGTCTGGCTGGCGCTCCGTATCTCACCAACGAGACGGTCTTCGACCTCGCGGAGCGGCCGGCGCACCTCGTCGTGCTCGGCGGAGGACCGGTGGGCGTCGAGCTTGCCCAGGCATTCGCACGACTGGGCAGCACGGTCACTATCCTGGGCAGCGATGCGCAGCTGCTGCCGCGGGAGGAGCCGGAGCTCGCCGCCGTGATTGCCGGCGCGCTGGCCGAGGACGGCGTCACGATCCACCTCGGCACGACGGCGACGCTCGTCGAGCTCGTCGGGACCGACGTGCGCATCACCCATGGCCGTGGGGATGCAACGGCGCAGGTGACGGGGACCCACTTGCTCGTGGCGACCGGACGGCAGCCGCGCACTGACTCCGCCGACCTCGGTGTCGCCGGCATCGTGCTGTCGGACGACGAGGGGATCGACGTCGACGACACGATGCGGACATCGGCCAGGGGAATTTGGGCGGTCGGCGACTGTGTGGCCGGCGCGCCGCGGCTCACCCACGTCGCCGATTATCAGGCGCGCCTCGTCGTGCGGAACGCCTTCTTTCCGGGGAGCGCGCGTGCGAACTACCGCCACATTCCCTGGGTCACCTACACCGATCCGGAGCTGGCGCACGTGGGGCTCACCGAGCGAGAGGCGCGCGCCGCGCATGGCGAGGACGTGCGGGTGTGGACCCGAAATCTCGGCGAGGTGGATCGTGCAATCGCCGAGGGGGACGCAGGTGGGCTCGTGAAGCTCGTGACGCGGCGCGACGGCACGCTCCTGGGCGGACACATCGTGGGGGTGAGCGCCGGGGAGATGATCGGAGAGATCACGCTCGCCCTCAAGCACGGCCTCGGCGTCGGCGCGCTCGCCGCGCTGGTCCATCCGTATCCCACGCGTGCCGAGGCCATCCGACACGCGGCGGACGGCTACAACAAGGCACGACTCACCGGCGTGACTCGCGCGATCGCGCGCTGGCTCGTCCGCCGGTGAGCGGATGACCGCTCCGGCGCTCAGTGTCGTCATTCCCGCGCTGAACGAGGCCTCCACGATCGGGCCGCTGCTGGAGGATCTCTCGCACCTCGCCCTCTCCGTGGAAACGATCGTCGTGGACGGCGGCAGCTCGGACGGCACGAGCGAGGTCGCCGCGGCACACGGCGCGACGGTGCTGGAGACGCGCGCGGGACGAGGCGGCCAGCTCAGGCACGGCGCGGCGATGGCACGCGGCGGCACGCTGTTCTTCGTGCATGCCGACGTCCGCGTCGGCATGGCGGCCCGTGCGGCGCTGACGCGTCGCGCTGTGTCACGGAGCCACGGCGCCTGGGCGTTCCGGCTGCGCATCGCCGGCGCCAATCTCGCGTACCGCTTCATCGAGTTGGGAGCCAATGCGCGCTCGCGCGTGTTCTCGCTGCCGTACGGTGATCAGGGACTCGTCATCGCTCGCGCCACGTACGACGCCGTGGGCGGCTATGCCGACGTCCCGATCATGGAGGACGTCCTCATCGCGCGCGCGCTGGCGGCCGTCGGTGGAATAGGGCTGCTGCCCGAGACGATCGACGTGAGCGCGCGGCGCTGGGAGCGCGACGGCGCAGGGACCCGGTCGGTCCGGAACATCATGCTCCTCGCGCGATTCTACGCCGGGGCCGATCCGGCGTCGCTGGCCCGCGTCTATGGCCGGTGAGGGGGCCGAGGGCGACGCTCAGAACCGCCGAGCGCCAGCCGGCCGTGCGCACGTTGCGGTTCGGCATCATCCCGAGCGTACGCGTCCCAGTCGTCGGCGGTGTCGATGTCGCGCATGGCGGGCAGGAGATGCACGGCGAGCCCGGCCAGGCGAGCTCGCTCGAGCGTCGTGGCGCAGGTGACGGGCCCGCTCCACGGCATGTCCGCGAAGAGCGAGTCGTGCAGGCGCGTCATGCCGATGAGATAATACCCACCGTCGTGCGCGGGGCCGAGCACCACGTCCGACCGGTCGAGCGCGTCGAAGGCCGCGCGCACCAGATCCGCGTCCACGGTGGGACAGTCGGCGCCGATCACGACCACGCGCTCGGCGCCCTCGGCGAGGCGGGCGGCAATGGTGGCGGCCATGCGGGCGCCGAGATCGCCGTCGCACTGCGCCTCGTATGCGAGGCCGTCGCCCAGCCACTCCCGCATCAGCGGACCACTCTCGGCCGGCGTGTACGCGACGATTGTGGTGGCGGCCGCGCCGGTGACGGCTCTCGCCACGATCACGCCGAGCTCGCGGTAGATCGCCAGCGCGCGTTCCGCACCGAGCGCGGCGGCGAGCCGCGTCTTCACGCGGCCGAGCTCCGGTGCGCGGGCCACGATCACCAGGGTACTCGCGGGGGACGTCATTCGATCAAGCTATCGTCGCCAGCGCGGGGGCGGAACGCGGTGTGTTTCGCCACTGCGCACTCCACGACTACATTTCTCGCGTGATCGCACACGAGACTCGGGCGCTGCCAGACGCGCGCCCCTACGGCATGGCTGTCCACTTCGTTATTTCCCCGCCCTTCCGGCTCGTCGGTCGACTTGGCTTGCGCCGGGGGGCGATCGCATGACGGCGCGCGTGCCCATCAGCGAGCCGTTCGCCCGATTCGCCGATCTCCTCTCCGCGGCAAAGGGCGTGGGCACGGCGCTCCTTCCTGAGCCGACCTCCTTTGCGCTGGCGACTGTAGGTGCCGATGGCCAGCCCTCCGTACGCATCCTGCTGTTGAAGGACGTGGACCAGCGCGGCTTCGTGTTCTACACGAACTACGAGAGCCGCAAGGGCAGGGAGCTGCTGGCCAATCCGCAGGCGTCAATGTGCTTCCACTGGCAGCCGCTGGAGCGGCAGGTGCGGGTCGAGGGATCGGCCAGGCCCGTGTCTCCCGAGGAGGCGGACGCGTATTTCGCCTCGCGGCCGCGTGGCAGCCAGCTCGGCGCGTGGGCGTCGCTGCAGAGCGAACCGATGGAATCGGTGGCGCAACTCGAGGCGCGGCTGAGCGAAGTCGAGGAACGGTTCGCTGACAGGCCCGTCGCGCGTCCCCCGCATTGGTCGGGCTTCCGCCTCATCCCCAATCGCATCGAGTTCTGGCATAACATGCCGAGCCGGCTGCATGAGCGGAGCTTGTACCTTCGTGAGGCGGACGGGTGGCGGACGCAGACGTTGTATCCTTGACGGCAGGAAGACAGGAAGACAGGAAGACAGGAAGACAGCTCCACCGGACAACCGGCACCCGGCACCCGACGTCAGAACACAGGCACGCCGTTATGTTTTTTCATGGCTGAGACCGAAGCGGATACAGAGCAGGCGGCGATCACCGCTGCCCCGACCGACGACTGGAGCATCGAGAAGGCGCGGGACCTCTACAACATCCAGGGGTGGGGCGCCGGGTTCTTCGATGTCGACGCGCGCGGGCACGTCGTCGTGCGCCCCGACAAGGAGCACCCCGAACGGCAGCTCAGCCTCTACGAGCTCGCCTGCGATCTCGAGGAGCAGGGCGTCGCCCTCCCTGTGCTGCTGCGCTTCTCCGACATCCTGCGGTCGCGCATCGAGGCGCTGAGCGACCGGTTCGAGCGCGCGATCAGCGAGTACGAGTACACGGGCGGCTACACGACCGTCTATCCGATCAAGGTGAATCAGCAGCGGCACGTGGTCGAGGAGATCGTTCAGTTCGGCGCGAAGCACGGGGTGGGGCTCGAGTGCGGCTCCAAGCCGGAGCTGCAGGCGGTGCTCGGCCTCTCCGAGAGCACCGAGCACCTGATCGTCTGCAATGGCTACAAGGACGACGAGTTCATGCGGCTCGCCCTCATGGGCCAGAAGCTCGGGCACAAGGTGTTCATCGTGATCGAGCAGCTCAGCGAGATCGACGTGCTCCTCTCGGCGGCGGACGAGCTCGGCGTGGTACCCATGGCCGGTATCCGCATCAAGCTCGCCTCCACGGGCTACGGGCGGTGGAAGGAGAGCGGTGGCGAGAAGTCCAAGTTCGGCCTCAATGCCGCGCAGTTGATGCAGGCGGTGGACAGGCTCCGCGCCGCGGGCCGCCTCGACATCGTCAAGCTGATCCACTTCCACCTCGGCTCGCAGATCACCGACATCCGCTACATCAAGTCGGGGCTACAGGAGGTGGCGCGCTTCTACGCCGAGCTTCGCGCGCTCGGGGTGGACGTCACGCACGTGGACGTGGGCGGTGGGCTCGGCGTGGATTACGACGGCTCCAACTCCACGTCCAACGCCAGCGTGAACTACTCGCTGCAGGAATACGCCAACGACGTCATCTACACCATGGCCGAGTCGTGCCGCGAGCTCGAGCTGCCGATGCCGCACATCATCAGCGAGTCCGGCCGCGCGCTCACGGCGCACCACGCGCTGCTGCTGGTCAAGGTGATCGACGTGGAATCGGTGGTGGAGGTGCCGGTGCCGGAGCTGACCGATGACGATCACGCCATCCTGCACGAGATGGCCGAGGATCATCGCGACGTCACCAGGGGGAAGATCAAGCACCGGCGGGTGAAGGAGATCTTCCACGACGTGACCTTCGACAAGGAGCGCGCGCAGCAGCTCTTCGCCAGCGGAGTGCTCACCCTGCGCGGGCGCGCCGTGGCCGAGCAGATGTACCACGCCACGATGAATGCGATCTTCGCCATCGTGAAGTCCGACCGCGACGAGTACGAGGACATCCTCGCCGATCTCGACGCGACGATGGTGGACCGCTACTTCTGCAACTTCTCGCTCTTCCAGTCGCTGCCCGACAGCTGGGCCATCGACCAGCTCTTTCCCATCATGCCGATCCACCGGCTGAATGAAGAGCCCACCCGTCGCGGCACGCTGCAGGACATCACCTGCGACTCCGATGGCAAGATCGACCGCTTCATCGGGGAGAAGGAAGGCAACCCGTCGCTCGAGCTGCACGAGTGGCGCGACGGCGAGCCATACATGCTGGGCATCTTCCTCACCGGGGCGTACCAGGAAATTCTGGGAGACCTGCACAACCTGTTCGGCGACACCAACGCGGCGCACATCCGGCTCGCCGGCCAGGGCTACGAGATCACCGATCTCGTGCATGGCGACACCGTGACGGAAGTCCTCAACTACGTGCAGTTCCGTGCCTCGGACCTGCTCCAGACCTTCCGTCGCAAGGTCACGAAGGTGACGCACCTGAGCCGCGCCGATGCCAACGCCTTCATCGCCGATTACGTGGCGGGGCTGGAAGGGTACACGTATCTGGAGGGTGAGGCGGCGCAGTGAGCGGTATGCGCTGACGAGCGTCCGGATTGACAAGCCGGCACGGACGCCGGACTTTCGGGCCATGACAATCTTTCGCAATTGCGCCGCCGCGGCCGTGGTCGCGGCCGCGCCGCTCGCCGCGCAGCAGAACGCGCCCACCGGTTCGCGCATCGTCATCCGTCCGGCCGCACAGACCGTCGTCGCCGGCGACTCGCTGCGGCTGCACGCCACGCTGGTCGATCCTGCCGGCCAGGCGATACCCGGAGCGAGCATCGTCTTCCGGCAGGCGGGCGCGCCCTTCGAGGGCACCGTCGACTCCACCGGACTCGTGCGATCGGGCGCCACCGGCACCCTCCCCGTGGCTGCCATCGCCCTCGTACCCGGGGCCAAGCCGGTCGTGCATCTGTTCTCCGTGACGATGGTGCCGGCGGCGGCGGCGCGAATCGACCTGTCGTCCATGCAATCGCGCCTCCTTCCCGGACAGCGCGTGCGCCTGCAGGCGACGGTCTACTCGGCGGCCAACGATCGCCGGACGGACCGCGTGCTGTGGAGCAGCTCGACGCCGTCCATCGTGCGTGTGGACGCCGACGGCTTGCTCCAGGCCGTGGCGCCGGGCCGCGCCGTGATCACCGCACGTGCCGGCGCGGCGGAGCGGCGCATTCCCCTGGAGGTGCTCGGCGCACGCGTCGGCAGCGTGACCATCGATCCGGCTTCGGCCCAACCGCGTACCGGCGACGTGGTGCGCTTCAAGGCCGTCGTGCGGGATGCCGCCGGCCGCGAGATCGCGGGCCTGCAGCCGACGTGGCTCATCTCATCGGGCAAGGGACTGATCGATCCGGACGGTGGTTTCGTCGCCTACGAGCCGGGCAGCTACCAGGTGACGGCAAGCTTCGGGGGCCGCACCGCCGACGCCACGGTCACGGCGACCGCGCGCGACGTGAAGCGATCGGTGAAGGTCGTGGGCAAGCTCCTTCGCACCGCCTTCGCCACATCGGAGGTCTGGCTGCACCCCAATGGCAACGTCGCCTACCTCGGCACGATCATGGGGGGCGACCGCGTGTACGCCGTGGACATCTCGAATCCCGCCTCGCCGGTCGTCGTGGACTCCATCGTCGTGAACGCGCGGTCCATCAACGACATGATGACCACGCCCGACGGCAACTACATGGTCATCTCGCGTGAGGGAGCGGCCGACCGGAAGAATGGCATCGTCATCGCCGACACGCGCGATCCGCTGCATCCGAAGCTGCTCAGCGAGTTCACCGACGGCGTCACGTCAGGGGTGCACTCCAACTTCATCCACCAGCAGGCGAAATACGGCACGCACATCTATCTCACCAACGATGGAAACGGCGCGCTCAACATCATCGACATCACCGATCCATCCCAGCCGCGGAAAGTCGCGACGTGGGCCCCGCGCGAAGGCGAGGCGGGGCGGATGCTCCACGACATCGACGTCCAGGACGGCCTGCTGTACGGCTCGTGGTGGAACGACGGGCTCGTCATCCTCGATGTGGGCAACGGCATCAGGGGAGGCACGCCGTCCGCGCCGAAGCTCGTGGCGCAGTACAAGTACGACCTCGATGCCATGTACCGGAGCGTGGAGCAGGAGGGCGGCAAGGGCTTCATCCGCGGGACGCACACGGCCTGGCGCTACCGCAACTACGTCCTCATCGCCGACGAAGTCTTCAGCAACGATGCCGCGCCGGCACTGTTCAGCGGAGCGCCGGCGCGCGCGTACGGCCGGCTGCAGGTGCTCGACGTCAGCGACATCGCGCACCCGAAGCCCGTCGCCTGGTACGAGCCGGAGTACGGCGGGGTGCACAACATCTGGGTGGCCGGCGATACGCTCTACATGGGCGCCTACAACGCCGGCTTCCGGGCGTTCGATCTGAGTGGCGAGCTACGCGGCGACCTCAAGGCGCAGGGGCGCCAGATCGGCGAGTTCATGCCCGCCGACGCCAGGGGAAAGGTTCCCAACGCGACGATGACGTGGGGCGTCGTCGTCAACAAGAAGGACGGACTCGCCTACGTGAACGACTTCAACAGCGGGCTCTGGGCGCTGCGCATCGAGCCCAAGCCGGCGCCGGTGCCGTGAGGGAGACGAAAGGTTTTCGGGTTGCTGCTCTCACCCCCCGAAGCGCTTGCCCACTTCGTCCCAGTTCACCACGTTCCACCACGCCTTGAGATAGTCCGGGCGACGATTCTGGTAGGTGAGGTAGTACGCATGCTCCCAGACATCGTTGCCGAGGATCGGGGCGGGCTTGCCGTCCATGATCGGATTATCCTGGTTCGGCGAGCTGGTGATGGTGAGCGTGCCGCCGTCATTGTTCAGCCACACCCAGCCGGAGCCGAACCGCTTCACCCCGGCGTCGGCAAATGCCTCCTTGAACTTCTCGAAGTCGCCGAACGACGTGGCGATCGCATCTGCCAGCGTGCCGGTCGGGGCGCCGCCGGCGTTGGGGGCCATCCACGTCCAGAACTGCGTGTGATTCCAGTGCCCGCCGCCGTTGTTGCGCACCGCGGCGCGCACCGCCTCGGGCACGGTGTCCAGCTGCTTCAGTAGATCCTCGAGCGGCATGTCGGCCATGCCCGGCGCTTTCTCCAGCGCCGCATTCAGGTTGGTGACGTACGCGTTGTGATGCTTGCCGTGATGGATCTCCATCGTCTTGGCGTCGATGTGCGGCTCGAGCGCGTTCGCGGCGTAGGGAAGCGGGGGCAGGGTATGCGGCATGCGGCGGTCTCCAGGTGGGGTCAGGCGTCCGGGGCGGCGCGCGAGGCGCGCGCCGCCTTCGCCTTGCGGCTCTCGCGATACCAGGAGATGAGTCCCGGCAGAAGCGAGACAAAGATGACGACGAGGATCAACTTCTCGATGTGGTGCTCCACGCCGGGAATGTACCGGCCCAGAATGAAGCCGGTCAGCAGCATCGACCAGATCCACACCACCGCCCCCAGCACGTTGTAGACCGTGTAGGTGCGGAAGGGCATGTTCGCCATGCCGGCCACCACCGGGACGAAGGTCCGCACGATGGGCATGAAACGCGCAATGACGAGGGTCTTCCGGCCGTGCTTCTCGTAGAACGCCTGGGCACGAAACAGGTGTTTCTTCTTGAAGAGAACGGAATCTTCCCTATTGAAGAGACGCGGCCCGGTATACCGACCGATCACATAGCCCAGAGTATTCCCTGCGATGGCCGCGACGGTGAGAATCATGCCGAGTGCGTACACGTTCAATCCGTACTCGGGTTGGGCGGACAGCAAGCCGGCGGTCACGAGCAGGGAATCCCCCGGCAGGAAGAAGCCGATGAGCAACCCCGTCTCCGCGAAGATGATCGCCGTCAAGCCGATGTACCCGCCGGCGCGCACCAGACCCTGGACGTCGTTGAGCTGATGGAAGAGATCGAGAAGAGTTTGCATGCGGATCGGCGGGGGAGGAACAGCGCGAGCGAGGGAAGTTCGGCAGGGGCGGCCCACGGGTCAACCGGGCTGCTCGATGAGTTTCTCCATCTCGCGGAGGAGGCGCTCAGTCTCCCAGCCACGCCGACGAGCCGATGGCACCGCGCGGGGGTCACGCCACGCACCGAGCGGCTCGTCGACGCCGCAGGCGGTTTTGTCGTCGTCATGCTCGCCATCGGATGGACCTGGACGATCGTCGCGCAACGCACCGGCAATGCGTCGGCGTCGCCAGCGAGCACGACATCGATGATCGCCGCCTCGCTCACACGCAGCGGGGCGCCCGCCGCGGCGTACCTCACGGACGCGTCGCTGGCCGCGCTCTCCGGCGAACTGCGTGGCGCGAGCGGCAAGCTGCGAGTCCAGATCCAGGCGGAGGGGACGCCTCTTGCCGCCGACGGGCTGCCCGCCGGGGGCAGGCTGCGCGTGGAGTCGCCCGCGGCGGGAGGGGACGGCGTCGCTCCGCGCGCGGGTATCTGGAAGCTCGCCGTGGCCGTGGGCAGCGCCATCAAGCCGATCTCCGACTTCAGCCTGATCAGCATGCGTCCGCGCAGCGAGAAGCGGAACGGCCGTCTCGGGCTCTACTACATCGGCACGTACCCGGGCGAGACCGGTCCCGTCCGTGCGCCAGCCAAGGCCCCCGCGGACCGATACCGGCCGCCGTCCGGCTTCATCGAGGTCACCCGCGAGAATGCGGACACGCGCGTGTCCGAGCATTTCAGGCTTCGCGACTTCCTCACGCACGATCAGCAGGGCGTCTGGCCCAAGTACCTCGTGCTCGAGATGCGCACCGTGGATAAGATGGAGCTGGTGTTGAGCGACCTGAAGGCCCGCGGCCTCGACGTGAGCGGGGTGTTCGTGATGAGTGGCTTCCGCACCCCACAGTACAATTCGGGGGGGGGCAACACGGGCGGGCGAGCGGGACTGAGCCGCCACATGTACGGAGATGCCGCGGACATCTTCATCGACAGCGATCGCAACGGCGTGATGGACGATCTCAATCGCGACGGGAAGAGCTCGATCGCCGACAGCAGGGTGATTCTCGAAGCGTTGGACCGGGTGGAGGCGGCGCATCCCGAGCTGATCGGGGGCGGCGGGGTCTATCCGGCTGCGGCTGGGCACGGTCCTTTCATACACATCGACACGCGGGGCTATCGCGCCCGCTGGGTCGGCTCCGGAGGAGGATGATGACTGAACATCGGCGGGTACAAGACACGACCACGGCGGCACCGCCCAAGGGTCCCATGGATCGGCTCGGCCAGGTGCTGAAGGCGGAGGACGATCTCCCGGAGATCCCCGACATCCGCACCAGCGACCTCGAGCCGTACGTCGGGCTTCGCTATCTCTCCAAGCTCTTCAAGCTGATGGGGGTGATCCTCGGGCTGCTGCTGATCGCCGAGATCGTCACGGGAATGATGGCGCAGGGGAGCGCGGCGATCCCCACACTGCTCGGTGAGGCGAGCCGCCTCATCGTGCTCGCCGGCCTGTTGTGGGGCGTCGGCGATCTCGCCATCCTCCTGATCGACGTCGGGCACGATGTGCGCGCTGCGCGCATCCTCCTGGCGCGCCAGAATCACGCGCTGCACGCCGGCGAGACGCCGCCAGGCGAATTCATAGAGCGGGCTCCGCGAGCCTAGCGTCCGGTTCGGTACGACAGTTGCTTTGGCAGGCGCTGGAAATCAGGACTCATCCTTCAGACGAGGATCATCTCATGTTATTCACCATCGCCATCGTCCTGCTGGTTCTCTGGGCGCTCGGCTTCTTCGCCTTCAGCGTCGGGGGCGGCCTCATTCACCTGCTCCTCGTCATCGCCCTGATCGTCGTGGTGTACCGTCTGATCACTGGCCGTAAAGTGGTCTGAGCGGGCCGGTCGTGCGCCCGCTGACACCGGCGGGCGAATCACTCTCCGAGAGGGCGTGCCGGCCATTGGGCTGGCGCGCCCTCTCGCGTGGATGGACAGCCACTTCCGACGCCGACACCCACACCGGTTGCCTCGTCCGGTAGCGCAACTCGGCTCACAGGTCACCTTCCTTTTCTGACCCTCATGCCTCTCGAGCTCCACGTCGTGGCCCACACGCACTGGGATCGCGAGTGGTATCGCACCGCGGAGCAGTTCCGGATTCGCCTGGTCTCGCTGATCGATGAGCTCCTCGACCAGCCGCCGCGGCCGGGCGAGGGCTTTCTGCTCGACGGCCAGGCCGTCGTGCTGGAGGATTATCTGCTCGCGCGCCCCGAGCGCACCGTCGAGCTGTCCCTGCTGCTGCGCGAGGGTCGGCTGGAGGCGGGCCCGTGGTACGTGCTGGCCGACGAGCTGATACCCGGTGGTGAGGCGCTCGTGCGAAATCTTCTCGCCGGACGCGATCTCGTTCGTGGTTTGCGGGGCGAGCCTCCCCCCGTGCTCTACTGCCCCGACGCCTTTGGACATCCGGCGATTCTGCCAGACCTGGCGTGCGGATTCGGCTGCGACGTGATCGTGCTCTGGCGCGGATATGGCAGCGATCGCTTCCCGCTCGGTGACACCGTGCGCTGGCGGTCGAGATCGGCCACCGAGGCGCTGCTGCACCATCTCCCGCGCGACGGGTACGAGTTCGGCAACGCGCTGCCTGTCGGCGACGAGGAGGCGCGCGCGCGCTGGCAACGCATCGTCGACGAGATGGAGCCGCGCGCGTCCACGGGGGTGGCGCTGCTTCTCAACGGTGCCGACCACCATCGACGGCAGCTGCACCAGCGCGAGGCGGTCGCCGCGCTGGCGTCCGCCGCCGCGCCCTCCCGTGTGACTGCGAACACGCTGCGCGGCGCCGCGGCCGCAATCGGTGCCGCCTCGCACGAATCACTGCTGCCCGTGATCGATGGAGAGCTGCGCGACTCGTATGGCTGCGTGTGGACGCTGCAGGGGACCCTCGGCTCGCGCGCAGCGCAGAAGCGCATGAACGCGTCGCTCGAGCGCCGGCTCGTGCGCGACGTGGAGCCGTGGCTGGCGCTCCAGCAGTCCGGCGGCCGCGACGCGATGCGGGCGCTTCTGCGACTCACCTGGCGCGAGCTTCTGCGATGTCATCCGCACGACACGCTCTGCGGGACCGCCATCGACGAGGTGGCGGCCGCCGCCGACGCGCGATTCGCCGCCGTGGATGCCGCGAGCCGGTCCCTTCGCGAGGGGGCCGTGCGAGAGCTGATCGGGTACGACGACGCGGCCGCGCGCGACGTGGCGGCCGCATGGGAGTCGGTCGTCGTGCTCCGCAATCCCGTTGCGCGGGCCCGAGCGGGAGTGGCCGAGCTGACGCTCTGCGCGACCCTCGCCGACGTCGCCGTTGGGCCCGGGTCCGCGACGCGCCAGGGCGCGCGTCGCCGCGTGCCGCCCTGGCGCGTGGAGGGCGTGCCGCTGCAGATCCTCTCCCGGCGCGAGCATGTGGCGCTCACGGAATCGGCGCGCGCGTATCCCGACGCCGACCTCGTGCAGGAAGTGCGTGCCCTCGGCTGGATCGACCGCATCGGCGGCTACGGCGTGCGCACGATCGCGCAGCGCGGCTCGTCGCTACCCGCGGCGGAAGCGCTCGTCACGGTGGACGGCCTCTCCATGGACAACGGCCGTGTGCGGGTGGATGTGGACGACGCGGGCCGCGTACGCGTGACGGATCTCGACAGCGGCGCCGTGGTGCACGGCGCCTTCTCGCTCGAGGCGCACGCGGACGTAGGGGATCTGTACACTCCCGCGATACGTGACGCGCTCTCGCCCGCGGCCGTGCGCCGCGTGCGCGTGGCGCTCCGTGGGCCGCTGCGCGGCGCCATCATCATCGACTACGCGCTCGATGCCCGTCGCCGCGGCGCCGGGCGGTGCCGGCTGTGCGTGCAGGTGGACGCCGGGCTCGCCGCCGTTCGCGTCGTGGTGTCGGGCGAGAATGGCCGGACGAATCAGCGGCTCCGGTTGCGCGTCGCCACGGGACTGCCGGGCGCCGATACGGTCGCCGACGCGGCGTTCTTTCCCATCGCGCGGGTCCCCCTGGTGGTGGGCGCCGAGGAGGAGCAGTCCGAGCACGTGGTGCCCACGGCCCCGCTGCATCGCTTCGTCTCCCGCTTCAGCGCCGCGCGCGGCGCAACGCTCGTCTCCGACGGTCTCGCCGAGTACGAGAGCTGCGCCGACGGCGCCATCGCCGTCACGCTCGTGCGATCCGTCGGAGCGTTGTCGCGGCATGATCTGCCAGAGCGCCCGGGACATGCCGGCTGGCCGGTGGAGACCCCTGCCGCCCAGTCGCCGGGACCATTCGCTGCGACATTCGCGCTGGCACTGCATGGGCCCGACGATGCCGCGGTACGGGAGGCCGTCGAGCACCTCGCCGACGACGTGCTGCTGCCGATCGTCGGCGAGACGCTGCGCTCCAACGTCGCGCCTCCACATGCCTCGGGCGGTCTGGAGCTCGAGGGTGAGGGGCTGGCCTTCAGTGCCGCGCTCCCGGCGCAGCGCGCGGGCTGGATCGTGCTCCGCTGCGTGAACCGGCGGGCCGAGTCCGTGCGGGGGCGGTGGGTGCTCGGGCGCGACGTTCGCGAGGCGCACCGCACGCGGCTCGACGAAACGGTCCTTGCCTCGCTGCCGGTGAGTGACGGGGCGATCGACTTCGAGGCCGGTCCGTACGAGATCGTGACGGTGTTGATGCGCTAGCCGACGCGGCGCGCCTACGGCTCGCCCGCCAGCCGGTCGCGCACCGCGTCCCCGAGCACGCTCGTCGCCAGCACGGTCAGCACGAGCGCCATGCCTGGCGCCAGCGCCACCCACGGCGCCACGACGAGCAAGTCGCGACCGCCGGCGATCATGTTGCCCCAGCTCGGTGCCGGCGGCTGAATGCCGAGTCCCAGAAACGAGAGCCCGGATTCCAGCAGAATCGCATTGCCCACGCCGAGCGTCGTCGCCACGAGCGCGGGCCCGACGGCGTTGGGCAGCACATGTCGGAAAAGCTGTCGCGCCGGCGACGCGCCGAGCGCGCGCGCGGCCGGCACGTACGGACGTGCCATCACCGACATCGTCTCGGCGCGCACCAGCCGGGCCACCCCCATCCACCCCGTCGCCACCAGCACCACCATGATCGTGGTCAAGCCCGGCTCCCAGAGCGCGACGCCGACGAGGAGGACGACCAGGCGCGGCAACGCCAGCAGGCCGTCGGCCAGCGCGGTGACCACGCGATCCGTCACGCCCCCCCGCCAGCCGGCGAGCGCGCCGAGCAGCGTGCCCATCACCCCCGCCGCCGCGGATCCGGCGACGCCCACGAGCAGCGAGAGTCGGCCCGCGAGCATCATCCGCACGAACAGGTCACGTCCGAAGCGGTCCGTGCCCAAGAGATGCCACGCGCCCTGCGCATCACGCTGGAGCGGGGCCACGAGCCGGCGCGCGAGCACGTCGTCGATCAGCAGTGGATCGCGCGCCGCGAGCGCGGGCACGACCGCGATCGCCAGGACGAGCACTCCGAACACCGTGGCCGCGACCACGCTCGGCGCGGACAGTCGCCGGCGCGTCACGCGCCCATCCGCGGATCGGCCCAGGGAAGCATCAGCTCCGCCACGAGGTTCGCCACGATCGTGAGCAGCGCGTAGGCGGCTGCGCAGCCCAACACCACCGGATAGTCGCGCGACACGATGGACATCACCATCAACCGCCCCATCCCCGGCCATCCGAAGATCGTCTCGACGAACACCGAGCCCGCGACCACGCCCGGAAGCGACAGGCCAAACAGGGTCACGATCGGCGCGCGCAGGTTGGCCATGAGATGGCGAGCCAGCGCACGTCGCTCGGACACTCCCTTGGCGCGTGCGGTGCGCATCCAGTCGGCGCCCATGAGGTCCAGCGCTCCCGATCGCACGAAGCGGGCGACCCCCGCCGCGCCGATTGCCGCGAGGAGCCCCACCGGCAGGATCGAGTGGCGGACGACGTCCGAGAGGTGCGCGAGCCCGTCCAGCTCGGCCGCGGGTGTCGTCATCCCCACCGCCGGCAGTCGCATCCACATGGGCAGGCTGAGCGATGCGGCGAGATACGTGAAGCAGGCGATGGCGCCGAGCCCGAGCCAGTACGCGGGCGATGCCACCAGCACCACGGTGATCGCGGTGATCACGAGATCGGATGGCGTGCGATGTCGCGCTGCCTGCACGATGCCGATCGTGATGCCCAGCACGAACGACAGGGCGAGGGACGCGAGGCCGAGCGCGAGCGACACGGGCAGCGCGTCGGCGAGGACGGCGGTGACCGGCCGGCGATCGCTGAAGCTCGTGCCCAGATCGCCCCGGAGCGCGCTCCCCAGCCACCGTGCATATTGCACCGCGATCGAGCGGTCCAGTCCCAGCTCCGTGCGCAGGCGCGAGGCGTCCACGGCCGATGCGCCGGGCGGCAGCAGAAAGGTGGCCGGGTCCCCCGGCGCCAGGCGGAGGAGTCCGAAGGTGAGCGAGAGCACGCACCAGTACAGCAGTGCCGTGCGGCCGAACGCGCGGAGAAGGGCAGGGGGTCGCACGCGGTGATATCGCATCCCGTGCGCGCGCCGTCAACGGCCTGGCATCGTCGCCTCGGGTTGCTCCTCGCCGTGAGCGCGGCGGCGTGCCTTGCGCCCCAGCGCGACGCGGGCGTGCTCGTGCTCGCGTCTGGCGCTGATCTGGAATCCGCCAATCCGCTCGTCACGATCCATCCGCTCTCTCGACAGGTGCAGCGGTACGCGCTGTTCGTCACGCTGCTGCGCTACGACTCCGTGCTCGCGCCGCAGCCGTACTACGCACGGCGATGGCGGTGGAGCGACGACCATCGGGCGCTCACCATGCACCTGACGCAGGACCTGCGCTGGCACGATGGCGTGGCGACGACGGCGCGCGACGTGGCGTTCACCTTTCTGACGGCCCGCGATCCGGCGACTGGCTACCCGCGTGCCGCGGAGCTCGCGACGCTGGATACCGCGATCGCACTCGATGACAGCACCATCGTCCTGCGCTTTCGCGCGGCGGTCGCGGACCTGCCAGCGCTCCTGGCCGAGCTGCCGATCGTGCCGGCGCATCGGCTCGACGGCGTGCCGCGCAGCGCCATGCGTGCGGCGCCCTTCAACGACGCACCACTCGGCAACGGCCCCTTCCGCTTTGCGTCGCGCCGGCGCGGCGCGCGCTGGACCTTCACCCGCAACGATGCGTTTCCCGCGTCGCTCGGCTCGCCGCCGCGACTGCGCGGGCTCGTCATCGCCGTCGTTGATGAAGCGACGACGAAATTTGCTGGACTGGCCAGCGGCGAGCTGGACATGGCGGGCATCGCACCGCTTATGGCGAAGCTGGCCGAGCGCGACGCGACGCTGCGTGTCGTGACGTACCCGGTGCTGTTCAGCACGGCGCTCTTCTTCAACACCACACGCCCGCCGTTCGACGACGCCCGCGTGCGCCTGGCGGTAAGCCGGTCCATCGACCGGGCGCGAATCACCGAGGTGGCGCTGGCCGGGTTCGCGCGGCCGACGTCGAGCCCCGTCCCGCCGGACAGTCCCCTCGCCTGGTCGCCGCGTGTGGACCGTGACACGGCGGCAGCCGACCGGTTGCTCGACGCGGCCGGCTGGCGTCGGGGGCGCGATGGCAACCGGACGCGGGCTGGCCGCGCGCTGACCGTGGAGTTGCTCACGGTGGGCAGCGGCGACAACGTGGCGGAACAGCTCGTCCAGGCGGATCTCGCGGCGCGGGGGATCCCGGTGCGCGTGCGGCAGACGGAGATGGGCAGCTTCCTCACGATCGCCCGTGCCCCGGACAAGCGGTTCGACGTCCTCATCGCGGGCATCCCCGGAGACCTGTCGCTGTCCTACGTGCACGCCCTGTTTGCCTCGGCGCAGCGCGGCGGCACACTGGACTACACGGGCTTTCATCATCCGGCGCTCGATACGCTCCTGTCCACCGCCGCCTCGGCGCCGGCGGGCGATCTGCGGCGCGTGGCGTGGCATGCAGTGCAGTCCGTGCTCGACACGCTGGCGCCCGCGTCGTGGCTCTACCACTCGCGCGGTGTGCAGGGCGTGAGCCGGCGGGTCGGAGGCGTCCGCATGGATCTGCGCGGCGAGCTGGTGGCGCTGCACGAGTGGACGCTCGACTCTCCGACCCCCCGGGTGGCGCCGTGAGCCTGTTGATCGATGCGCGCGGGCTGCACGACCGTCGGGCCGTTGCCGCCGGTGCGCTGGGACCACTCTCCGGCGCCCTGCGCGCCCAGTTGCAGCCGCTGATCGAGGCGTCACCAGCCGTGCCGGTGGCCAAGGCATTGCTCTCCCGCGCCGGCGGCCGCTGCGCGACCGACGGAACGGTACTGCACTACGAGCCGTTCGATGCGCGACACTGCTGCCCCCGGTGCGGAGCGGAGTACGCCGGCGAGGTGCATGACCGTTTTCGGCTCTACTGGCACCAGATGTGGCTCGCCGAACGCGTACTCCATGCCGCGCTGCTGGGTGTGCTGCTCGACGACGCACCGGCGCGCGTGCTGTCGATGGCGCTCCTCGATGCGTACGCCGATCAGTATCTGCTTTACCCCAACGCCGACAACGTGCTCGGCCCCTCGCGCCCGTTCTTCAGCACGTATCTGGAATCGATCTGGCTGCTGCAGCTCTCGCTCGCGATCGACCTGCTCGAGACCGGTGCGGCGTCGCGCGAGGTCGCCGCCGTCGGGGACCGTGTGCGCGATCGGGTGCTGGAACCGAGCGTATCGCTCATCGCGTCGTATGATGAAGGCCTGTCGAACCGGCAGGTGTGGAACAACGCCGCGCTGATGGCTGCCGGTTCGTTGCTGGGTCACGAGGCGATGGTCGAGCGGGCGTTCAGCGGTCCGTCGGGAACGCAGGCGCATCTCACCCATGGCCTGCTCGCCGACGGCAGCTGGTACGAGGGAGAGAACTACCACTTCTTTGCGCACCGCGGCCTCTGGTACTGCGCAACGTTGGCGGCAGCGACGGGGCGCGAGCTGCCCGGCATGCTCGGCTCGCGCTTCGACGAGGGATTCGCCGCGCCGTTCCGCACGCTGCTTCCCGATCTCACCTTTCCGTCGCGTCGCGATTCGCCCTACGCGGTGAGCGTGCGACAGCCGCGCTTCGCCGAAGCGTGCGAGCTCGGGTTGGCGCGCCGTGACGACGACCGGCTCCTGGCCATGCTGGCCCGGCTGTACGATCCGGACGTCCCCGCCACCGCGGCGCCGTCTGCGGCCACCACGGCCGACGTCGAGCGCAACGCGCCGGGCTCCGCCATCTCACGGGCGGATCTGGGCTGGCGATCGCTGCTGTTCGCACGCGCCGCGCTGCCCCCGCTTCGTGCCACGCCGTTCGTCTCGGATCTGTTGCCGTCCCAGGGAATCGGCATCCTCCGGCGTGAGGCGGGAGCGCTATACGTGGCGCTCGACTACGGACACTCCGGAGGCGGCCACGGCCATCCCGACCGACTCAACCTGCTGCTCAGCCAGGGATCGCATCGCTGGCTGGACGATCCGGGGACGGGCTCGTACGTCGATCCTTCGCTGCACTGGTACCGGAGCACGCTCGCGCACACGGCGCCGCTCGTCGACGGCCGGTCGCAGCCCCGCACGACGGGGGAGCTGATCGCGCACGAGGACATCGGCGAGGCTGCCTGGCTCGCCGCGCGCGCCCGTCTCGCGCCCGGCCTCGAGGTACGCCGGACGGTGGTGCTGATGCCCGACTATCTGATGGACGAGCTGGCCTGGAGTGGCGACGCGGTGCACGAGATTGCGCTCGCCCTGCACGGCGCGCGCGCCGTGGACGAACACGACGCGGATCGTCCGTCCGAACCTTGTGGCATCGACAACATCGGCGGTGTGGAGGACGGCTTCGCTTTCCTGCGCGATGCTCGTGGCGTATCGTCGCCAGCGGGGGAATCACTCTGTTTGCTGCGAACCGATCAGGACGGCACGCATCTGCGCGGGTGGAGCCTTTGTCGGCCAGGCACGACCTGGTGGAGCGCGCTCGCTCCAGGCCCCCCCGCCGATCCGCCGCTCCGGCCAATGCTGCTGCAACGTCACTCCGCACGCGCCGGCAGCTTCGTCACCGTGTGGAGCCTCACGGGCGAGGTCGCCGAGGCTAGCGACGCCGGTGGCGCGCTGCGCGTCAGGCTGCGATCGGGGGCGGTACACGTGCATCGCCGTGCGGGCGACGAGTGGCGCGTGCAGCAGTTCGACCGCGCTGGCGCGTGCCGGGAGATCGCACTCCGCGGCGCCGAGGCCGCCGCCGCGACTGTTCAATCGATCGCACCCTCCGACCAGCGTACCGCGCGCGTCGCGCGGCCGGCCGCGCTCCCACTGCGCGTCAACCTCGCCGAGGCGCACTACCGTCGGTCGGAGCTCACCTGGCACGAGGCGGGCGAGCCGGCGGCCGCGGTGCAGTGCTGGCGCGAGGCACCCGCCACGCTCGTCGTGGATATCGCCGTGGCCGCCTCGAGCCCGCAGTTCGTCGCGCCGGAGGCGGTAAACCGGCTGGACAACGAGCCGGCAGGCATTCACGGCGACGGCGTTCAGCTCTACGTCCGCGCCGGGCAGGTTGGCGGCGGCTGGCTCCTCGTCCCCGTCCACGGCGGATCGGCTGTGTCCCAGCGGGGGATCGATGGCTGGAATGGCGGTCTCGCCGTGTCGGCCAGCTGGACCACGAGCGAGGGTGGCTACGCGCTCCGGGCCCGAGTGGCGCTGCCCCCGGGCACGGCGACGGCGGGCGTGGACGTGCTGGTCAACGACGTCGCTCCCGGCCGCGAGCGGCGGCGGGGGCAGCTCGTCATGTCGGGCGCGCGCGGGGAATTCGTCTATCTTCGTGGAGACCGCCACGACCCGGAACGGCTCGTTCGCATCTCGCTTGCCGATGACTGACACACGACTCGACCAGATCTCCATCGTACTCTACGAGCCTCAGAACCCCATCAACATCGCCGCCGTCGTGCGCGCGATGAAGAACATGGGTGTCTCCTCGCTGCGTCTCGTCCGTCCCGTCGCCTACGAGCCGGCGCGGCTGGAAGGCATCGCGCACGATACCTGGGACGTGATCGACCGGATCGAGCATTTCGACGACTTCAACGCCGCGGTCGCCGACTGCGTGCGCCTCGTGGGGTTCACGGCGCGCCGCCGCAAGGCGAAGTTCTCCATCTTCGATCCGCGGATGGCCGCCGAGGATGCCCTCGGCTACACGGAACAGGGACGCGTGGCCATCGTCTTCGGGCGCGAGGATGCCGGCCTGCCCAATGAGATCCTGGATCGCATCCACGCCGCAGTGACGATACCAACCACGAATCACGCGTCCCTCAACCTCGCGCAGGCGGTGCTCATCTCGCTCTACGAGCTCCACCTGGCGTCGGGCGACGCGACGCGCACGCTGCGCGGGCCGCGCAAGGAGGCACCGCCGCCCACGCAGGAGATGTTCGAGCGCTATTTCGGCGAGTTGCACAACGCGCTGGACGCGATCCAGTTCTTCAAGACGCGATTTCCCGAGCACATCATGCGCTCGCTCCGCGCGATCACCTTCCGCGCCGCGCCGGACGACCGCGAGCTCTCGCTGCTGCGCGCGATGTCGCTGGAGGTCGTGCGCTTTCTGGAGCGTACGGGACGCGTGGACCGTGCGCTTCCCGACGACGTCTCGCCCCGCCGCCCGCGGCATGTGACCGGACGCGACACCAGCATCCGCGCCGCCGAGCCGCGGGATCGCACCGAAGACTGAGTCCCGCGAGTCCACCCTCTCATCCGCCATGCCACTCTCACGATTCTTCGGTCGCGGCCGAGAGGCCGCACAGCCCGCAGTCCCCGACCAGACCAGCCAGGCACCGGAGCCTGAGGACGACGACGCGGGCGTTGACGAGGGGCAGCCAGAGCTCTCGGAGGAGCGAAGCTGGCGCGACCGCGCCGAGGCGGTGCTGCCCACCGGCGCGTCCACGGGCAGCAAGCGGGCCAGGGTGCTGTACGGCAATGCCGAGGAGGCGGGGCCGACGCACTTCGTGTCGGCGCGCGGTTGCCACGTGACGGATACGGACGGCGAGCGCTTTCTCGACTGCACGATGGCGCTCGGCGCCGTCGCGCTGGGATACGGTGAGCAGCGAGTCACCGCCGCGGTGGTGGAGGCGGCGACGCAGGGGAACGTGTCGTCGCTCTCGAGCTGGCGGGAGGTGGAGCTGGCCGAGCGGCTGGCGAGCATCATCCCCTGCGCCGAGCAGGTGCAGTTCGTGAAGACGGGCGCGGAGGCGACCGCGGCCGCCGTGCGCATCGCGCGCACCTTCACCGGACGTTCCCATGTGCTGGCGAGCGGATATTTCGGGTGGCTGGACTGGGCGAACGATGCCGCGGGCGTGCCCTCGGCGGTTCGGCGCGACCGGACCGAGGTGCCGTTCGACGACATCGCGGCGCTCGAGGCGGCCGCGGCCGCGGCGGGCGATGATCTGGCGGCGATCGTGCTCGAACCGGTCGTGGAGCGTGCGCCGTCGGTGGAGTGGCTGCGTCGCGCGCGCACCCTCTGCGACGAGCGCGGCGCGGTGCTCGTCTTCGATGAGATCAAGACGGGATTCCGCGCCGCGCCGGGCGGATGGCAGGAGGCCGCCGGTGTCACGCCCGATCTCGCCTCCTTCGGCAAGGCGATGGCGAACGGCTATCCATTGGCCGCCGTGGTGGGCCGTCGTGCGCTGATGGACGCCGCGCGTCGCACGTGGATCTCCTCGACGCTCGCCAGTGAGTCCACGGCGCTCGCTGCCGCGCTCGCCGTGCTCGATTGGCACTACGAGGCCGATATCTGCGGCACCCTGGCCGAGACGGGGCGCGAGATGCGCGCCGCGGTCGACCGGGCGATCGAGGCGAGCGGCGCGCTGGGCGTGCAGACCGAGGGCATCGACGCGATGTGGCTGATGCGCTGGGACGACGCGGCACGCGAGTCGCGCTTCGTGGCGCACGCGCTCCAGGCCGGTGTCCTGTTCAAGTGCGGCGCGTACAACTACGCCGCCGTGGCGCACGACGATGCGGCGTTGCGTGAGATCGAGCGGGGCGCGAGCGAGGCGTTCGTCGCGCTCGTGGCGGAGGAACGCGCGTGAGCGGATCGGCCGCCACGCTGGCCGGACCCGATCCGCTCATCGACGCGCACGCCCACTTCTATCATGAACAATCCGGGCGTGGCGACTGGGAGCGTGTGAACGCCGCGCGCCTGCGCGCCGGTGAACGCATTGGCGTGACCTACCACGTGGCCAGCATCCTCGGCAGCTACGGCCACACGTCGCCCACCTATCTCCCATCGCCCACCGACGTGGAGACGGGCAATGACGCGATGGCGACGCTCGCGTCGGATCAGCGCGATCGTGTGCGATGGTACGTGACCGTGAATCCCAACCACACCGCCCACGCCGTCGGCGAGATCACCCGAGGCGTGGCGCGCGGCGCCATTGGCATCAAGCTGCTCGCCAGCCGCCGCGCCGACGATGCGCTGCTCGATCCCATCGCCGAGCTGGCCGACGAGCACGGCCTGCCGGTGCTGCACCACATCTGGCAGCATCGCACGCGCGACTGGCCCAATCAGGAGATCTCCGACGGCGCCGACCTCGGTCGGCTGGCCGCTCGGCACCCCCGCGTCGCGTTCATCCTGGCGCATCTGGGCGGTGGCGGCGACTGGGCGCACACGCTGCCGGCGGTGAGGGATCTTGCCAATGTCTATCCCGACCTCTCGGGGAGTGGCGTCGACCGCGGAATGCTCGACGCCGCGCTGGACGTGCTGGGAGCGCGCCGGCTGCTATGGGCGTGCGATCTTACCATGGAGACGGGGCTCGCCAAGCTCCGCGCACTCGAGGTCATCGGACTGTCACCTGACGACATGGCCGACGTGCGCTGGCGCAACGCCGAGCGGATCTTTCGCGAGGGCGCCTTTCCGCGATGCCTCGTCCCAACGGGCGCAGCATCGTGAGCGCGCCGAGCGTGATTGACTGCGCGACGTACATCGGCGCGTACCCCTTCCGTCATCTACCGCACCCCGACGCCGAGGTGCTGGCACGCGTGCTTCACCGTGATGGGCTGGCCGGCGCGTGGGTGGGCTATCTGCCGTCGGCGTGGCATCGGGATCCGGCACCCGGCAACGACGCCCTGTACGCGGCGCTCTCGCCGTTCAGCGCCATGCTTCGGCCAGCCCCGGTGGTGCGTCCCGGATGGCCGGGATGGGAGCGGTCCCTCCGGGATCTCGTCGAGCGCGGGGCCCCGGCCGTCCGCGCCTATCCCATGCACTGGGGCCTCGCGCCGGGCGACGGCGAACTCCGTGCGCTCGCCCTCGCGTGCGGAGCAATCGGCGTTCCGCTGCTCCTCACCGTGCGCTTCGAGGACCTCCGCCAGCGTCATCCGCTGGACACCGCGGGCGACCTCGGCGCGGCGCACGTGCGCGCCCTCGCTCGCGTCGGAGGGGGCGTGCGCCTCATCGTGACCGGTGCGGGACGCGAGCTGATCGAGGAATGCCACTGGAGCCTCACGCCGGAGGAGCAGGCGCGGGTCTTTTGGGATTTTGCGTGGGTGTGGGGGCCGCCCGAGGATCATCTGGCGCACCTGCTCCGCACGATGGGCGCGGAGCGGTTCGTGTACGGCACGCACTGGCCCCTTCGGCTGACGCAGAATCCACGAGCCAATCTCGACCTCCTGCCGACGGAGCTGACGTCGCCCGCGCTGACCGATGTGGCAGCGCTCTCGTCGGTAGGGAAAATGCCCACTTGACCTTTGCCCGCGCGCCGGGCTGTTTGTCCGGTTGCAGCGTCATGTCCGCGCCGGCGGAGAAGGGCTCGTTCGCCTCACGAATTCCGTGCGCAGGTCAACTTGCGGCGGCATCGGCGCGGGAGCAGATTGCTGGCCAGTCGAGTGCCTTGTGAATTCGTTCACAAGCACTCGATCTCACGTGTCTCCCATTACCCCATCGCGATGACGCAGCGAAGGAAGTGGACTGCCATCCCAGGGCTCTTGCTGCTGGCGGTGACTGCCGTCGGACTGTCCGCCTACAGCGGTGCTTCGTCATCGCAGGGATTCGGCCCCGATCAGCCTGTGGCCTTTCCGCATCCCAAGCACGCGGGACCGGTGGCCAAGGGTGGACTGGCCATGAATTGCCTCTACTGCCACAACACCGGAACGAAGTCCGCCGACGTGGGCATGCCGGCCGTGAGCACCTGCATGGGATGCCACGCCGCCATCGGCGGCGCCACCGAGTCCGCCAGGGCCGAGATCACGAAGCTCCGGAAGTACGCCGCCGAGGGCAAACCCGTTCCCTGGGTGCGCATCCACAAGATCCCGGACTACGTGCACTTTCCGCACGTCCGCCACGTGAACGCCGGCGTCACCTGCCAGTCCTGTCATGGCAAGGTGCAAGAGATGAACAAGGTGTATCAGTACGCCTCGCTCAACATGGGCTGGTGCATCAACTGCCATGTGAACGGCTACGATCCCAAGGACGGGCAGAAGGCTGCCGGATACGACAGCGTTCCCGCAGCCGGATACAATGGCGGCGTGCCCTACGGCGCCCCGGGCAGCCGGGCGGGGATACTCACCACGGCGGCCGTTGGGGCAGCAGCGCAGCGCGACTCCGCGCACGCCTCGGTTGCCGCCGCCACGCCGTCCGCCGAACGCCGCCGCGCGCGCTACGATTGCGCCTCCTGTCATTACTAGACCGCCCCAGGACGAACCGCTCATGAGCAACGACACGGGGTCGACGGGCGTCAAGCGCCGCGATTTCCTCAAGGTCCTCGGCATCGCCGGCGCCACCGTGAGCACGGTGGGCTGCAGTTCCGAGAAAGTGGGCAAGCTGATCCCCTATCTCGTCCACCCGGACGAGACCGTCGCCGGCGTGTCGACCTACTACGCCAGCACCTGCCGCGAGTGCGCGGCGAGCTGCGGCATCATCGCCGAGACGCGCGATGGCCGCACCACCAAGCTGGAAGGCAACCCCGAGCACCCGCTCAACAAGGGTGCGCTCTGCGCACGCGGTCAGTCTGCGCTCCAGGGTCTCTACAATCCGGACCGCATGCGCGGGCCAATGGTGAAGGAGAATGGCGCATGGAAGGCCATTCCCTGGGACGCGGCCCTCACGCTCGTGAGCCAGAAGCTCGGGGAAGCGAAGAGCCGCGGCACCGCGGGGAACGCGGTGTTCCTCAACCAGCATGAAACCGGTAGCTTCCCCGCGTTCCTCGATGCATGGCTGGCCGGCTTCGGCATGCGGCCGCACCTGAGCGTGGACTTCGAGGCAGACAGCGCCGCGATCGAAGCCAACCGCCGCACCTACGGCGTGTCCTGGCCGAAGCTCTCGTTCACCGACGCGAAGCTCATCATCTCCTTCGGTGCGGACTTCCTCGAAACCTGGGGGCTGTCGGTTCCGCAGCAACTCGACTTTGCCGACGCGCGCGCGAAGATCGAGGGCGCGCCGCGGTTCGTCTATATCGGACCGCGCCGGTCTCTCACAGGATTGAACGCGGACCAGTGGATCGCGTGCAAGCCTGGCAGCGAGCTCGCCATTGCGAACGCCCTCGCCGGCAAGGGCACGCTGGCCGATGCTGCCGCACAGAGCGGCGTAGCGGTCGCAACGCTCACGCGGCTCCAGCAGGAACTCGCGGGGGCCAAGCCCGTGCTCGCGCTCGCAGGGTCGTCCACCAGCGACGCACTCGACCTCGCCCTCGCGGTCGC
>JBKJIY010000117.1:0-24966 GCA_046598315.1 Gemmatimonadaceae bacterium
GCTACGGCGCAACGCGGCCACACGGTCGCGCCCTTCGCGTCGCGCTGGCGGACGGCTCGGTGTCTGACCTGCGCCGCACCGCCCTCGAGAAGAATACGGTGGGCTACGCGCTCGCCCACGATCCCGTGGACTGGTTCATCGGCAGTGAAGGCACCCTTGGCGTGGTGGTGGAAGCTGAGCTCGCACTGATCCCCCTGCCCGAACAGGTCGTGGGCCTGGCGATTCCCTTTGCGCGCGAGCAGGACGCCTTGGCGTTTGTCGTGGCTGCGCGCGACAGCACAGTGGTGCATCCGCGCTGCCTGGAGTTCTTCGATGTGCTCGCGCTGGACATTGCGCGGGCCGCGGAGGACACGCCGGGTTGGGCGGCGAGCGCCACGGCGTTCGTCTACGCCGAGGAAGTACCGCCGGCGGGCGTGGACCCGGCGCTCGACGAATGGCTCGCGTTGGCGGAACAGCATGCCGCGGTGGTGGACGACGTTCGCGTGTACGAGGGCGAGCAGGCGCTGCGCGACGCGCGTCGCGTGCGGCACGCCGTGCCCGCGCACATGAACGAGCGCGGCTCCGCGCGGCGCACACATGGTGGACGCAAGGTGAGCACGGACTGGGCGGTGCCGTACCCGTACCTCGCGCAGGCGATTGGCGGCGCGCGCGCGCTCGCGAACGAGGCGGGCATTGAGCAAGCGGTCATCTACGGCCATGCGGGCAACGGCCACCCCCACCAGAACTTCATCGCGAACGACGCCGAGCATCTCGCGCGCATCGAGCGCGTGGTGGAGGCGACGCTGCGGGACGTCATCGCGCTCGGGGGCACCGTGGCCGCGGAACACGGCATCGGGAAGATCAAGCGGAAGTGGCTGCCGCTGCAGATGTCACCGCTGCAGGTGCGCGCCATGCAGGCAATCAAGCGCGAGCTCGATCCGTCCGGGATCCTCGCGCCCGGCAACGTCCTGTGAGCAACATCCGCTTCGCCAGCGTGGTCCTCGACGTGGATTCCACCCTCTGCAGCGTGGAGGGAATCGACTGGCTGGCCGCGCTGCGCGGAGGCTCGATTACGGCGCGGGTGGTGAAGCTCACCGACCGTGCGATGCGCGGAGCGATCGCGCTCGACGAAGTGTACGGCGAGCGACTCGCGCTCGTCGCCCCCTCCCGCAGCGACATCGCGGCCCTCGCCGACGTGTATCGTGACACGCTCGCGCCGGGCGCCGGCGCCGCCGTATCGCGACTGCTTGGCGCGGGCGTGCGCGTCGTGATCGTCAGCGGCGGACTGCGGCAGGCGATCCTCCCTCTCGCACGCCAGCTCGGCATCGTGGATGGCGACGTCTGCGCCGTGGACGCATATGCCGGCGCCGATGGCGCCTACACGGGATTCGATACGGGCTCGCCGCTCACCACCTCGCTTGGCAAGCTTGCCGTGACCACCGCACTGCACCTGCCCGCGCCGGTGCTCGCCGTGGGTGATGGTGCCACCGATCTGGCCATTCGTCCGGCGGTACACACCTTTGCCGCCTTCACCGGCTTCGTGCACCGCGAGCCCGTTGCGGCCGCGGCCGATCTGATTCTCACCTCGTTCGACCAACTCGTGGAGCTCGTACTCGCATGACGACAGCGCTGCTGACCGACGGCACCTTCTTCTTCCCCGGACCCACCGAGGTGCGGCGCCCGGTGCTGGAGGCGATGACACGCCCGATGATCCCGCACCGCGGACCCGCGTTCGAGGCGATGTTCGCGAACATCCAGTCTGCGCTCGGTACGGTGTTCGGCACGACGCGGCCAGTCTACGTGAGCAGCTCCTCGGCCACGGGTCTGATGGAGGCGGGGATTCGCGGCGCTCCGGCGGGCGCAGTGCTCTCGATCGTCAATGGCGCCTTCTCCGCGCGCTTTGCCGCCATCGCGCGGGCCTGTGGCCGCGAGACGGCGGTGCTCGACGTGCCGTGGGGACAGGCCGTCACGCTCGACGCGGTGCGGGCGGCGCTCGGCGCGGCGACGTACGCCGTCGTCACGGTGGTGCACTCGGAGACCTCCACCGGCGCGCTGACGGACGTGCGCGGCGTCACGCAGCTGGCGCGCGACCACGGCGCGACCTGCCTGGTGGACTCCGTGACCGGCATCGGCGGCGCCGAGCTGCTCTTTGACGAATGGGAGCTGGATTACGCGCTCACGGGATCCCAGAAGGCGCTCGCGATGCCGCCCGGGCTTTCGTTCGCCGCGGCCACGCCCGCGTTCATCGAGCGCGCGCGGTCGACCGAGGGACGCGGGCTGTATTTCGATGTCGTGGAGTTCGAGGCATACGTCACAAGGAACCAGACGCCCAATACGCCGGCGCTGCCCCTGCTCTATGCCGCGGAGGTGCAGCTGACGGCGATCGTGGAGGAGGGAATGCCGGCGCGATGGGCACGCCACCGCGCGATGGCCGAGCGGACGTACGCGTGGGTGGACGCGCTGGCCGGGCGGAATGGTGAGGCGTTCGCGGTGGCGGCCACGGCTGGGCAGCGGTCACCCTCGATCACCAGTGTGACCCTGCCGGCATCCCTCACGGCGACCGAGGTGCTCCGCGCCGTGAACGAGCGCGGGTTCACCATCGGCAGCGGGTACGGCAAGAACAAGGAGACGACCGTGCGTATCGGGCACATGGGCGATCATACCATGGAAGGGCTGGAGCGCTGCCTCGCCGTCTGCGACGCCGCCCTGGACGCGCTGGTCGCGTGAGCGCAGCACGTCCGTCGGTGGCGTGTCCGGCTGCTGGCGCCGAGGCCCGAGCCTAGACCGCGCCCGCCAGCGCGGGCGCAGCGACCGCGTCCAGCGCGCGCCGCTCGCCCACCTGCTGTCGCCACATCGCGTAATACAGCCCTTTTCGCGCGAGAAGATCGTCGTGGTGTCCCTCCTCGATCACGCGACCACGCTCGAGGACGTAGATGCGGTCGGCGTGGAGCACGGTCGAGAGGCGGTGCGCGATGAGCACGGTGATGACGTCGGAGCTCTCGGCCACGTCGCGCATCGTGCGGCTGATCTCCTCTTCGGTCAGGGAATCCAGTGAGCTCGTGGCCTCGTCGAACACGAGAAGCTGCGGGTCGCGCAGCAGAGCGCGGGCGATGGACAGGCGTTGCTTCTCCCCGCCCGAGATCTTCATGCCTCCTTCGCCGATCACCGTGTCGAGCCCGTGGTCGGCGCGGGTGAGCAGCGAGGTGGCCGCCGAGCGGCGCAGCACGGCGAGACACTGGTCGTCCGTCGCTTCCGGGCGCACGAAGAGGAGGTTCTCGCGAATCGTGCCGCTGAACAGCTGCGCGTCCTGCGTGACGAATCCGATGCGCTCGCGGAAGCGGTCCAGATCCACGCGCTCGCTGTGGACTCCGTTGTAGAGGATGCGGCCGGCACCGGGACGATACAGGCCGACGAGCAGCTTCACGAGGGTCGTCTTGCCCGACCCTGACGGTCCCACGAAGGCGATCGTTTCGCCGCGCTTCACAGCGAACGATACCGCATCCAGCGCGGGCGCGGAGGCCGTGGCGTGGGTGAAGCGCACGTCGTCGAAGGCGAGGTCGCGGAGATCGTCGACTGTAACCGGGTCGGCCGGCCTGGGATCGACCGGAATCTCGAAGATCGCGTCGAAGTTGGCGAGCGACGCCTCGGTCTCGCGATAGATGTTGATCACGTTCCCCAGCTCCTGCAGCGGGCCGAAGATGAAGAACGAGTAGATCAGCAGGGAAAAGAACTGTCCCACCGTGATCTGCTTCTCGAAGATCAGATACAGCATGAGAAACAGGATGCAGGTGCGGAGGAAGTTCACCGCCGTGCCCTGGATGAAGCTGAGCGAACGGAGATACTTCACCTTCTTCAGCTCGAGCCGGAGGATCTTCTCCGTGGTGGCGTTGAGGCGCACCTCCTCCTGCTTGGCGAGGCCGAGGCTCTTGACGAGCTCGATGTTGCGCAGCGATTCGGTCGTCGCGCCGGCCAGCGCGGTCGTCTCGGCGACGATGACTTTCTGGATCGTCTTGATGCGCTTGCTCAGCACGGAGCTGAGCACGGTGAGCATCGGCACGGTGAGGAAGAAGGCCGGCGCGATGGCCCAGTGCGCCTTGAAGGCGTAGACCATGACGAAGATCACGCCGACGAGCGTCGTGAACACCATGTTGACGAACGCGGCGATGAACCGCTCGGTATCCGACCGCACTTTCTGCAGCTTGCCGAGCGTCTCGCCGCTGCGTTGGTCCTCGAACGTCTGGAACGGAAGCGCGAGCGAGTGGCGAATGCCGTCCGAATAGAGGTCGGCGCCGACGCGCTGGACGACGACGTTCACGAAGTAGTCCTGGAAGTTCTTGGCGACGCGCGAGACGAACGCCACCCCCACCGCCATGCTGAGCAGCAGCCCGACGCCCTTGAAGAACTCGAGACGCGTGTACTTGTCGTACTGCGTGGCGTACGAGTCGATGACGTGCCGGAAGATGAGCGGATCGAGCAGCGAGAAGATCTGGTTGATCGCCGCGAGCACGAGCGCGAGGAGCGCGGTGCGCCAGTAGGGGCGGACGTAGCGGTAGAGGGTACGCATCAGAAGCAGGAAGACAGGAAGACAGGAAAACAGGAAGACAGTCGAGCTGCCAGGGAGAGATACGGGATGCGGGGCGAGCTGGATAGAGCAGAGATACGGCTACATCCGCATCAACGCTGGACACCTCCGCCGTTCCTGTCTTCCTGTCTTCCTGTCTTCCTGTCTTCCTTCAATTCACCAACGGCATCACTTCAGCAGCGAACCGCTCCATCTCCTCCAGCTGCGGGCTGCACTGCAGCAGCAGCAGGCCCACGCCCGCCGCCTGGAAGGCGCGGATCTGCTCGGCGACCTGCTCCGCGGTCCCGACGAGGTTCGCGCGCAGGCCGCGATTCGACACCGAGTAATCGTGCAACGAGACGCGCTGCTCGAGCTGCGTGTTGGCGAGCCAGTCCTGATAGTTGTGATAGCCGGGCGATCCCACCGCCACATTGGTGATGCGTTCCAGCTCCCGTTGCGCGGCGCGCTCGTCGTCCCGGACCACCACGTACGCGGCCATGCCGTACTCCATCGCCGGTCGACCCGTCGCAACGCGTCTGGCGCGCATGTCGGCGACTTTGGGCGCGATGCGATCCACCGGATCGCCGTGCATCACGTACGCGTCACACTTGCTCGCGATGAGATTCTTGGCGGTCTCGGATTCGCCGCCGGCGTAGATCGTCGGCCTGCGCACCGGCTTGGGCTCCACGATCAGCTCGTCCACGTTGTAGTAGGCGCCCTGGTGCGAGAGCCTCGATTCCCTCCACGCGCCACTGACGACGTCCAGCCACTCGGAGGTGCGGGCGTAGCGGTCGTCGTGCTTGTCGAAGTGCACGCCGTAGCGGCGTGCTTCGTCCGCCCACCAGGCACTCACCACGTTCAGCGCCAGCCGGCCGTTGGCGATGTTGTCGATGTTGGCCGCCTGCTTGGCGAGCAGCGCGGGCGGGTGGTACTGCGGACGAACGGCGACCATCAGCTCGAGCCGCTCCGTGACGGCGGCCAGCGCGGCCGCGGTGCTCCAGGCGTCGAGGGCCGGCGCGTCAGCACCCTTGATGTCGTTCAGGAACAGCTCGGCGATGAGCGTGAGATCGAAGCCCAGCTCCTCGCTCCGCTGCGCGAGACGGCGCGTATAGCTCCACGTCGCCTCCATTCCCTCGTCCTCCACGTTGCGCAGCCAGCCGCCGAACACGGGCATCCAGTATCCGAAGCGCATCCGGGCAGGCGAGATGCCAGTCTCCTCGTAGCCCTCGCGCTCCGGCGCGAGTGTGGCGCTCACGTTCCCACCGCAGCGAGTGAGCCGGCGATGCGCGACTCGAGATAGTCCACGAAGTTCGTCCACGGATCGAACCCCACCACATTCGGGGCATCGGCCACGAAGTTCGACAGGGCGTTGATGTCGTAGAAGTAATGCTTGCCGTCGCGGTCATCCACGAGATACTCGATACCGCCGATGTCGAGACCGGTGTGCTGCGAGATGCGCTCCACCTGCTCGATGATCTCGGCGGGGGGCGTGAATCCCTCCACGCGAAGCCCGCTCTTCACGGCGTCCACCGCGCACGCGGCACCCACCAGCTCCACACCAGTGGTGGTCTGGCAGGCGTCGGCCGGGCAGAGATCGAACGAGCCGGTGGCGGGATACACGTTGATGGCGTAGAGGAACTTGCCGCCAAGCGTCTCTACCCGCGTGATGTACCCGCCACGCAGCGGTGCGGCCTCCTGCACGAGCGCGACGCCGTCGATCCCCAGCGCTACCTGCCCCGCCGCGACGGCGGTGCGGAGCGCGTCCGCGGTCTCGTACTTCGTGATCCCCGCCCCGCTCCCGCCGATGTTCGCCTTGACGAGCACCGGATATCGAAGGTCCGTTGCTGCATCCACGGCCTGCGACGCGTCATTGATCACCACGGAGCGCGGAAAGGGGAGGCCGAGCTCGGCGAGCGCGTCGAGTTGCGCGGCCTTTGAGAGCTCGTAGCCGTACGTCCGGCTCCCGTTCACCACCGGCACGCCGATTCGCTCGAGATGGCTCACCCAGTGCAGGGTGTGGAAGGTGGACTGTCCGTGTCCGCGGAGATACGCCGAAGGACTCGCCCGATTGACGACGACGGAATAGGGCACGCTGCGCTCGCCCGGATCGTAGCGGTGAGCGGCGGCATCGAGCTTCACGTACGGCAGTCCTCGGCGCTCGAGCTCGCTGAACAGCGGCTTGAACCAGTCGGGATGCTCATGGTAGACGGCGATTGGGCGCATATCGAACGAATCTGGGAAAGAGGATGAGCGTTCCATCGTCGCTCGCGTATTTCCGCTCCGTCCGCGTCCCGAGACCCCCGACATGCAAGGCGCCCCGATCCGCGGTGGGATCGGGGCGCGTCGTCGACGTCCTGCATCGATGACCTACAGCTGTGCGCGACCCATCCCCTGCGGCTGATGCCGCATGAACTGACACATGTGCACGTGGCACATGAAGGCGGGGGCGGAGCGATGGGTCACGAGTGAACTCAAGTCAGGATGGCCGGCGTTGTCAAGCGCGCGATGGTGGCCGCCCACGGGTCATGGGGTAAATGCGCGCGGGGTAAGGGCTGCGGCGTGAACCGAAAAATCAAAAACTGGAGACCGTAGACCGGTTTCAGAACCTCGCCTCCACGTACGTATCCACCCGGAATCCCTTCTCCGGATAGATCCCGCGCGACAGGTCGAATCGCAGCAGGCCGTCCAGCATCGTCATGCCGATGCCCGCTCCGGACATCGGACGTCCTACGTCGCGCCATTGCCCCCGGTTGCCGGCCCAGCCGAGATCGGCGAACACGACCGGCTTCACCACCCCCAGGCCACGCGCCAGCTCGCCGCGCGCGAGCCAGAAGGCCTCCCCGATCGCGCCGGACACCCCGGGCGTTCCACCCGGTCGTTGTCCCCGCACGGTGTGCGCTCCGCCCAGATAGAACAGCCGCTGCGCGGGCAGCTCCCCCAGCCCGCTCCCCGCCGCGAGCGTGAGCGCCGCCATGCCGTTGCCGATCGCGCGAGATCCGGTCAGATCGAGCGTGATCCGTCCGAAGCTCCTGGCGTCTCCGTACGCGCCCTCCAGGCGCGCATCGCTGCTCAGCCGGAATCCCGAGGGGTCGAGACCGAAGCTGCGGTTGAGTCGCGTCCGCGCACCGATGTACACGCCGCGGTCGGCGGCAATGTTCGGCTCGAACTGCGTGCCATACGCTGCGCGGGCGAGCGAGAAGGTGGTGCGCTGGGTGGCGGTGCGCTCCTGCTCGGCAAACAGCGACCAGGTATGAAAGCCGCCCGACGGCGCATCGGGAACGGAGGTGAGCTCCACGCCGCTGGCGCGGTAATAGAACGCATCGTCTCGGCCGAAGAGGAACGAGGAGATCGAACTGCCCAGACTCAGCGGATTGCCCAGGTCGACGACGGGTACGAGGCGATTGTACGCAGTCAGCGAGAGAGTCCGCCGAAGATCGCTGCGCGCGCCGGTGAGCTCGGCGAGCGGCTGCCAGTCGGCCACGCCGATCCGCGCGAGTGCGTGCGCCGAGTAGCCAGCGCCGAGCTCCTGATCGGCGCGCGCGCCGAGCGAGAGTCCCTCGATGCGATTGTAGCGCGGATTGAGCAGCGCGGTCGTCGGCCTCAGGGGCGCGAAATCCGCCTGCGCCGAAATGGACAGCGCCTGTTTCACGAGCGCATCGATCTCGTCACCATTGAAACGCGTTTCGTCCTCTCCGTAGATCGAGGCGGGAAGATCGGGTGATCGCGCGAGCTTCTCGGTGTCGCACGAGATGGTGACTCGGGTGGCATTCGGAGAATTCCTGCGACGGCTCGTGTAATTGCGGTTTCCCGTGCTGTCGCACTTCTGGCGCGCGCGACGCACCGCTCGTGCCGAGTCACGCGCCGTTTTCGGAGGCATGGAATCCGTCATCGAGCCTCCGCCCACACGGACACTGACGCCCACGCCGTTGCGCAGTGAGGTGTCGGCGGCCTCGGGAATCGGCGGCAGGCTCCCCCCCGCGTTCACCTGATCGTACTTGTAGCTCTGCTCGAGCTTGATCGGGGCACGCACGAATCCGGCGCTCGCGCTGCCCTCGGCCACTTGCACCCGCGGCAGCCAGAATCGTCCCTGATACAGCCCATACTCCACGCCAATGGCGGTGATCTGCGCGCTCATGGGAAACATCATCGGCTTCATGATCGCCGGCACGTCCTCGAAGGACCTGGGGTCGTCTTCTTCCGCGACAGCCTTGATGTCCATCGGCACACTCATGCGGTAGGCCGCTCGGACGAGCTGACCGCCGCTGACGTCGAACCAGAGCGATCCGACGGCGAGCCGCCAGCTCGGGCTGCGCGGTCGCACCTTCAGCTCGCGGAGTCGTATCGTCGTGCCGTCGGGTAGACGAAAGGTGACGGAATCGCCCGTGGAGAACTTGTAATACGCCTCGGAGCCGGTCACGAGCGGATGGACCATCCCCTCGTTCTCGTCCACTTCCTGCTGCGCGATGCTCGTGCCGATCCAGAGCGTCTCGCTGCCAGGGGAGTAGGGAATGGGCGAGATGGCACCACCAATCTTCACATTTCCCGATTTACCGGCGATCGGCATGACGGTGCGCTGTCCCGTGACTTCCACGTAGGCGCCGACGCCCCGACGCCACCGCACGCGCTTCGACTCCTCCGAGCGAAACGCCAGCCGGTCGCGGCCGAACCGGGAGAACCCCAGTCCGGCCGAGACACGCTGGTAGGTGGTGGCATCGTAGCTCTGGAGGGCGGAGTCCTGGCGCGTGCGCGCATCGCGTGCAAGGGCGAGCAGCGATCGGGCACCGGCATCGGCGAACGCCGTCGCGAGGTGGTCGGACGTGACAGTCGCCCGTTTGGGCGGCTTCTTCGCCCGCTTTTTCGTGGAGTCCTGCTTTCCGGCCGAATCGGTGGCGGCGGTGCGGCCAGCGGCAGCCTGCGGAGGGAGAGCCGGTGTGCTCTGCAGCAACACGGCAACGACGACGAAAGCAAGCATGCCGGACGACCCTGGGTGGCGGGGATGCGTGTTAGTACGGGCGTGCGGGAGGAAGGTTTCCCGGCGGGCCGGCCCTGACGCCAAACGACCGCCCTGGCAGGCGGTCGCTTAGTGCAGTTCCACGGGCCGCCTCGTCAACGGCCGCGCAACTCAGAAGACCTGGCGCGCGCGCAGGGCATTCCAGATCAGTGGCAGAGTCGCCAGCGTCTGCGCCCGGTACTGCGGCCGAAACCCGTAGAGCACCACGCGCCCCTTGCCGCGGCGGACGTCGACCATGGCGGCCTTGCCGTCGAGCTTCTCTCCGCCGAGCAGCCACCCCGACAGGAGATGCGTGCTGCGCGTGTAGCGTGCTACAGCCGTCGCCGCCGACGGATCGGTGATCTCGAAGGCGGGCGAGCTCTCGAACCAGATGGCGGGCCTGGGTGCGGTCAGTCCCGCCACAAGCGGACTCGCGCGGTCGAACTCGACATCCAGCAGCGACCCGGGCGCGTAGAACTCGGTGTTCTTCGCGCTGAGGAGCACGTTTCTCACCGGCAGCGACATCGCCTCGATGGCGTAGTCGCTGGCGTCGTTGAAGGCGAGCACGGTGCCGCCGTCCTCCACGAACTTGCCCAGTGCCGCGGCGCCTGGCGCGCCGAGCCCGCCCTTGAGCGAGTCGGGATACGCGCCGGCTGGGCCGCGCTCGATCAGGCGCGCGTTCTGATCGGGAAGAATGATCGCGTCGAACCGCGACGACAGGTTGCCAGCGCGGATGTCGCCGGCCGAGATGACCGTGAGGGGGATCCTGTACTGATCGAACACCCAGCGTGTCCAGCCCTCGTCCATGGCCGGTGAGGCATTCTGGAAGATCGCGATGCGACGCGCGCTGGCATCGGAGAGCCCGGCGGCCACCCACGACGTGGCGCTCACGGGCGCCAGCGGTTGCGACGCGACGGTCAGCGCTTCGGGTACGAAGGCGACGTCGAATCCGAAGAGCAGCGGCAGGGTGTGCGCCACCACGTCGTACGGACGCTTGGGGGGCCCACCGGGATATTCGCGCAGGTCGGGATACTTCTGCGTCTCGAGCAGCGTCTTGGCGAATGCTCCGTACGGCTGCGCCGTGTTGATCAGATAGCTGCCCGCGGGGAAGCTCCGGCCGGCGGCAGTGAACGCCGAGGTCGCGCGGCGAATCTCCACCTGTCCGCGCTGCAGCAGGCGGAGCGCAGCGTTCACGGCGGTGTCGCGCGCCGGCTGTACGGGAATGACGATGGCAGCGGGCCAATCCGACCGGCCAGGCGCATCCCTGCCCAGCACGGCGCGACGATGCACCTCGGCGAAGCTCGAGAGCCAGTTGGCGCGGTCGTCGGCGGCCTGCGCGATCAGCGCCCACGACGCCGCCGTCTGATACTTCACGATATCGCCGATTCCCCACGGCCCGCCCATCCACCGCGTCAGGAAATCAACGCCGGCTACCTTGGCATCCACGTTGTATCCGCTGCGGAGCGAATCGAACGGTACGGTGATGGGTGACGCGAGGGACGCGCTCGCCGTCTCGGTGAGGATGCGGATGGCCCCATGGTAATGCTGGTAGGCGCGCGCCGGCGTCCACCCGTCGTACGACGTGTTATTGGCGATGCCGGTCAGCCCCTGCGTGGTCATGCGCCAGGTCATGGACTTGCCCATCTGCGCCACACCGGCCATCAGGATGGGATCGATGTTGGGCTCGATCGGATCCATGTACGGCGGCACGAAGATCCGCGACCCGTTCGCTCCCTGCTGGTGGATGTCATTGACGATCTGTGGCCGGTACGGCGTGTACAACGAGTCGATCACCATCCGCGTCTCGGCCTGCGTGAACGCGTACCAGTCGCGGTTGTTGTCGTGGCCCGTGTAATGGTGGTAGAGCTTTGGCGGTCCGCTCCCCTCCCACGCCGTACCGAGCGACCCCTTGTACCACTCGCCCACGATGTCCACGCCGTCGGGATTCAGCGATGGGACGAGGATGACGAGGGTGTTCCGGCGGATGTCGCGGGCTTCGGCGTCCTCACCGGTCACGAGCTTGTGCGCCAGACGGAGCGGGGTGAGAATGCCGCCCACCTCCGTCGAGTGGATGCTGGAGGTGACGAGGACCACCACCTTGCCGCCGGCGACGATCGCGGCGCGCTCGGCCGCCGTGCTCGTACGCGGATCGGCAAGCTTGCGCTGGTCGGCACGCAGCCTGGGCAGAGCGGCCAGCGTGGCCGGATCGCCGATGAACGCCGCGATGAACGGCCGACCGAGCGTCGTCCTGCCGAGCGTGCGCACCTCGATGCGCGGCGACGACGCGTCGAGCGCCGTGAAGTACCTCACCACCTGCTGCCATTCCGGAAGCTTGCGGTCGGTGCCGGGCTCGAAGCCGAGCACCGACGCCGGGGTGGGCACCGCGCGCGTCTGGGCATGGACGGGCGAGGGATGCACGAGGGCGGCGGCACACGCCGCGGCGAGGAACGAGAGACGCATGGTGGGAATCCGAGTGATGGGATGCAGTGCTACGGGCGGGCGACTGCTCTCGTTGACGCTCACCGTCGCACCACGTTGTACGTGGCGAGAATGGCGCGCACGCGGTCGAGCGGGATCGCCTCGACCGTGCGTCCTCTGGCCGTGACGGTCGTCGCCATGAAGAGCGAGTTGTAGATCGACTCCTCCGTGGCTTCGACGACACCCTGGAAGAGCGCTGACATGTCGTCGTTCGGGATTTCCGACGTCGTCAGCAGCCGCCGCGTGGAGTCCTGTGCCGATCGGGCGATGGTCGTAGCGGAGCGGCGAACACCGGACGCGGTGGAGAAGGCGATGACGAAGTCGCCCGACCCGTTGGAGGCACTCGAGCCGGTGCGCGCCAGCCCCATGATCGCTCGTGCGGCAACGCGCTGAAGATTGCGTGGGGACAGCGGCGCATCCGTCGCGACGACGATCATCACGGAACCGTCGCCGCGTTCCTTCTCCATGCTCTCCCTGAACGCGTAGCGCCCGAGCTCGCGTCCCACGGGTGCGCCGAGCACCTGGAGCACTCCGCCGAAGTTGCTCTGCACCAGGACGCCGACGGTCCACCCGCCAAGCGCTGCGGGGAGCCGGCGCGACGACGTGCCGATGCCGCCCTTCCACTCGAACGCCACGGTGCCGGCCCCCGCGCCCACGCTGCCTTCGGCCACGACACCGACGCCGGCGCCGTCGAGCGCGGCGCGTATCGTCTCCACCGAGATCGGGCGCGCCCGGATGGCATTCAGCGCGCCGTCGTTCGTCTCCCCCACCACGGGATTGATCGATCCGACGCGCTCCATGCCCGGTTGTGCGAGCAGCTCGCCGACGAGCGCGTCGGCGGCGCGCCAGACGCAGAGCGTGCAGGTGAGCAGGATCGGCGTCTCCAGCTCGCCGAGCTCCTGCACCTGCGTGGAGCCCACGAGCTTGCCGTAGGCGTTGCCCACGTGAATGGCCGCGGGCACGCGGTCGCGATAGAGGTTGCCGCCGTGGGGAAGGATGGCCGTCACTCCCGTGTTCACGGAGTCGCCGGCGACGACGGTGCTCTGACCGACGCGCACGCCGGCCACGTCGGTGATGGCGTTGAGCGCGCCCGGCTGGAAGATCCCGGGCGCGACGCCGAGCTCGCGGGCGCGCAGCCGGCGCTCCTGTCCGGTGGCGGGACGCGCCAGTGCGCCAAGCGCGGCGAGCCCGAGGACGAGGTAGGTGCATGGTCGCATGCGCAATGATGCGCGGGCGCGGCGGCGCTCGTCAAACGGCGCCGCCACCCCCCGCCGCGCGTTCGTCCTTGACGGCAGGCGATGCGATCCCTTATCCTCATCCCATGAGTCTCGCGTCCGGCCACTTTTACGTCTTTTATTTCTACGCCTATCCCTCCGGGGCCGTGGCTGGAGACGTATGCGCGACTGAGTGAAGCACCAGCAGCTCTCAACGCCAACGACACCAGACGGCCCGTGGATCTCCACGGGCCTTTTTTGTTTCCGCTCCGCCCGTTCCCTCACAGCCCATCCTGGTCATGATCATCATCACCAAGCCCGACATCTCCGACGACGAGCTGGATCACATTCGCGAGCGCGTGGAGTCCGCCGGCCTGCACACCCACCTCTCGCGCGGGGAGCACCGCACGATCATCGGCTGCATCGGCGACGAGGCCAAGCTCCACGAGTTGCCGCTCCGCTCGATTCCCGGCGTGGAGTCGGTGATGGCGGTGCTGAAGCCGTACAAGCTGGCGTCCCGCGAGTTCTCGGTGAATCGCACCATCGTTCGCATCGGGGAGCGCGCCAGCATCGGTGGCGAGGCGCTCACGGTCATCGCCGGACCCTGCTCCGTGGAGAATCGCGCGATGCTGCGTGAGACCGCCGAGGCGGTGAAGTCGTCGGGCGCGACGATTCTGCGCGGCGGCGCGTTCAAGCCGCGTTCGTCGCCGTACAGCTTCCAGGGGCTCGGCCGCGAGGCGCTCGAGCTGCTGGTGGAGGTGCGCGCCGAGACCGGACTGCCGGTGGTGACGGAAGTGCTCGATACGCGCGACGTGGATCTCGTGGCCGAGCACGCGGACATGCTGCAGGTAGGAGCGCGCAACATGCAGAACTACGCGCTGCTGGCGGAGCTCGGGCGCGTGCAACGGCCTGTGCTGCTGAAGCGCGGTCTGTCGGGCACCATCACCGAACTGCTGATGGCCGCCGAATACATCATGGCGCACGGCAACCATGCCGTCGTGCTCTGCGAGCGCGGCATCCGCACCTTCGAGCGCGCCACGCGCAACACGCTCGACGTATCGGCCATTCCCGTGCTCAAGCGCGAGACGCATCTCCCCGTGATCGTCGACCCGAGCCATGCGGGGGGCGACGCCGACCTCGTCGCGCCGCTCGCCTTCGCCGCCGTGGCCGCCGGAGCCGATGGCCTGATCATCGAGGTGCACCCCGATCCGGAGAACGCGCTGTCCGATGGCGATCAGTCGCTGCCCCCCGATCGCTTCGCCGCGCTCATGGCGCGCATTCCGGCGTTCGCCGCCGCGGCGGAGCGCTCGTTCGATCCGGGAGCGGCCATGCGCGAGTGGCCGGCGCACGCCGGCTCCGCGACATGACCGGCGGCGCCCCGCCCACTCCCGCCGCGCTGCTCGAGGCGCGGCGGGCGATCGAGGACGTGGACCAGCGGATCGTCGCGCTGCTGGCGGAGCGCGTCGGGCTGGTCGGCCGCGTGGCCGACGCCAAGCTCGCGGCCGGACTGCCGATTCTCGATCCCCAGCGCGAAGCGCAGGTGATTCGCCGCGTCGTCGCCCTGGCGCGCGAGCTGTCGCTTCCGGGGGAACCGGTGCGGGAGATCTTCTGGCTGGTGATCGGCCTGTCGCGCCGCGCGCAGGAGGGTGGACGGTGATGCACGGCGTACGACGGGTGGCCGTCGTGGGGCTGGGGTTGATGGGTGGATCGTTGGCGCGGGCGCTGGCCGCGCGCGACGTGACCGTACTCGGATACGATCGCGATACGGACTCGCTGGACGATGCCGTGCGCGAGGGGATCGTGGCGGAGCGTCTCGACGCCACGCTCCGCGACATCGGTGGGTGCGATCTGATCGTGCTCGCCACACCGGTGCAGGCCACGTGCGACCTGCTGCTGCCGATCGCGCGCGCCGGGGGCGACGCCTGGGTGATGGATCTCGCCAGTACCAAGGGCAGCGTCGTGCACGCCGCCGAGGCGGTCGGCCTGGGCGAACGATTTATCGGCGCGCATCCGCTTACGGGTAGCCACCGTTCCGGCTGGGGAGCGGCACGGGCCAACCTGTTCGACGATGCGCGGGTCTTTCTCTGTCCCACCGCATCCACGTCCCCGGAGACCCTGGCGCGGGCGGTTGCATTCTGGCGAACGCTTCGCGCCGGCACGGAAATCCTCGACGCCGCGCTGCACGATGTACAGATGGCCTGGCGGAGCCACCTGCCGCACTTCGTGTCGACGGCGCTGGCTCTCACACTCCGCGATGCCGGCATCACGCGCTCAGCGCTCGGCCCGGGCGGGCGTGACATGACGCGCCTCGCCGGCTCCGACCCGGCCCTCTGGACCGGGATCGCCACCGACAATGCCGATGCGCTCGCGGAGGCGCTGGCGGCCATGGAAGATCGCCTCCGATGGTGCCGCGAGGGGCTCCGTCGCGCGCAGGACGCGTCGAGCGAGTCGGTGGAGCTGCTGCTGTCGCGTGGTCGCGCCTGGTTCGACGGTGATCCACTTGAGGGACAGGAAGACAGGAAGACAGGAAGACAGGAAGACAGGTCATGACTGTCCGCCGACTGTCCGCCCGACTGTCTTCCGCCCGACGGTCTTCCGCCCGACCGTCTTCCGCCCGACCGTCTTCCGCCCGACGGTCTTCCTGTCTTCCTGTCTTCCTGTCTTCCTGTTCTTCCTGATCCCATGCCCCCCGCCCTTCCCCCCCTCGGCGATCTCTCCACCACGGAGCTCCGCGTCCAGGGCACGCGTCTCCTCGAGTGGATCGCCACGTATCTCGAGCATCCCGAGCGCTATCCCGTCCTCTCTCCCCTCGCACCGGGAGACGTACGGCGCTCGCTGCCCGCCGCCCCGCCGACCACCGGGGAACCGCTGGAGCGCATCCTCGCCGACTTCGAGTCGAAGGTGCTTCCCGGGGTCACCCACTGGAATCACCCCGGGTTCTTCGCGTACTTCGCCATCTCGTCGTCGGTGCCGGGCATTCTCGCCGAGCTGCTCATCGCCGCCCTCGACGTGAATGCGATGCTCTGGAAGACGTCGCCGGCGGCGACCGAGCTGGAGGAGCTCACGATGGACTGGCTGCGGCAGCTCATCGGGCTCGGCGAGGGCTGGTTCGGCTTGATCAACGACACGGCGTCGATCTCCACGATGCTCGCGCTTGCGGCCGCGCGCGAGGCGAAGCCGGAGCTGGCCATCCGCTCCCGCGGCATGGCGGGGCGCGGCGATCTCCCCGTGCTGCGCGTATACTGCTCCGAGCATGCGCACTCCTCCGTCGACAAGAGCGCGCTGACGATCGGCATCGGCCTGGACAACGTGGTGCACGTCCCCGCCGACGACGAGTACCGGCTGCGGCCGGATGCGCTCGCTGCGGCGATGGAGGCGGATGTAGCGCGTGGCTACCTCCCTCTCGCCTGCGTGGCGACTGTCGGCACCACCAGCACCACGAGCATCGATCCCGTGGCGGCGATGGCCGTCATCTGCCAGCGGCATGGCGTCTGGCTTCACGTGGACGGCTCCTATGGCGGCGTGGCCGCGGTGTCGCCGCGCTATCGACACGTGCTCGATGGCGTGGAACAGGCGGACTCGCTCGTGCTGAACCCGCACAAGTGGCTGTTCACTCCCATCGACTGCTCGGCGTTCTACACGAGGCATCCCGCCGTGCTCAAGCGCGCGTTCTCGCTCGTGCCCGAATATCTCGTGACGCGCGAGCAGGACGAGGTGGTGAACCTGATGGACTACGGGGTGCAGCTCGGGCGCCGCTTTCGCGCACTCAAGCTCTGGATGGTCATCCGCGCCTTCGGTGCCGAGGGGCTCGCCAGTCGCCTCGAGAACCACTGCGATCTCGCGCAGACCTTTGCCGGCTGGGTGCAGCACACGGACGGCTGGGAGCTCTGCGCACCCGTGCCGTTCTCGCTCGTCTGCTTTCGCTCCGCCCCAGCAGGCGCCTCAGCGGAGGAGTGCGATCGACGCAACGCAGCGATTCTCCAACGTGTGAACGCCAGTGGCGAAGCCTACCTGTCGCACACCAAGCTCGGCGGGCGTTACGTGCTGCGCCTGGCCATCGGCAACATCCGCACGGAGGAGCGACACGTGGCGCGCGCGTGGGAGCTGTTGGTTGAAGCAGGACGACAGGAAGACAGGAAGACAGGATGAGCGCTAGCCGTCACTGTCTTCCTGTCGTCCTGTCGTCCTGTCGTCCTGCTGCAAGGAAATATGCTCGCCGCTCAACATCTCTGCCGTGCGCTCCGCGATCCGGCGTCGCCGTCTCAGGAAGAACAGTACGACGAGCAGCACCACGGCGATCACGGTCAATCGAACCTCGACTCGATTGACGAAATGCAGCGCCCTCAGCGCCGCGCCACCGGCCGCGAGCCCGAGATAGCTGAACATCGCCGACCAGACCCAACAGCTCACCCCGCTGGCCATCACATACAGGGAGAGCGGCAGCCGGGCGGCGCCGCAGGCGATGGGGAGCGGAATGCGAAGGCCGTACGCGAAACGCACCGCCAACGAGGCGCGCCAGGGATGCCGCTGCACGATCTCCAGCGCGCCGTCCAGCATCCGCTGCTGCTTCGGCCAGCGCGCGCGCACCCATTCGATCTTCCATCGCCCCACGAGGTAGAGCACCACCGACGCGACCCAGGTGCCCACGGCGACCGCGATGACGACGCCGGCGATGCCCAGCCGGCCGTGGCGCACGGCGATCCCGCCGAAGATGGGATTGGCCTCCTCGAGAACGATGCTGGTGGCACCGAGCGCCGTGTATTTCCACACACGCTCCAGCAGCGTCATCTCGTGAGGATGGCGCACCGCTGTTTCGACCGCTTGCAAGACGAACGCTAGAATGGTTCCTTCCTCCCCTTGGCGCGCGTGGCCCGGGCAATCTACCCCGAGTCATGTGGTCCGTGCCGACGGCAGCCGGTCGCGGTCGCTGTCACGACGCTTATCTTGCGAGACAGCTTCGTGCGACTAGCCGTCGTTCCGCAGAAGCACGGTGGCAATGGCGGCGAACAGCAGCAGCAGACAGCCGCACCCGGGATTCCGGGGCAGCCAGCGAGGCAGACGTGGCATGACGGCAAGATAGCCTCGGTTCTCGAGCAACCACTTTCGACCTGGCCTCCATGTTTGACGCCGAATACTTCCGGACCATCCTGCAGCGCGACGTCGAAGCGATGGACGGCGACCCCGTGGTGGAAGTGCAGCTCACCAGCGGACACACGCACCGGATCCGCGGGGTCATCGACACCGGCGCTGGCTTCGTCACTCTCGAGGCCTTCCAGGTCAAGGGCGATCTCAGCCACGAGCGCCCCCGATTCGGCGGAGCTTCCACGTCCGACACGGTCCGCGTCGTCGTCTCGTACGAGAGCATCGCGGCCGTCGTCGTCGACGCGTCCCACGCGCGCATCAAGGCGAGCCCGGGATTCGCCAGCCATTGATCGGCGTTCAGAGCAGCGATGACCGGGGCCGCATCGTCGTCGTGGCAGCCGGCTTCGCCCTGTGGATTGGTGGGCGTTGTGTCGGAGCGGCGCGATGGGCCGACATCACCCGGCTTGGCGCGCATCGGCGGCTTGCTCCCGCCGAGCCGACCATCTCCCTGCGAGTGGAGCTGCGCGACGGTACCGTGCTCGAGCTGCGCGAAGAAGCGCCTGGCTACGACGCGTTTCTCGACCGCGCCTCGGCCACCCTTGCGGGCCTGCTTCCATATTCTGCCTGGAAATCGCGCCTCACCGAGCCAGATTGTCCGGCCGAGGGGATGGTCCTGTTCGAGCGAGCGAAGCGGCGCTCGTGAGTTCTTCAGTCATGCATCCGCGCGTGTCATCGTCATTGACGCTGCCGCGCGCAGTGCGCCGGTAGCGCATCCGACTCCGCGTGAACCGGACGCGACATATACTTCATGATTCGCCACACGGGTTCGACCACTCAGGACCGAGGGAAGCGACACCATGACACAGCGCACCGTGAAGGATGCTGGCGGACGAGTATGGACGTGCGAGACCACGGCCCCGAGCACGGCGGGCGACACGACGCGTCCCATGGGACTGGACGTGAAGCTCTCCTGCTCCACGCCGTCGGTCACCAAGCCGGTGGACGTCACCGTGGGATGGGGCTGGGAGAAGATGGCCGAGCCCGGACTGGCGCGCATGATCACGCTCGCGTCGCCCCTTCCCAGGACCTGACGCCATGCGCCGTGCTGCGATCGCGGCCCTCGCGCTGTCCGCTTCGCTCGCGGGCACGCTGGCCGCGCAGGCGACGGCGGCTGGACCGGGGGTGGTTGGAGACTTCACCATTCCCGGCTTCCGTTTCGGCAGCGGCGAGACGCTTCCCTCGCTGCGTCTGCACTACCGGACCCTCGGCCAGCCGCGGCGCGACGCCGCGGGCGTGGTGCGCAACGCCGTGCTCATCATGCACGGCACCACGGGGTCGGGGAATCAGTTCCTTTCTCCGCAGTTCGCCGGGGAGATGTATGGTGCCGGGCAGCCCCTGGACACGGCGAAGTACTACATCGTCCTTCCGGATGGTATCGGCCACGGGTCATCGAGCCGTCCGAGCGAGGGGCTGCGCGGTCGCTTTCCGCATTACGACTACGACGACATGGTGAAGGCGCTCCACCGCCTGCTCGTGGATGGGTTGGGAGTGAAGCATCTGCGCATCGTGATGGGAACGTCCATGGGCGGCATGCACAGCTGGGTCTTCGCCCAGCGCTATCCCGATTTCGTGGACGCCGTGATCCCGTTGGCGAGTGTGCCGACGCAGATTGCCGGACGCAACCGGATGATCCGACGGATGGTGATGGACAACATTCGTACCGATCCGACGTACAGAGGAGGCGAGTACACGTCACCGCCGCCGGGCCTGCGCGGTGCGCTGCAGCTCCTGTACATGATGAGCAGCGCGCCCCTCGTGCAGCAGCGGGAGGCGCCGACGCGCGACGCCGCCGACAGCGTCATCACCCGCTGGCTTGAGGCGCGCATGAAATCCACCGACGCCAACGACTTCCTGTACGCCTTCGATGCCTCGCGGAACTACAATCCCGAGCCCATGCTCGAGCGGATCACGGCGCCCGTGCTGGCCATCAACTCCATGGACGATCAGGTCAATCCGCCAGAGCTCGGGCTCATGGAGCGTCTCATGCCCCGCGTCGCGCGGGGGACGTACGTGAATCTCCCCATCACGAGCCTCACGCGGGGGCACGGCACCCACACGGTGGCGGCAATCTGGAAAGAGCGGTTCGCCGAGTTCGTGCGCACCCTGCCGCCCCTGCCCGCGCTGCATTGAGCTGACGTCGGCGTCGGGCTCGGCCGTAGGGCATCGGACTTGCTTCCCCTCTGCGACATGACGCTCCTGTCTGTCTCTTCTCGAACCCTCGGCCGCGCGCTCCTCCCGATGACGCTCATCGTGGCGGCCTGCGTCAAGATCGAGGACGGTCCTGCCAAGCGAGTGGATACGGCCGCGGCGGCGCTGGCGGCGCTCGGCGCCTCGGACTCAGCCGCGCCTCGATCGGCGGGCATCACCGGCGACCCATTTGCCGATTCGGCCATCGTCATCCGCCGCAACCCGGCCTTGCTGACGAAGGCACTCGCCAACGACACCGCGTCCACGCTCACGGTGCTCGATTCGGCGCCGGTCTCGATGCCCACGGAGACCGACATCGGCATCCTCCGCGCGGGGATGATCGTGCCCGTGGGCGGTGTGCCGGTGTCGGCCCTGCGCGACACGTACAACGAGATACGCGGCGGCACTCGCCGCCATGAGGCTATGGACATTGCCGCGCCCCGCGGGGCGCCAGTGCTGTCGGCCGCCGGAGGACGCGTGCTGAAACTGTTCGACAGCAAGGCGGGCGGCCTGATGGTGTATGCCGCGGACTCGAGCGAGCGCTTCATCCTGATGTACGCGCATCTCGATGCGTATGCGCCGGGCCTGGTCGAAGGACAGCCGCTGCGGCGCGGACAGGCGCTCGGCGTCGTCGGCACGACCGGGAATGCGCCGCCGACGGTGCCGCACCTGCATTTTGCCGTCGCGCGCACCAATGACGTGAAGCAGTGGTGGAAAGGAGTGCCGGTGAACCCCTATCCGCTGCTGGCGCGCTGATTGGCGAAGCGCGCTTTCCTGACGCGCCGAAGCATCACCACCACCACGAGCACGGTGGCGAGCACCCACCCGGCGGTGAAGACCATCTGCGCGCGCGGCGCGGCCCGCTCGATGCCGCTCAGATAGAACAACGCGATCGCCACGGCGTCGAGTGCGGTGACGGCGAGGACCAGCTGAAGAGTGACTTGCCTGAGCCTGGTGCGCTGGGCTGAACGGGGATCGTCTGTCTGCATGTCCTTTGGCGGCAGGATCATCGCGCAACGCAACGGACTACGCGGAGGACACGGATCTTCGCATTCACCCTGCGGCCAGCGCGGATAGCGCACGGTATCGAACGAGTGGACGAACGATCTGCCGTTGCGCGCCCGTTCCGTGTCCTCCGTGAATTCTGTTGCCCGTCAGTCGCCATGCGCCGGGATCGCGCCCGGCGGTATCGCGTGCTCAGCCGTCTGGGGTGGGTTCATGCCGAAGCGGCGGGCGAGCGCCGAGCGCCACTCGTCCATCACCTCGTAGAACGTGGGGATGACAAGCAGCGTCAGCAGCGTGCTCGTGAGGACGCCGCCGATGATCGCCACACCGAGCGGCGCGCGAAACTGCGCGCCCTCCCCGCGACCGAGCGCCACGGGGATCATCCCGGCGATGAGGGCGAACGTCGTCATGAGAATCGGGCGGAGCCGGATGGCGCCCGCCTCGATCAGCGCCTCGCGCAAGGGCATCCCTTCCTTCTCGCGCGCCCACTTGGCGAAGTCGATGAGCAGGATGGCGTTCTTGGCCACGATGCCCATCAACAGGATCACCCCGATGAGCGACATCAGGTTGACCGTGTAGTTCGTGATGGCGAGCGACAGCAACACCCCGATGAGCGACAGCGGCAGCGACATCAGGATCGCCAACGGATCGAGGAAGCTGCCGAATTGCACCACGAGGATGAGATACATCAGCATCACGGCCACCCCGAGCGCGAAGAAGATCTGCGAGAAGACTTCGTTCTGCCGCTGCGCATCACCTCCGAGTGACAGCTGTACCCCGGGCGGGAGCGTCAGCTTCTTCAGCCGTCCTTCCACGTCCGCGGTGACGTCCCCACTCGCGCGGCCCGAGACGTTGGCCTGCACGCTCACCACGAGCTCGCGATCGAGATGATCGATGATCGCCGGGCCCAGGGACTGTGTGACCGTGGCGACCTGGCCGAGCGGGATGGTGCTCGGAACGCCACCGACGCCGACCACCACGAGTGGGAGCTGGGCGAGATCGTCCGCGTTCCGCCGCGCTTCGGGAGTCAGGCGCACCTGCACGTTGCGCATCTCGCCGCTGGGATCCTGCCAGTCGCCCACGTCGATGCCGGCGAACGCCGGACGCAGTGACTGCGCCACCTGCGCCACCGTGACGCCGAGCGCTCCGGCGATGCCGCGCTTGAGCTCCACGTCGAGCTCGGGCTTCTGCCCCTTGGTGCTGAGCCCCACGTCCACGGCGCCCGGAGTGGCTTTCACCACCTCCAATACCTGCTCGGCGCCCTGGTTGAGCGCGGCGAGGTTATCGCCACGCAGCTGGAACTGCAGCTGCTTGCGGCCGCCGCCGAAGTCGTTGGTGAACACCGACAGCGTCACGCCGGCCACGTTCTTCATCTCGCCGCGTATTTCGCTCGCCAGCTCTTCCACGCTCTTGGACCGGTCGCCCTTGGGCACGGTGTGCACGTAGATGTTTCCCTCGTCCACGGTGCCCGACGCGCCGCCACCCAGCGTCGTATAGGTGTAGTCCACCTCCGGATGGCTTCTGGCGAGGCGCGCCGCCTCCTGCGCCTTGAGCCGGGTGTACGTCATGTTCGAGCCCGGCGGGGTCTCCACGGCAATGATGAACTGCGACCGGTCGTCCTCGGGAAAGAAGCCCACGCCCACCGTCCGCACGGGCGGGATGATCCGCGGGAGCAGCACGAACATCGCCACGCCGGCCAGGCCGACGGCAATCTTGGGCAACGTGGGCAGGCGCTTGCTGGTGAGCGCGAATACGAGCACGCCGAGGCCGGCCAGTGCACCGAGCAGCCCGGAGACTCCACCGCTGAACAGGGTGAAGGAGGCGAAGAACGTCCCCACGGCCAGCGCGACCATCGCCGCGCGGTGATCGAGGGCCCACGCGATGACGCCGCGGTAGTTCTCGGCCTGACGATTGAACCAGTGATTGAAGGTGTCGAGCTTCCGCGTGATCCAGGGCTTCTGCTCCTCGGTGAGATGCGGGTCGGGCCAGTACGCCGAGAGCATCGGATCGAGCGAGAACGAGACGAACAGCGACACCAGCACCGAGCAGGCGATCGTCAGGGCGAACGGCTTGAACCACTGTCCTCCGACGCCGGGCATGAAACCGATGGGAATGAACACGGCGAGGATCGAGAAAGTCGTCGCCGCCACGGCGAGCCCGATCTCGTCGGTTCCCTCCTTCGCCGCGAGGTAGTGATCCTTTCCCATCTCCACGTGTCGCACGATGTTCTCACGCACCACGATCGCGTCGTCGATCAGTATGCCGATCGCCAGCGAGAGGCCGAGCAGCGACATCGTCTCCAGCTTGAATCCCATCAGCCACACGGCGATGAAGCTCGCGAGCACGGAGACCGGCAGGGCGAGCCCGGTGATGACGGTGCTGCGCCACGAGTTCAGAAAGAGGAAGACGACGAGCACGGTGAGGGCGGCGCCCTCGAGCAGTGCTTCCTCCACGTTCCGCACCGCGGCACTCACGCGCTTTCCGGAGTCCCGCACCAGCTCCAGCTTGGTGCCGGCGCCAAGCGTGGGCTGCAGCTGTTCCACGCGTGCGCGGATCCTGTCGCTCACGTCCGTGGTGCTGTAGCCCTTCGCCTTCTTGATGTCGATGCCCACCGCATCCTTCTCGTTGTAGAGCGCCAGCGTCCGCGGCTCTTCAGTGCCGTCGCGCACGTTGGCCACATCGCCCAGCCGCGTGGGCTGGCCGTTGCGCTCCGCGACGATGAGCTGCGTGAACTCCTGCGGATTCTCCAGTCGTCCCCGCAGGCGGATCGATCGCTCGTCCATCGCCCCCGTGACGCGGCCCACGGGAGCGGCGAGGTTCTGGAGCTGCAGCGCTTGCACGACCTGCGACACGCTCACGCCGGCGCTCTGCATTCTCGCCGGATCGAGCTCCACCGTGAGTTCGCGCTCCACGTTGCCGCTCACGGCGACCTCCGCCACACCGGGGATGGATCGCAGCTCCCTCGTGATGCCGGGATCCGCCAACCGCGTCAGCTCGGCCTGGCTCAGCGTGGTACTGCTGAGCGCGAGCGAGACGATCGGCCGATCGGTATCGTTGAACTTCCGGATGATCGGCTCCTTCATCTCCGTCGGCAGGTCGGCACGCTTGGCGGAGATCGCGTCGCGCAGGTCCTGCGTCGCCTCGGCCAGGTCCTTGCTGAACTCGAATTCCACGAAGATGAAGCCGTAGCCGTCGTAGGCCTTGCCCGTCACCTGCTTCACGCCGGCGATGCTGGCGAACTGCTCCTCGATGGGATCGAGGATCTCCTTCTCCACCCCCTCGGGCGATGCGCCCGGGTAGGGAATGCCGACCGTCACCACTGGCGGCGCGACGTCGGGGAACTCGTCCGTCTTCAGCTTGAACAGCGCGAACAGTCCGAAGACGGCCAGCGTCAGCATCGCCACCACGGT
>JBKJIY010000021.1:0-46547 GCA_046598315.1 Gemmatimonadaceae bacterium
CTGAGGCCGTCGACTACATCGCGAACGGCCGCCCCGACGCCGCATCGGAGTCGAACGCCGTGCGACCTCGCGCCACATATCCGGCAATCGCATTCGCCGCCTCGATCATGTGCTGCAGACGCTCGGCTGCCGCGGACCGCCCGGACTCAGACATGCACCGCATCGCGCATCGCGGCGGCGCGGATTGGTTCCCGGAGTCCGGCTTCGGTCACGACATCGACTCGGCGCCCGAGCAACTCTTCGAGGCGGAGCTCGAGGCGCGCGAGATCCAACAGGGAACGCCCTGGCTCGAGAACGACGAGCAAGTCGATGTCGCTGCCATCGCGTTCCTCCCCCCGCGCGACTGACCCGAACACGCGTACGTCTCGGGCGCCGCTTTCGGCAGCGACGCGGCAGATGTCGTCCCGCAGCTCGGCGAGTCGCTGGCGAAGGCCCATGGTTCCGGTAACCTACGGGAGTCCACCAGTTCCCGACAGGCCAGCGGAACATGGGGCCGCGCCGCGTGACTCATGGGGCGCGACACGCCACCTCGCATCCAACGCCTCGCCAACGCGCCTCCCACTACCGCAATGACGCGCCACTCGATGAGCTTTAGCCAGGGGATCGTCATCGCCGAGTCCACGGAGCACGCACGTGAATACCAGTACCACCGATCTCGCACCGAGCCTGCGTGAGCGCGTCGGCCTCGTCATCGAGAGTGTGCGTTTCGAACGAGCGATGACCGCACTGATCATCGCCAACTCCATCACGCTCGGGCTCGAGACCTCGCCCGGGATCGTCGCCCGCTTCGGCGCGCTGCTCCAGGTGATAGACCGCGCGGTGCTTGGCGTCTTCGTAATGGAGTTGTTGGCGCGCTTCTTCGTCTACCGTGGCCGCTTCTTCCGGGACCCGTGGCGCACGTTCGATTTCATCATCGTCGGTATCGCGGTCATGCCGGCGAGCGGCACGTTCAGCGTGTTGCGCGCGCTGCGTGTGCTGCGCGTGCTGCGGCTCGTCTCGCTGGTGCCGTCGATGCGCGGGGTGATCAGCGCCCTGCTCACGGCTCTACCTGGAATGGCGTCGATCATCGGCTTGCTGTCGCTCGTGCTGTACGTGTCGGCAGTGCTGGCCACCAACCTGTTCGGGGCGCTCGCCCCGGAGTTCTTCGGCAACCTCGGCGCCTCGCTCTTCACCCTCTTCCAGATCATGACGGTGGAAGGCTGGCCCGACATCGCGCGCTCGGTCATGGCCAAGTCGCCGTACGCCTGGATGTTCTTCGTCACCTACCTGCTGATCGCCACCTTCATGGTGCTGAACCTGTTCATCGCCGTGGTCGTCAATGCCATGCAGTCGCAGGTCACGGAAGACCTCAAGGGCGAGGGCGAGACGCAAACCCGGTTGATCGTCGAGGAATTGCGCGCGCTGCGGCAGGAGATCGAGGCGCTGCGCGGCGCATCCACGAAGTGAGCGCGCCGCTCACCGAGCGTAGAAGCCCACGAACAGCTGGCAGAACACCGCACCCGCCACGCTCATGCTCAACCCCCAGATCAACAGGCTCCTGAACACCTTCCGCGCATCCGCCCCCGCCGGCAGCGCGGCCACGCACACCGCGCCGATGGTGGACAGCGGCGACACGTCCACCAGCGCCGCGCCAACATTGATGCTCAACGCGATCTCCAGCGGATTCCCGCCGCCGAGCTTTTGCACCAGACCCGGCACCGCGGGCAGGAACGCGGGATAGACGACGCCGGACGTGGAGCTGTAGCTGGAGATCAGCCCGGTCACGAAGGCGATCGTGCCGTTCACAGTCTGCGGTGTGGCCACCCGCGCGAGCAGCGTGGTGAACAGATCCATCCCGCCGGTCTTCTCCAGTACGCCGATGAGGACGCTCACACCGCACACCATCACGATCACCGCCCAGGGCACGGAGCGCACCATCGCCCCGTCCTCGCCGATGCCGGCGATCACCAGCACGCTGGCGGCGGCGAACGCCGCGAGCCCGGGATTGACCTTGAACACGACGGCGGCAACGATCCACGCGGCGAGCACGGCGAGCGTGATCGCATGACGCCGCTCCAGCGCCACATCCTCGGCGACCTCCACCACCCGCTCCGCCGCGCGCAGCGCCGGCCCGCCGAACAGGACCCACGCCGCCAGCGCGGCGAGGGCGTGCGCGGTCACGTTGAAGCCCCACACGTTCAGCGCGTGATAGGGCAGCCCCACCTTCACCATCGCGTCGCGCACGATCAGGCCGACAGCGCCGATGGGCGACAGATTGCCGGCGTTGGCGCCGTTGCCGATCATCAGCGCGGTCAGCAGCACGGGCACCCTGGCCCGCGCGGCGATCCCCATCGCCAGCGGCGCCAGAAGCACGGTGGTGCCGATGGCGCCGAGCCCGGCGGACGAGATGAGGCACGCAATGGCGAAGAACATCGGCGGCAGCCACGCCACGCTCCCCCGGCACCACCGCACCACGCGATGCGCCACCGCCATCATGGTGCCGTTGCACTCGGCGATGCCGAACAGCAGGGTCACGCCCAGCAGCGTGAGGAACAGCGACGACGGGAAGGTGGCGAACAGCGCGTCCACCTTCCAGCCGGCGGCGAGGACCGCGACGAGCCATGCCAGCGCCACCGCCAGCACTCCAACATTGATGCGTGACGTGAGGCTGGCGCCAATCACCACCAGCAGCGCAATGAGCGAGAGGACGGCGGGGCTCATGTGGCGCCCGCCGAGTCCGCCCGCCACGGCGGCAGCAGATGCTTCTGGACCTTGCCGAGCGCGGTGCGCGGCAAGGCGTCCACCCGCACGAATGCGCGCGGCACCTTGAACGACGCGAGCTGCGCGCGCACGGCGGCGTCCACGCTGGCGACGTCCACCGGCTCGTCGGTGACGAGATACGCCACCGGCACCTCGCCGCGCACGGCGTCGGCCACGCCCACCACGGCGGCCTCGCGCACGCCCGGCAGCTCGGTGAGCAGCTCCTCGATCTCGCGAGGATAGATGTTGAAGCCGCCGGAGATGATCAGGTCGCTGCGCCGCCCTTCGAGCGTGATGTAGCCGTCGTCGGCCCGCACGCCGATGTCGCCGGTACGAAACCAGCCGTCCACCCACGCGCTCGCGGTGGCCTCCGGACGACGCCAGTAGCCGTCGCACACATTCGGCCCTCTCACCCACAGCTCGCCGCTCTCTCCAGGCGGCAGCGGCCGGCCGTCGGCGTCGCAGATGCGCACGGCGACGAGTGGCAGCGGCTTGCCCACGGTTCCCGCCCGTCGCTCACCCGCGTAAGGGTTGCTGGTGTTCATGAGCGTCTCGGTCATGCCGTACCGCTCGAGGATCACATGGCCGAACCGCGCGCGGAAGGCCTCCAGCACCTGTGCCGGCAGCGGCGCCGAGCCCGACACGAACAGCCGCGCGCGCTCGCCGATGGCGCGGGCCCGCTCGGGCGACAGCTCCAGCAGCCGCACGTACATCGTCGGCACGCCGAAGAACACGGTCGGCCGGTACTGCTCGAACCACTCCGCCGCGCGCTCCTGGGAGAACCGCTCCACCAGACGCATGTGGCACCCGCTCACGAGCCAGCAGTGCAGCCCGTTGGCGAGACCATGCACGTGGAACAGCGGCAGCGCGGCGAGATAGCGATCCTCACTGGTGAAGCACCAGGCGGCGGTGAGGGCCAGCGCGTTGCTCGCGAAGTTGCCATGCGTGAGCACCGCGCCCTTGGACGCGCCGGTGGTGCCCGAGGTGTACACGAGCGCCGCGGGCGAGCTCGCATCGCACACGACCGCGGGCCGCGTTGCCGGACACTCGGCGGCGGCGCGCGTCATCTCGTCCACGTCCCACACGGCAGCGCCGGCCGGAATCTCCGCCGCCAGCGCCGCCGAGGTGACGATGGCGCTGGGCTCCGCGTCGCCGACGATGTGCCGGATCTCCCGCTCGCGGTACAGCACGTTGATGGGCACCACGACGACACCGAGCTTCACGCACGCCAGCCAGAGGTCGATGACCTCCACGCGGTTCGGCAGCAGGAACGCGAGCCGGTCGCCGCGTGCGAGACCGCGCGAGGCGAGCAGGCCGGCGAGCCGGTCGCTCCGCTCGTCGAGCGCGCCAAAAGTGAGCGAGCTGATGCCGCCGTCATCGCTCTCGACCTCGAGCGCCGCGGAGTCTCGGCGGCCGACGAGCGACAGGTCGTAGAGGTCCAGGAGTGACATGGGCGTGGAAGCTATCCCGCGCGGCCGGCCAGCGCAGCGGCCCTGGCTAAGTAAATCCTCAGCGATGTCGCGTCGCGACGAATGTGCTGCGTGCGCCGCCCCGTTGGTCGCGCGCACGGGGCGGCGAGCGTGTGACAGGCTCGCCCGCCGCAAACGGCGCCGAGCGCGATCTGGACGTGCGCCACGAGGCCGGTACCTTGGACGCGAGTCTCCGAGGACGGGGAACGCCACGACGACTCCTCTCCACGCGCTCGACGCGCAGACCATGACAGCACGTCCAGTAGTCCTGGTGCACGGCTACTCCGACAACGCCGACGGATTCGCCGAGTGGCGCGACATCCTCTCGGGCCGCGACGGCGCGCCGGTGCTCGACGTCCGCGTGAGCGCGTACGAGTCGCTCTCCAACGAGATCAGCATCAAGGACATCGCCGAGGGGTTCGACCGGGCGCTGCGGCACCAGGCGGGGCTGGGCAATGACGAAGACTTCGACGCGATCGTGCATTCCACGGGAATGCTCGTCGTCCGCGCGTGGATGGCCACGTATCAGAAGCGGCGCGACCGGCTGAAGCATCTCGTGGCCCTCGCGCCGGCGACGTGGGGCTCGCCGCTCGCGCACAAGGGGCGCAGCTGGCTCGGCTCCGTCTTCAAGGGAAGCAAGAATCCGTTCAGCCCGGACTTCATGGAAGCGGGCAACGAGGTGCTCAAGGGCCTGGAGCTCGGGAGCCGCTTCACCTGGGACCTGGCGCACAAGGATCTCTTCGGCGACGAGATCTTTTACGGACCCACTCGGCGCACGCCGTACGTGTTCATCTTCTGCGGCAACAAGCCGTACGGAGGCATTCGCGAGCTCGTCAACGAGCCGGGCACCGACGGCACGGTGCGGCTGTCCGGCTGCTCGCTGAACAGCCGGAAGGTCATCGTGGATCTGACGGAGCGTGCCGAGCATGCCAAGCGCGTCACGTTCACCGAGTGGAAGGGGGTGAGCGAGATTCCGGTGGTGCTCATCGACGGCGTGAACCACGGCACCATCATGAGCGATCCGCCGGCGACGCTCGTGGAACTCGTGCGCGAGGGGCTGGCCGTGTCGTCGGAGCGCGGGCTCACCGAATGGATAACAAAGGCGCAGTCTGTCAGCGCCGCATCGGCAATGAAGAAGCAGTGGCAGCAGTTCGTGCTGCGCATGGTGGACGAGCGAGGCGACCCGATCACCGACTACAACGTGAGGATCCTGGAGGACGGCCGCGAGCTGCGCCAGTTCACCGACGACGTGCACGTCTACGCTTTCGACAAGAGCCTGCGCAACTTCCACGTGGACGTGACGGCACTCGCTGGCCGCACGCTGCCGAGCCTTCGCATGGACATCGTCGCGAGCTCGGGAACGCAGCTCGTCGGCTACGTCGGATACCGGCGTGGCGGGTCGGGCGAGCCCGAGCCCACGGTGGAGATCTCGCTCGACCTCACGGCGTTGGCGAACGACGGCAAGACCACGCTGTTCTTTCCGTTCACCACCACCATCATCGAGATTCGCCTCGATCGCGAGCCGATGCCAATGGGCCGAGAGAGCCAGATCTGCCGCATCGTGCCCAGCCCCGTGTGACGCGCAGGACGAGTGCGGCGGCCACACGTGTCCGTGCGAGGGTCGATCGCCTCGCCGAGCCAACCATTGCGTCTGAAAGTAATCCGGATGTATCTTGCAGGTGATGACAGCGTCGACAGTCCTCCACCACGCCGCCGCACCCGCTCCTGAATCCGTTCTCGCCAGGGCGACGCTTGCCGCCGCCGAGCGTCTGGGCATCCGCAACCGCCAGCTTGCCGCCGTCATCGGCACGAGCGAAGCGTCCGTCTCCCGCCTCCAGCACGGCCGCGGACTGGATCCCGGCAGCAAGGAGGGCGAGCTCGCGCTGCTCTTCCTGCGGCTCTACCGCGCGCTCGACCCGCTCGTTGGCGGAGACGACGCCAAGGCCCGCGTCTGGCTGCATTCGCAGAACGACCATCTGGCCGGCGTGCCCGCCGAGCGGATCCGAACCGTGGAGGGATTGGTCGATGTCGTCCAGTATCTGGACGCGATGCGCGGGCGACTCTGAGCTGCGCACGCTCCGCCTCTCGCCCTGGCGAATCGTGGAGGCGCAGCACCTGGTCTCCACGCGCAAGCTGGTGGACTCGGCGGAGGAGCAGGCGCTGCTCGAGGAGCTGATCGACCGCGTGAAGCCGCCCGACGCCACGGGGGGCCGGCCGCACTACCTGCTGTTCACCCCCTTCCGCTACCCGCCGCTGCGCCACGGCTCGCGCTTCGGCGGCCGCCACGAGCGCGGCGTGTGGTACGGCTCCGAGACTCGGCGGACGGCGTTCGCGGAGGTCGCCTACTATAGAATGCTGTTCCTGGGCGCGTCGCACGCCGCACTGGGCGCCGTGGCCACGCCGCTCACGGCTTTCACCGTGCGCATGCGCTCCACCCGCGCGATCGATCTCGCCTCGCCGCCATTCGACGCGCATCGTCGCGCCATCTCGTCGCCGGTACGCTACACCGCCTCGCAATCGCTCGGCACGGCGATGCGCTCGGCCGGCGTGGACCTGTTCCGCTACGCGTCGGCACGCGACGTCGAGGGAGGAGTGAACGTTGGCGCTTTCTCGCCAGCGGTGTTCGGCGCGGCGAAGCCGCATGGATTCGAGACCTGGCACTGCACCGCGACACGGGAGCGCGTGGAGCTGGCCAAGAGCGACTACTTCAAACGGGAGCACTTCACCTTTCCGCGCGCGCAGTTCGTCGTGGGCGGCGTGCTTCCCGCTCCCGCCCTCTGAGGGAACACCAGCCAATGAACCGTCGTCACTTCACCTCGAGCCTGCTCGCGGGCGCCGCCGCCGCGGTGCTGCCACGCCACGTCTTCGCGCTCGGCGCGTCCGACACACCGCGCGTGAATGGCGCGCGCCTCAACGCGCACATGACGGAGCTCGGCCGCTTCGGCCGCAATCCCCAGGGCGGGGTGTCGCGCGTCGCCTACAGCGACGCCGACCGCGAGGGGCGCGCCTATGTGATGGATCTCATGCGCTCGGCGACGCTCGATCCGCGCATCGACGCGGCGGGCAACATCATCGCCCGCCGCGCCGGACGCGACGGCTCGCTGCGGCCGATGCTCATCGGCTCACACATCGACTCCGTGCCCGAAGGAGGCAACTTCGACGGGCAGGTGGGGAGCATGGGCGCCATCGAGGTCGCGCAGACGCTCGGGGAGCAGGGCATCGTCACCCGCCATCCGCTCGAAGTGGTGATCTGGCAGAACGAGGAGGGCGGGCTGTACGGCAGCCGTCTGGCGAGCGGCGAGTTCGACGAGGCGGAGCTGGCCATCGTGGCGCGCAGCGGCAAGACGATCGGTGACGGCATCGCCTTCATCGGCGGCAATGTGTCGCAGCTCGCCTCGGCCAGGAGGACGCCTGGCTCGATCGCCGGCTATCTGGAGCTGCACATCGAGCAGGGCGGCATCCTCGCGCGCGACGGCGTGGACATCGGCGCCGTGGAGGGGATCGTCGGCATTCGCCAGTGGGAGGTGACGATCACCGGCTTCTCCAACCACGCCGGCACCACCCCGATGAACGATCGACGCGACGCGATGCTCGCGGGCGCGCGGTTCGTGGAGCTGGTGCACCGCACGGTGCGCGCGCTGCCCGGCCGCCAGGTGGGAACCGTGGGACGGATGCAGGCCTATCCGGGCGCGCCGAACGTGGTGCCGGGCAAGGTCGTCTGCACGCTGGAGCTGCGCGACCTCGACGCGAAGAAGATCGCGCTGGTCCACGGGCGCATCGTGCGCGGCGCGGAGCGGATCGCGCGCGACACGGGAACGTCGTTCGCGTATTCGGAGATCCACGTCGCCGTGCCCGCGCTCACCGACCCACGCTTCCGCGCCGTGATCACGCGAAGCGCGAAGGAGCTCGGCCTCTCCACGCGCCAGCTGCCCAGCGGCGCCGGTCACGACGCGCAGGCCATCGCGCGCCTCGGACCCGTCGGCATGATCTTCATCCCGTCGCAGGGGGGCATCAGTCATTCGCCGAAGGAGCTGAGCACGCCGCAGGACATCACGAACGGTGCGAACGTGCTGCTGCGGAGCCTGATCGCGCTGGACGAGACGCTGGCGTGATGCGCGCGGTGACGGCTACAGGCTGACCGTCACCCCACGCAGGCGCTCGGCCACCGATGCGATGTCCGCGCGGCTGGACATGTCGAGCACGGGGGCGTGGACCTTGACCGCCTCGAACCGTGCCCCGTGCGCATCGATCGCGAGCTGTACGGCCTGCGGGAGCTCCAGCTCACCGCGCACCGACGGCGTCACCTCGCGACAGGCGCGGAAGATGTCGGCGGTGAACAGCCAGCAGTTGAGGCTCGCGAACCGCTTCACCTCGTCGGACGTGGGCGGCACTGGCTTCGCGACCACTCGGCGCAGGAACCCGTCTGCGTCGATATCGAGCGCGCCGAATCGGGAGATCTTGTCGGGCGACACATTGCCGAGCGTCACGAGCGAGTCCCGCTCGAAGGCGATCAGCGCGGGAGTCGATCTCCGCTGGAGTTCGGCGAGCGCGCTCACCGGATAGTAGTTGTCGGAGTTGATCACGACGAAGCTGTCGCCAGCCGCGAACGGTTCGGCGGCGAGCACCGCGTCGGCGGTGCCGAGCGGGCGTGCCTGAACGGCGAAATGAAGGCGCACCCGCGTGGGCGCCTGGTGCTCGTAGTGGTCGCGCACCTGCTGGTGCTCCGGCCCGATGACGAGGCAGACCTCGCGGAAGCCGGCATCGGCGAGCGCGCTGATCAGATAGTCCATGAAGGGCCGTCCGATGGGGATCATCCCCTTGACCCCCGCGTCTGCGGCGGCGGCCTGTGCGTCGTCGAGGCCGACCGCGTCGTCGGCCTTGCGCATGCGCGTGCCGAGTCCGCGGGCGAGGATCACGGCTAGGATGGTCGAGCCGATGGTGCCGGCGCGGTGGGACGCGGCGATCACGGGGCAGCGGTCTTCTTCGGCATCAACTCGGTTGTCCAATCCACGGGGCCGGTCAGGAAGCGCTGCCGCAGCTTTTCCAGTGACCACTTGTTGCCGGCGTCGAAGTGCCGGTAGAGCACGTCGTAGCCCACGCCGTCGCGATAACCCACCATCGTGAGCGTGAGTCGTGATTCACGCGGCGCGAGCGAATCGATCTCGGCGGCCGTCACGATGTCTGCGAGCAACTCGCGATGCGGAAACCTGGGTGGCGCAGCGACGGTCTGAAAGAGCAGGAGCCGATTCGGGATGAAGCCCAGGTAGCGATTCTGGATGTTGCCCTCGGCGCCGATCTTTCCGTGCAAGTCGTACGTCGTCTCCCAGATGCCGCCCACGCGGAAGTCCGCATGGGCCACCGGGACCGCCCACGCCTTGAGCCCGTCCGTCGTGGTGAAGGCCTGCCACACCTCCTCGCGTGACGCCGGCAGCATGACCTGATGCTGCAGGACGCGGCTGCCGTCGGGTGCGCGGTACGATGTGGTGCGCACGTGCTGGGCGTGCCCGTGAGGCGCACGAAGCAGGCAGCAGGCGACGAGCGCGACGACGAAGCGAAGACGGATGGACATGGCTGCACCGCTTGCCGAGCGAGAGGAGTTGATTGACAACGAACCGAGGGTCACTATTGGACAGGCCAGCGCCGCTGTCAAGCCGCCGGAATAGCCACCATCCACCGGAGCGTCCGATGCCGCACGACGCACTCTCCCGCCGCGAGTTCGCCGCGCTCCTGGCCGCAACGGCCGGAGCAGCCTGCATCCCACGCGCGCTCCGCGCCTCCCCTCTCCCGGCCTCTTCGGCTGCCGTCGCCGTCTGGCCCGGCTACGAGCGTGCCATCGTCATCGACTGCCTGGCGTCGCCCGGTCCGTTCAACGTGCCGGCGATGTTCGCCGCGCCGTACACCGACGCGATGATCGCCAATGCCCGCGCCTCCGGGATCACGGCGGTCAACGTCACCGTCAACGGCAACGGCACCACCGGCGCGGCCGCCTTCGAGAGCACCGTGCGCGCGCTCGCCTTTCTGCAGCGCGAGCTCGCCGTGCACGCCGACGCCTTCCTCCCCATCCGCACCATCGCCGACATTGCGCGCGCCAGGGAGACATCGCGCCTCGGCCTGATCGCCGGCTTTCAGGACGCGACGATGCTCGAGAGCGACCTGTCACGCGTCGAGCTGTTTCACCAGCTCGGCGTGCGCATCATCCAGCTCACCTACAACGTGCGCAACCTGGTTGGCGACGGATGCCTCGAGCCCGGCAATGCGGGATTGAGCGGATTCGGGCGCGACGTGGTGCGCCGCATGAACGAGCTCGGCATGCTCGTGGACCTCAGTCACTGCGGTCGCCGCACGACCACCGACGCCATCGCCGCCTCCACCAAGCCGGTCGCCGTCACGCACAGCGGATGCTCGGCGCTCGCCGACCTGCCGCGCAACAAGACCGATGAGCAGCTCCGCCTCCTCGCCGACAAGGGTGGTGTGGTGGGCATCTACACCATGCCCTTCCTTCGCACGAGCGGACAGCCCACGGCGGACGACTTCGTGCGGCATGTGGAGCACGCCGTGCAGGTGTGCGGCGAGGACCACGTGGGCGTCGGGAGCGACAACTCCATCACGCCGCTGGAGTTGACGCCCGAGTTCCGCGCGCTGCACGCGGGCTTCGTGCAGGAGCGCCGGCGACGGGGCATCTCGGCGCCCGGCGAGAGCGAAGAAGTCTTCAACTACGTGCCGGAGCTGAACGTGCCGCGCCGCATGGAGCGGATCGCCGACATGCTCGCGGCGCGTAAGCACTCGTCAGCGCGCATCGAGAAGATTCTCGGCGGGAACTGGCTGCGGCTGTTCGGGGCGGTGTGGCGGTGACCAGTTCGCGATGTCGCACTCGACTTGCGGCGACGTATATACAAACGTATATTCCATGCTGTGCGCTTCATCTGGGATACGGAGAAGAGCGAGCGAAACATGGGCGAGCGCGGTTTTGACTTCGCGTTCGCGACACTCGCGTTCACCGGTCCAACTCTCGAACGCATCGACATTCGTCAGGACTACGGCGAGGTTCGGCGGATTGCCCTTGGCTTGTCCGACGGCATTCAGCTCACCGTCGTCTACACCGACCGGGTTGAGGCTGGCGATGTCGTTCGGCGAATCATATCAGCCCGAGTGAGCAATCGTCGTGAACGCGAAGCGTACGCCAGGATCTTCCCCCATGCGCCGTGAATCAGAGCCGAGCCGAGGCCGCGCGAATCTGACAAAGTTGCGCAAGATGACAGATGCGGAGATTGCCCGAACCTCCCCGGACGAGCTGAGAACGTTACCGGCCGGCTTCTGGGACGAGGCGGTACCGGTGGTTCCAGAGGGGAAAGTGCCGATATCCCTACGCGTGGATGCCGATGTGCTGGCTTGGTTCCGCGAGAGCGGTCCGAGGTATCAGTCGCGCATGAATGCCGTCTTGCGCTCGTTCATGATGCGTGCCTCGGTGCAGGCAACCAAGCCGGCGAAGCGGCGCGGCATCGCGTAGCAGGCGATTGCCCAGGTTCAGCACCGCGTGTCCCCGTCACCATCGCGTTCATCACCGCCCCACCGAGGCAGAATAACATGCGTGTCTTCGTGCGTCTCATGGTCCTCTATCTGCTCGTCCCCGCGCTCCTCGGCGCACAGGCCCCCGCTCATCCCCGCCTCGACCAGTTCAAGACGGAGATCGCCCGTGCCATCGATGCCCGCGCGAAGCTCGGCCAGCAGATGGTGGATCAGGTCTACTCGTTCGGCGAGCTGGGCATGCAGGAGGTGGAGACGTCGAAGTACCTCACCGGCATCCTCGAGCAGAACGGCTTCACCGTGGAGCGCGGCGTCGCCGGCATCCCCACGGCATGGGTCGCGCGCTGGGGCCGCGGCTCACCAGTCATCTCGCTCGGCTCGGACATCGACGCCATCCCGCAGGCCAACCAGAACCCCGGCACGGCGGGCCGCACGCCGACGGTGGCTGGCGCGCCTGGTCACGGCGAAGGGCACAACAGCGGAGTCCCGCTGAACATCCTTGCGGCGCTCGCGGTGAAGGACGTGATGGCGCGCGAAAAGATCCCGGGGACGATCATGCTCTGGCCCGGTGTGGCGGAGGAGCAGCTGGGAACCAAGGCATTTCTCGTGCGGGCGGGCGTGTTCAAGGACGTGGACGCCAACCTGTTCGCGCATGTGAGCGACGAATTCGGCATCGCGTGGGGCGAGGAACCGGCGCTCACCCTGATCTCCGCCATGTTCAAGTTCAGCGGGCAGAGCGCGCACGCCGCCGGCGCACCGTGGCGCGGCCGCAGTGCGCTCGACGCCGTGATCGCGATGGCCAACTCGTGGGAATACCATCGCGAGCACATGGAGCTGGCGCAGCGGTCGCACTACGTGATCACCGACGGCGGAGACCAGCCCAACGTGGTGCCGGGCACGGCGGCCATCTGGTTCTTCTTCCGCGAGCGCGACGTGGAGCGCGTCACGAGGGTGTACGAGGACGGCAAGCAACTCGCTCGCGCCGCGGCGATGGCGACCTTCACCACGCTGGACACGGTGCAGGTGATCGGCTCGGCGTGGCGTCCGCACTTCAACAAGCCCATCGCTACGGCGATGCACGCGAACGCGGTGCGTGCCGGTATGCCCGCGTGGGACGCGAACGACCAGAAGCTCGCGCGCGCCGTGCAGCGCATGATGGGGCAGCCCGACAGCGGACTGGCCACGACGGTGCCGGCGCTGCGCTCGCCCGAGGAGGCGGCGAAGGCCAGCACCGGCACGGGGAGCGACGACATCGGCGACGTCACCTGGAACGTGCCGTCGGTGACGCTCTACTATCCAGCGAACATTCCAGGGACACCCGGCCACAACTGGGCCGACGGCATCGCCATGGCCACGCCCATCGCGCACAAGGGCGTGGTGGCCGGCGCCAAGGTGCAGGCGATGACGCTGCTCGACCTCATGCTGCAACCGGCGCTCGTGCGCGAGGCGAAGGACTACTTCACCACCGTGCAGACGAAGACGGTGAAGTACCGTCCTCTCATGGCGGCGAGCGACCAGCCGGCCATCTGGCTGAACGCCGAGAAGATGGCACGGTATCGCGAGTCGATGCGGAAGTTCTACTACGATCCCGCACGGTATGCCACGTATCTCGAGCAGCTCGGCATCCAGTATCCCGTGATCCCGGCGCTGGTGCCGTGACGGTCGTCCCCGAGCTCACACCTATGGAAGATGGATACGCCGACGTGAACGGCGTCAGGCTGCACTACGTGAGCCATGGGCAGGGGCCGCTCGTCCTGTTTCTTCACGGCTTCCCCGAGTTCTGGTATGCGTGGCGCGATCAGCTTGCGGAGTTCGGCCGCGATCATCGCGCCGTGGCCGTGGACATGCGCGGCTACAACCTGTCGTCCAAGCCCGAGAGCGTGGACGCCTATCGCATCGGCACCGTCGTGCAGGACGTTGCCGCCCTCGCCGACCACTTCGGGGCCGAAAAGTTCGTGCTGGTCGGACACGACTGGGGGGGCGGCGTCGCCTGGTCGTTCGCCATCCAGCACCCGGAGCGTCTGGAGAAGCTCGTCATCATCAATGCGCCGCATCCGACGATCTTCGCGCGCGAGCTGAGGAACAACCCGGCGCAGCAGCGTGCGAGCGCGTACATGCTCGGACTCCGCGCACCGATCGCCGAGCGGACGCTGTCGGCGCTCCGCTTCAAGCTGCTGCGGAAGCTGGTGAACGAGCTGTTCGACGCGGAGCATTTCACGAGCGCGGATCGCGCGGCGTACCTGGATGCGTGGTCGCAACCGGGCGCGCTCACCGGTGGCCTCAACTATTATCGCGCCGCCACTTTTGGCGCTGGCGCTGGTGTTCCGGCTGGTGCCGGCGCGGCGGGCACGTCATCCTCAGCCGACACGGCCGCGGCAGCGAATCAGGTAGCCGTGCCGACGCTGGTGATCTGGGGCGACCGGGACCGCTATATGCTGGCCGGTAACCTCATCGGCCTGGAAGCATTGGTGCCGCAACTCACGGTAGAACATATTGTCGATGGAACGCACTGGGTGGTGCATGAACGTCCGCGCGAAGTGAACTCCGCGATCCGAGCGTTCATCGCCTGATCCGTCCATACCCGCCGCCGCCACCATGACAGCGCATCAGTCGATCGAGACACCCCGTCTCCGACTCTCGGCGTTCACGCCGGAGCTGTTGCTCGCGCTGATCGAGCAACCGGAGCGGTTCGAGACGCTGGCTGGCGTTCCAGCCGCGACGGGACTGCGGGAGTTCTTCGTGTCGGGAGAGCTCTCGCCGCAGTTCGTGGCCGGCCTGCGCACGAGCCAGGCGTACGACCCGTGGCGCAACGGATTCGCGGTCGTGCATCCGGAGAGCCGGTCGGTCATCGGGACGGCCGGGTTCAAGGGTCCGCCCGATGCCGCTGAGGCGGCCGAGATCGCCTATGCCATCGTGCCGGCGTTCGAGGGGCGCGGATATGCCACCGAGGCGGCCACCGCCCTCGTCGATTTCGCCGCGGCGAGCGGCCGCGTGAAACGTGTCGTGGCGCATACGCTCCCGGAGCGCAACGCATCCGGCCGGGTCCTCGCCAAGTGTGGATTCCGGCGCACGGGCGAGGTGGAGGATCCGGACGACGGCACGGTGTGGCGCTGGGAGCGCGATGCGCTCGTTGCGCCCGCCTGGTCCGTGCATCGCGCGGGTGCGGTGGACGATACGCAGATCGGCGAGCTCGCCGAACTGCTGATCGACTGCGTGGAGGGCGGCGCCTCGGTGAGCTTCATGCACCCGCTCAGTCGCGATCGCGCCGTCGCGTTCTGGCGCGGCGTTGCCGACGACGTGACCGCTGGCGATCGGGCGCTGCTCGTCGCACGCGACGCGCTCGGCGTCTGCGGCACCGTGCAACTCGTGCTCGCCCAACCGGAGAACCAGCCGCACCGCGCGGAGCTGGCCAAGATGCTGGTGCACCGTCGCGTACGTCGTCAGGGGGTGGGCGCCGCGCTCATGCGGTTGGCGGAGACGACCGCCCGCGAGTGCGGCAAGTCCCTGCTCGTACTGGATGCCGTGACCGATGGCGACGCGGCGCGCCTGTACGAGCGGCTGGGCTGGGTTCGCGTGGGAGTCATTCCCGGCTACGCGCTCATGCCGCGAGGCGAAGTGACCGGCACCACGGTGTACTACCGCGAGCTGGGAGCATAGTCCGGGCGGGTCCCGAATGCCCGCGCATCGGCGTCACGGCCAGGTGTACGTCACCACGCCGCCGGCCGGCAGCACGCTCGTGAAGGAGCGCTCGCGCACGCGGACGACGAACGAACTCTCCCGGTGCGACGAGTTGAGGACGATGAGCGCGGTCGATCCGTCGTCGATGTTGCGAAAAGCCACCGTCTCCAGGCTGTCCAGCGCCGTCGACGCGATACGCACGGCGCCCGGCCGCACGAAACGGCTCGCATGCGCCAGCGCGTAGTACTCGGGATTGCGCACCACCCGGCCGGTCTCCGAATGAATCGTCACCACGCCGCGGCAGTCGCCGCAACCGCCCAGGTGCGGGCCATGGCGCTCGTCGAGCGCGAGGTTCCAGAGCGCCACGCCCCTGGCCCAGGCGCGCGCGTTGCCGATCACCATCCGGGAGACGTTCCACTTCAGGTTGTCCGCCCACACCGGCGCCCACTCGCCACCGGAGCACTCGGTGAAGTACGTGTCCGTGTCCGGATGCCGGTCGTGCACCATGGACTGCGCCGAGATCTCGCCGCCGTAGCAGTGCCAGGCCACGGCGTCCACGAAACGGCGAGCCACCGGGTCCGCGAGCACGCCGAGCGGCGAGTCCGGCGCGTCCCAGTTGTGGTCCCAGTCCCAGATCCGGGCGCGAATGCCGCGCCGCGCGAACAGCGGCCCCACATGCTGGCCGATGATCGCCGCGCGTTGCGCCGACGACAGCCGCATCCCCGGATAATCGGCGGGCTCGAAGTGCGGCTCGTTCTGCAGCGTGATGGCGAAGATCGGCAGGCCCTCGGCCTCGTACGCCTCCACCCACCGCGCGAGATACTCGGCGAACGCACCGTGAAATCGAGGGAGCAGCGTGCCCTTGATCAGGCTTGCCGAGGACTTCATCCACGCGGGCGGGCTCCACGGGCTGCCGACGAGCGCCAGCCGAGGGTTGATGGCCACAGCGCGCTGGAGCACGGGGAGCTTCTCGGCGCGGTCCATCCGAATGGAGAAATGCGCGAGCGTGGAATCCGGTTCGCCAGCGGGACGATCGTCGTAGCTGTAGTGCGAGCGTGAGAAGTCGGACGCGCCCATCGGGATGCGAACGAAGCTGAGGCCGATGCCCGGCGGGGGGCCGAACAGCTCCTGCAGTAAGGATTCGCGCTGCGCTGGGCCGAGTCGGGTCTGGATCAGGTAGGCCGACGCATCGCTCATCGCGGCACCCCATCCCACCACGGTCTGGAACCGGCGGCCGTCGTCGACGTCGATCACCGGCATGCCAGACGCGGCGGCCGCAGCGGTGAAGCGGAGATCGGCCTGTCTCGCGAGGAGCCGGCTCTGGTCACCCGTGGTGAGCCACGCCGAGACGGAGTCTGGCGAAGCGAGCGACAGCGACTGCACGCACCCGGCGAGCAGACTCGCCGCGACGGTCAGCGCCAGCCGATCGATTCTCATGGTGTCCGAGCCGACATGCAGAATGGCCCTCGGTGGTCGTGAGCGTGGGCCTATCTAGGCTGCATACCGTGCGACGGCAAGGCGTGGGACGATGTGCGCCGGCCCTTCGCGAACCCGCATCGCGGCGCGGCGGACCACGCTGCATATTGACTCGAATGAATCCGGCACGCTGCACCAGAGTCCTCGCCGCCACACTGCTCGCAGCGTGCGCCGCCCCCGTTGCACGCGCGCAGTCCGCGCGGCCGGTGATCGGGCTGATCACCAAGACCGAGACCAACCCTTTCTTCGTCAAGATGAAGGAGGGCGCGCAGGCGGCGGCGCGTGCCAATGGCGTGAAGCTCCTGTCCGGCGCCGGGAAGAACGACGGCGACAACGCCGGCCAGATGACCGCGATGGAGAACATGATCACCGCTGGCGCGTCGGTGATTCTCATTACGGTGAGCGACTCCAAAGCGATCGTGCCGGCCATCGCACGCGCGCGGGCGAAGGGCGTGCTCGTCATCGCGCTCGACAGCCCCACCGATCCACGCAACGCCACCGACGCGCTGTTCGCCACCGACAACTACCGGGCCGGCGTGCTCATCGGGCAGTACGCCAGGGCGGCGCTCGCCGGCCGTCCACCGAAGATCGCGACCCTCGATCTGCTGCCGGGCCATCCGGTGGGGGCGCAGCGGCACAACGGCTTCCTCAATGGATTCGGACTGCCGGCGCCACCCGCGAGCAGCAACACGCTCGGGAAGCCGGCGCAGGTGGTGTGCATGGCAGACAGCTACGGCAACCAGTCGCGCGGGCAGACCGCGATGGAGAACTGCCTGCAGAAGAATCCCGAGATCAATGTGGTGTACACCATCAACGAGCCGACGGCGGCCGGTGCGCACAACGCGCTGCGGGCCGCGGGGAAGGACAAGCAGGTCGTGGTGGTCTCGGTCGATGGCGGCTGCCAGGGGATCCGTCAGGTCGCCGCCGGCACCATCGCCGCCACCGCGCAGCAGTACCCGCTCAAGATGGCGGCGATGGGCGTCGCGGCCGGCGTCGCGTTCATCAGAACGGGGAAGAAGCCGAGCGGCTACACCGACACCGGCGTCACGCTCATCGCGGGCAGGGCGCTCCGCGGCGTGGAGAGCAGGGACGTGAAGACCGGCCTCGCGCAGTGCTTCGGGGAGAAATAGCTGCGACGTTGGGCCGGGTAACGCGCCGGCTTCCCCCGCTCGGTGTGCTCGGACCGGTGCTCGCGCTGCTCGGGGCCTGTGTCGTCTTCTCCACGCAGAGCGACCGGTTCCTCACGGGCGACAATCTGTCACTGGTGCTGCAGCAGGTGATGGTCGTCGGCGTGCTCGCGCTGGGGCAGACCGTCGTCATCCTCACCGCCGGCGTCGATCTCTCCTGCGGCATGGTGATGGCCCTGGGCGGTATCGTCATGACGAAGCTCGCCACGGCATTCGGGATTCCCGTGCCGACCGCGATCCTCGCCGGCATCGCCGTCACCACGCTCTTCGGGTTGATCAACGGGGTACTGGTGACGGCGGTCCGCCTGCCTCCGTTCATCGTGACGCTCGGCACACTGAACATCGCCTTCGCCATCACGCAGCTCGCGTCCGATGCGCAGACGGTCACGGACCTGCCGGTTTCGATGACCATGCTGGGCAACGCCTTCTCGCTCGGCGGCACGCGCGTCGTCTACGGCGTCGTCCTGATGCTGGCGCTCTATCTGGCCGCCTCGTACGTGCTGCACGAGACCGCGGCCGGGCCGCATGTGTATGCGGTCGGTGGCGCGCCGGAGGCGGCGCGCCTCTCGGGAATCTCCACCTCGCGCCTGCTCGTCGGCGTGTACGCCATCGCCGGCGCACTGTACGGCGTGGCGGCGCTGCTCTCCGTGGCGCGCACGGGCGTGGGCGACCCCAACGCGGGACAGACGGAGAATCTCGACGCAATCACCGCCGTCGTCCTCGGCGGCACGAGCCTGTTCGGCGGTCGGGGCGTGATCGTCGGTTCGCTGGTGGGCGCGCTGATCGTCGGCGTGCTCCGTAACGGGCTCACGCTGATGGGCGTGACGTCGGTGTATCAGATCCTCGTGACCGGCATCCTGGTGATCGTCGCCGTCGCCACCGACCAGCTTTCGCGGCGCGGGGAGCAGTGACCGTGGAGCCGAAGGTCGTGCTGCGCGGCCGCGGCCTGGTGAAGCACTATGGCCACGTGACCGCGCTGGACGGCACCGACGTGGACGTGCGGGCCGGCGAGATCCTCGCCATGATCGGCGACAACGGCGCGGGCAAGTCGTCGCTGATCAAGGTGCTCTCTGGCGCGGTACACCCGGATGCCGGCGAGCTATGGCTGAGCGGCGTGCCGGCGCACTTCCGGCATCCGCTCGACGCGCGGCGGGCGGGGATCGAGACGGTGTACCAGGAGCTGGCCGTCGCGCCGGCGATGTCGATCGCCGAGAACCTGTTCCTCGGGCGCGAACACCGGCGCGGTGGCGTGCTGGGCACCGTGCTGCGCATGCTCGACAAGCCGCGGATGCTGGCGGAGAGCGCGGCGCACATGGAGTCGCTCGGGTTCGCCGGACGCACGCTGACCGCGCCGGTGGAGGAACTCTCGGGCGGGCAGCGGCAGGCGGTAGCGGTCGCACGCGGCGCCGCCTTCGCGCGGCATGTGGTGATCATGGACGAACCGACGGCGGCGCTGGGGGTGAAGGAGAGCACGATGGTGCTCGACGTCATCCGCCGTGCGCGGGATCGCGGGCTGGCCGTGGTGCTGATCTCCCACAACATCCCGCAGGTGTACGAGCTCGCCGACCGCATTCACGTGCAGCGGCTCGGACGGCGCGTGGCGATGCTGCGCCCCGGTCAGATCAGCATGAGCGACGCGGTCGCGGTGATGACGGGGGCGTTGCGCGCGGAGGAACTGCCGGTCGCGGGGTAGAGCCTGCGCCGTTGACACGCAGCCCGCTCGATCGTATGTCAACCGATGCGCGCTCACTCTCGACTGGAGACTCCCGTGGATTCGAAGGACCCCGACGTCGTGCCTTCCCCAGCCGCCGGCATCGACCGGCGCGAGTTCCTCCACGGCGCCATGGCGGGGGCCGCCGTCCTCGCGGTCGGCGACCTCGGCGCACCGTTCGTGGCGGCGGCGGACCGAGAGGCGGTGCTCGCGCAGGTCGGCGCGCAGCACGATGCCACGCTGGCGATGCTGCGCGAATGGATCGCGCTGCCCTCGATCGCCGCGGAAGACCGCAACTATCCGCAGGGACCGGAGCACATGGCGCGACTCGCGCGCGACGCCGGATTCCAGCGGGTGGACATCGTGCCGACCGCCGGAAAAAGCGGCGTGTTTGCCACGCTCGATGTCGGGGCGCCCACCTGGCTCGCCATGTACTTCATGTACGACGTGAAGCAGTACGAGCCGGCGGAATGGAGCTCGCCACCGCTGGAGGGACGACTCGTCGACCGGCCCGGCGTCGGCAAGGTGCTGATCGGACGCGGGGCGACGAACAGCAAGGGCCCGCAGATGGCCTGCCTCGCCGCCCTGCACGCCTTCAAGGCCGCCGGCACCAGGCTGCCGGTGAACCTCGTGCTGATCTGCGAGGGCGAGGAGGAGATCGGGTCGCCGAACTTCAAGCAGATCGTGTTCAAGCCGGAAGTGCAGGCAGCGCTGCGCAAGTGTGTCGGCATCATCATCCCGCTCGGCAACCAGGACGCGGACGGGTCGGTGCAGGTCAACCTCGGCGCCAAGGGGATCGTCGAGCTCGAGCTCGTATCCTCCGGCGAGAAGTGGGGACGCGGGCCGAGCCTCGACGTCCATTCGAGCCTCGCCGCGCAGATCGACAGTCCGGCGTGGCACCTCGTGCAGGCGCTCAACACGCTGGTCAAAGCCGATGGCCACACGCCAGCGGTCGCCGGATTCTTCGAGAAGGTGCGGCCGCTCGCTCCCGCGCAGCGACGGATGCTCGAAGCAGGCATCGCGCGACGCAACGAGGCGGCCACCAAGAAGGCGCTCGGTGTCTCGCGCTGGATCCAGAACGAGTCGTGGCACGATTCGCTGGTGCGCCTCGTGTCGCAACCCACGATCAACATCGAGGGCCTCGTCGGCGGCTACACCGGTCCTGGCGGCAAGACCATCCTCCCGCACCGCGCCGTGGCCAAGATCGACATGCGCCTCGTGCCCGACATGACCGCCGCCGGTACGCTCGCGCTGCTCAAGGCCCATCTGCGCAAGCACGGCTTCGGCGACATCGAGGTCAACATGACGGGCGGATACGACCCCACGCAGACGCCGGCCGATTCGCGGCTCGTCAAGGCGATGGTGGCGACATACCATAAGATGGGGATCGATCCGCTGATGTGGCCCCGTCTGGCGGGCTCGTGGCCCGGCGCCACCTTCACCGCCGCGCCGCTCGAGCTGCCGGCCGGCCAGTTCGGTCTCGGCCACGGGGGCGGAGCGCACGCGCCCAACGAGTACTGGGTGGTGGAGTCGGCCAACCCGAAAGTGGCCGGCATGGACGGCGCTGCGCGCTCGTTCGTGGAGTTCTTCTACGGGATCGCGTGAATGCGACTCGTCGTCCTGCTCGTTCTCGCCGCCGCCACCACCGCATCGAGCCTTGAGGCGCAGACGCGCCCGCGCGGCCGCGAGCTCGGCATTCCGTTCTCGGGTGTGACGGGCCCTCTGAACGCCATCACCGACGTCGCCGGCGTGGCCGTGGGCCATGTCACTCTCGTTCAGGGCGACGGCAAGCTGCTGACCGGCCAGGGTCCGGTACGCACGGGCGTCTCGGCGATTCTTCCCCGCCCGCGCGGCAACTGGGATCCGGTGTTCGCTGCCACGTTCAATCTGAACGGCAACGGCGACATGACGGGCATCAACTGGGTCAAGGAATCCGGCTTCCTCGAGGGGCCGATCCTGCTCACCGGCACGCACAGCGTTGGCACCGTGCGCGACGCGGCCATCCAGTGGCAGCTCAGGAACGGCCGCGAGTTCGTCTTCACCTATCCGGTCGTCGCCGAGACATTCGACTTTCTCAACGACGCCAACGGGGAGCATGTGAAGCCCGTGCATGCGCTCCAGGCGCTCGACCGCGCGATGCCCGGCCGCGTGCAGGAAGGCGCGGTGGGTGGCGGCACGGGCATGGGCTGCAACGGCTTCAAGGGTGGCATCGGCACCTCGTCACGCCGGCTCTCGGCCGCGCAGGGCGGGTACACGCTCGGCGTGCTCGTGCAGTGCAACTTTGGCGGCGACCTCCGCATCCTCGGAGTGCCGATGGCGCGCGAGATCGCCGATCTCGGCACGTGCACCGTGCTTCCACAACCGCTGACTCGGCCGTGGGCGCGCGGGATGCCGCCGTGTCCCGCCGCAGGTGGAGCGCCGCGCGACGACGAGGCGGCGAAGGAGTATTCGGGACGCGGCTCCATCATCGTGATCGTCGCCACGGATGCGCCCCTCCTCCCGCATCAACTGGAACGGATCGCCCGCCGCGTGGGCATGGGGCTGGGGCGGCTCGGGAGCTGGGCGAGCAACTACTCCGGCGACCTGTTCCTCGCCTTCTCCACGGCCAACGCCGGCGCGGCGGTGGGAACCGGAACGCCGCCGCTCACGATGCTGCCCAACGAGCGCATCGATCCGCTGTTCGTGGCGACGATCGACGCCACGGAAGAAGCCGTGGTCAACGCGATGCTCGCCGCCGAGACGATGACAGGCGCCGATGGAATTCGCGCCTTCGGGCTGCCCGGCGACCGGGTCGTCGCGGCGCTGAGGAAGTACAACCGGATGCCGTAGGGTGACGACGTCGTCGACGTCGGTTCGGCCCGGGACGAACGCCGATGCAATCGTCGTCGGCGCGGGACTCGCCGGGCTGGCGGCGGCCGCCGAGCTGTCCGACGCGGGGCGACGCGTCATCATCCTGGAGCAGGAGCCGGAGGCATCGCTCGGCGGCCAGGCGTTCTGGTCGCTCGGCGGGCTCTTTCTCGTCAACTCGCCCGAGCAACGGCGGCTCGGCGTGCGCGACTCGCGCGAGCTGGCCATGCAGGACTGGCTCGGGAGCGCTGGATTCGACCGGGTCGAGGATCTGTGGCCGCGACTCTGGGCCGAGGCGTACGTGGACTTCGCCGCCGGCGAGAAGCGCGCATGGCTCCACGCGCAGGGCATCCGCTTCTTTCCCGTGGTGGGCTGGGCGGAGCGCGGCGGATCGCTCGCGACCGGGCACGGCAACTCGGTGCCGCGCTTCCATCTCACCTGGGGCACCGGACCCGGCATCCTCGCGCCGTTCATCAGACGCGTGCGAGCGGGCGAGGCGCGCGGGAACATCGACCTGCGCTTTCGTCATCGCGTCACCGGGTTGACGTCGAGCGGAGGCGCGGTGACCGGGGTGCGCGGCGAAACGCTGGAGCGGAGCGACATCGCCCGCGGCGTCGCGAGCTCGCGCACCGTGACCGGTGCGTTCGAGCTGAGTGCCGGTGCGGTGGTGGTCACCTCCGGCGGCATCGGTGGCAACCATGATCTGGTGCGGCAATACTGGCCGGCGCGGCTCGGCGCCGCCCCGGCGCGAATGTTGTCAGGGGTGCCGGAGCATGTGGACGGACACATGCTCGCCGTGGCCGAAGCCGCCGGCGCGCGCCTGATCAACCGCGACCGCATGTGGCACTACACGGAAGGGATCGAGAACTGGAACCCCATCTGGCGCCGCCACGGCATCCGCATCCTCCCCGGACCGTCATCTCTCTGGCTCGACGCGGTCGGCCAGCGGCTCCCCGCGCCGTGCTTTCCCGGCTTCGACACGCTGGCCACGCTCGAGCACATCGTGCGGACGGGGTTCGACTACAGCTGGCTCGTGCTGACACAGTCCATCATCCGCAAGGAGTTCGCGCTCTCGGGCTCGGAGCAGAACCCGGACCTCACCGGCAAGAGCCTCCGGATGACCGCCGCGCGCGCGCTGCCCGGCGCACCGGCGCCGGTGGAGGCGTTCAAGACGCACGGCGTCGATTTCGTGGTGCGGCGCACATTGCCCGAGCTCGTGGCCGGCATGAACGACATCACCGAGGAGCCGCGGCTGCACCTTGCCGAAGTGGAGCGTGTGGTGCGCGCGCGCGACTCACAGATCGACAACCCGTTCGGCAAGGATGCGCAGATCGTGGCGATGCGCGGTGCGCGCGCGTACATCGGCGACCGGCTCACCCGTGTCGCGCGCCCGCATCGGCTGCTCGACCCCAGGGCCGGGCCGCTGATCGCCGTGCGCATCTCGATTCTCACGCGCAAGACGCTCGGCGGGCTCGAGACCGATCTCTCCAGCCGCGTGCTCGGTGACGACGGGCATCCCATACCGGGACTGTACGCGGCCGGTGAGGCCGCGGGGTTCGGAGGCGGGGGGATGCACGGCTATCGGGCCCTCGAGGGCACCTTTCTGGGAGGATGCATCTTCTCGGGTCGCACGGCGGGACGCGCGGTGTCGGAGGCAGCGAATGGATAGACCGCGCGTGGCATGGCTCGTCATGCTGCCGTTGCTCGTCGCCTGTGGCGCAGTGCAGGCCCGTCCACGATCGGAGAATGCGTCACGCGAGCTCGCCGCCGAACCGCGTCCATTGGTGATCGCGCATCGCGGTGCCAGCGGGCACCGCCCCGAGCATACCCTCGCCGCGTACGCCCTGGCGATCGCGATGGGCGCCGACTTCATCGAGCCCGATCTCGTGAGCACGCGCGACGGAGTGCTGGTCGCGCGACACGAGAACGAGATCGGCGGCACGACCGACGCGGCAACGAAGTTTCCAGCGCGCCGCGCCACCAGGATGATCGACGGGGAGTCGGTGACCGGATGGTTCGCCGAGGACTTCAGCCTGGAAGAGCTGCGTACGCTCCGCGCGCGGGAACGGCTGCCATTTCGCTCGCACGCGTACGACGGCCAGTTCGCCGTCCCCACGTTCGAGGAAGTGCTGGCGCTGGCCGATAGCGCCGGTCAGCGGCGTGGACGGGTGGTGGGAGTGTATCCCGAGACGAAGCATTCAACGTACTCGCGAAGCATCGGTCTTCCACTCGAGGAAACGCTCGTCGCCGCGCTCCGGGCGCGCGGATTGGATCGCCGTGACGCGCCGGTGTTCATTCAATCGTTCGAGGTGGAGAATCTGCGCGCTCTGCGCGGCCAGACACGCGTGAGACTGGTACAGTTGGTGACCGAACCGAGCCAGGTGACGCTCGCCGCCCTCCGCGAGATCGCCACGTACGCGGACGGGATCGGTGCCAACACGCGGCTCGTCGTGCCACTCGCCCGGGATGCGAGCCCGACCTCCGTCGTGCGCGACGCGCATGCGGCGGGACTGCTCGTACACGTGTGGACGCTGCGCCCCGAGCCGCAGTTTCTCCCCCCCCGCTACCTCGGCGATGCGTTGGCCGAGGTACGGGAGCTCGTCGCATTGGGCGTGGACGGCCTGTTCGGCGACCACCCCGATCTGCTGGTGAAGGCGCTGGGCCGACTGTGAGAAGGTGAAGTGGCGCGAGGACTCTAGTGCGGACGCGACGACACGTCGCATATTGCGCTGACGGTCGGCGTGCACGCACACCGCTCGCCGCCGATCCCATCCCCACCACTCACCAACCTCGGAAGGCGCACCATGGAGCGACGCGAGTTCCTCTCCTCCTCCGCACTGAGCGCGGTCGCGTTCGGTGCGAGTCACCTCGCTCCCGCCGGCCTGAACCCCAGCCTGCTCGCCACGATGCGCCACGACACGCCGCACTCCGCCTCCGCGCGCAAGATTCTCATCGCCGGCGGCGGATTCCGCGAAGGCTTCATCCGCTACATGGCCACGCTCACCGGAAAGAAGCGGCCCAAGCTGCTCTACCTTCCCACCGCCTCGGCCGACAGCGAGAGCGGCATCATCCGCTGGTATCAGGACTGTGCGCGCCTCGACGTGGAGCCGCAGGTGCAGCGCAGCTTCATCGCCAGCTACACCCAGACGCGGAGCTGGGAAGACGTGCTGCTCTCGGTGGACGGCATCGTCTGCTCAGGCGGCAACACGCTGAATCAACAGGCGATCTGGCAGGCGCAGGGGATCGACGTCATCCTTCGCAAGGCGTGGGACCAGGGCATCGTCCTCGGCGGCGCCAGCGCCGGCTCGCTCTGCTGGTTCGAGGCAGGCACCACCGACTCGCGACCGAAGGAGCTCTCGATCGTGAGGTGCCTCGGCTTCATCAAGGGGAGCCACTGCCCGCACTACGACGCCGAGGCGCAGCGCCGGCCGCTGTACCAGCGACTGATCGCATCCGGCGCGCTCGCGCCCGGGTATGCCTGCGACAACGACGCCGGCATCTACTTCGAGGACAACGACGTGAAACGTGTGGTACACACGCGACAGGAGGCCAAGGTGTACTACGTCAGCGCCACCGGCGGCCGCGCCGTGGAGAAAGTTCTCCAGCCCGAGAGCATCGCCTGACATGACACGACACCTTGCTGCCGCCGCCCTTCTGCTCGTGCCTGCGGCGCTCGCCGCGCAGTCCACCTCACGGCCGCCCGCGGCGATGTCGGCCATTCGCGAAGCGGACATCAAGCGCGACCTGTATCTGATGGGCGGCGACGAGATGCGCGGGCGCGAGGCCGGCACGCTGGACGAGATGCGCGCGTCGGTATGGGTGGCCGACGAGATGCGCCGGATCGGCCTCGCCCCCAGGGGCGACATGCGGAGCTACTACCAGTGGTGGAACATGCGACGCACGCGCATCTCCACGCCCAACAGCTCGGTGCGCGTGGCCGGGCGCACGCTGGCCCTCTGGACCGATGTGACCCCGACGAGCAACGTCGCGGTGGATGTGGCGGCCTCCACGATCTATCTCGCCAACCCGAGCGACAGCACCGTCGATGTCCGTGGCAGGATCGCCGTGGCGCGAATGCTGGCGCCGCCGCCCTCGCTGATCCGTTCCACCACCAACACGCCCGACTACAACTACACCCGTGCCGCACTGGGGGTGATGGGCGCCTCGCTCGCCCGCCGCGGCGCGGTGGGCGTCGTGATCGTTGGCGACGCCACCGCCGATCGCGCGTTCGACGGCATCGTGCGGGTGCAGTCGCGCGGAGCATACGATGTAGTGGGGGGCGTGCCACGGTTCGTGCGGCCGCCGGCGACGCCAGCCGCGCCGGCCAGTTCGCTGCCGGCGCCGGTGACGGGCATCCCGGTCCTGCTCGTCCACGCTGGTGCGCTGAGCGACTGGCGCACCGACGGCCAGCGCGCCGAGATCCAGCTCCGCGCCGAGTCGTTCGAGTACCCGTCGGTGAACGTGATCGGCGAGGTGCGCGGCACCGACCCCCGCCTGCGCGACGAGTACGTGGTCTTCAGCTCGCACCAGGATCACGACGGCGTGCGCTACACGGTGAACGGCGATTCCATTTTCAACGGCGCCGACGACAACGCGACGACCAGCGTGGCCATCCTCGCGATCGCCCGCGCGTTCGTGAAGCAGCCGGGGAAGCGCTCGGCCCTGTTCATCTTCCACGGCGCCGAGGAGCGCGGCCTGCTCGGCTCGCGCTATCACGTGGCGCACCCCGTCGTGCCGCTTGCCAGCATCGCCGCCGTGCTCAACGGGGACATGCTCGGCCGCAATCATCCGGACACCGCGGCGCTGCTCGGCTCGCAGCCGCCGCATCGCAACTCCGCGGCGCTGGTGCAGATGGCGCTCGACGCCAACCGGGCGACCAGCCGCTTCGCGATCGACTCGCTGTGGGACCGGCCGTCGCATCCGGAAGGCTGGTACTTCCGCAGCGATCACGTTCCCTACGCGGAGCGCGGCGTGCCGTCGCTGTTCTTCTCCAGCAACCTGCACAACGACTACCACACCCCGCGCGACGAGCCGCAGACGATCGACTACGGCAAGCTCACGCGCATCACGCGCTGGATGTACATGACCGGCTGGATCGCCGCCAACGCCGCGCGCCGGCCGGCGACCGATCCTGGTTTCATCCTGCGGTAGCGGCAACAGCACATCGCTCCAGTAGTTGCAGAGCGCGCCCCGGCGCAGGGGTGTCGCCTCTTCACCGGACGAGCCGTGTCGATCAGTAGTTCGATCAGATCAGATCCGCGTCCACGCTTCTAGCATGGGCTACAACCCCATGTACGCACGCACGCGAGGCTCGATCCGGTCGGGCGTCCAGAAGGGCGTCCAGATCAGATTCACCGCCACCGCGCCAACACCCGGAATCGCCTTCAGCGCCCGCTCGGCGTCGCCCATGATCTCGGGGCCGCTCGGGCAGCCGGGCGAGGTGAGCGACATGTCCACCTCCACATCGTTGCCGTTCACGACGCGCACGTCGTAGACGAGGCCGAGATCGACGATGTTGAGGTTGAGGTCCGGGTCCTTCACCTTGCGCAACGCCAGCTTGGCCTGCTCCAGGCTGAACTCGGAGAACGCCGCGGCACTTCCGGCGACCGGGGCCGCGGAGGCTGTGGCGTCACGATCAGGCGATTCTGTGGACATCGGTGCGGCGCTCGGGACGGGGATACCTTGGAGTATCACCAGTCCCGCTCCCTACCGCAATCAGCTCCGTTTCTTCGAGGCCGACTTCTTTCTCGCGCTCGACGTGGCCGCCGGACGCTTCTTCGCCGACGTCGCCGAGCGCTTCTTCGTCGCAGCGCGCGCGCTCGACGTGCGACTGGAGCTCTTGGCCGCGCTCCGGCCGGCACGTGACCTGAGCGCCGCCCCCCGCGACCGCGCGCTTCTGGACGACCGCGCCGATGAGCGCGACGACCGGCCACGCTTGCTCTTGCTGGCCACCCGTTCCGGCTTGTTCCACCCGACGGCGCGGTCGGCGCGGAAGGATCTCGGCATCGACAGCACGCCGTCGCCGAAGTCGGTCACCGCCAGCGCCGCCGCGTCAGCCAGGTCGGCGCGGACGTCGCTGATCACCTTCGCCGGCCGGCGCGCCTTGGCGGCGTGGACGCGGTTGGTGAGGAGCACCACGAACATCTCGCGGTCCGGATCGATCCAGAGCGACGTGCCGGTGAACCCGGTGTGGCCATAGGCGTTGGGGCCCATGTACGTGCCGCAGCCGCTGTGGCCCGCGCAGGTGTCCCAGCCGAGCGCGCGCGTGCCCGCCGAACGCCTGGTGAAGAGCGCAACGGTGGAATCGGCCACGATGCGCGTGCCGTTGTACGTGCCACCGTTGAGCATCATCTGCGCGAAGATCGAGAGGTCGCTCGCCGTACTGAACAGACCCGCGTGACCGGCGACCCCGCCGAGCGCATACGCGTTTTCGTCGTGCACCTCGCCGCGGATCGGGTAGCCGCGCGGCGGCGTGAGCTCGGTCGGAGCGATGCGCGCGCGAAGCGACGCGTCGGGACGGAAGCGCGTGTCCCCCATCCCGAGCGGCGCGAACACCTTGTCGGCAAGGAGCTGGTCGAGCGGAGCGCCGGTCGCCGCCTCCACGACGAAGCCGAGCATGTCCGCACCGAGATCCGAATACTCGTAGTACTGGCCTGGCGCCGCGAAGAGCGGCGTGGCGATGATGGCGGCGCGCGCCTCCTCGGGGGAATGCGCGACGCGCCAGATGTCGCGTCCGGCCGGAAGTCCGGAGCGATGCTCGAGCAGCAGACGGATGGTGACGCGCTCCCTGCCGCCGCCGGTGAACTCGGGGATGTACCGTACGACCGGGTCGTCGAGCCGTAGCTTGCCCTGATCGAAGAGGATCATCACGGCGGTGGTCGTGCCGACCACCTTGGTGAGCGAGGCGAGGTCATAGATCGAGCGCGAGGCGACCACATTGGCCGCGCTGCTCGTCCACCCCAGCTTGCCGAACCCCTTCTCCCAGACGGTCGCGCCCTTGCGTCCGACGACGACGGCCGCGCCCGGGTAGCCGCCCGCTTTCATTCCGCGCTCGATCACGCGATCGATGTTCGCCAGGCGTGCGGCGGACATGCCGACGGCGCTGGGCGCCTTGGCGGGCAGCCCGTCGCTGACGGGACTCGCCGGCGCGGGCGGAATGAGCAGGATGGCGGCAGCGTACAGCGGCTTCAGCAACGCGGTGCTCCCGGGGAACCGGCGAATGTCACGCGACGACCGGCTGCCCGAAGCAGCAAAATGGCCAGGCGTGCTGGATCTGAGGAGGAAAACCGGGCGGGGAGGACGACCATTGCCCGGTAGGAACGAGTACCAGCCGCAAACGCCACGAGTTCCATGCGGCGCTGTTCAGTCAATCATGCGACGTATGCAGACGACGAGCAAGACCTTGCAGCGTCACGCGATACGCTGTGTCCGCTAATGTGCCGCCACAGCTCGGCGTAAACACATGGTCAATCCACCATGAACAACCGTTTACGAAGTCGGCTCCAGGCTGCGATGAACTCAGTATCGGCTCGATCGCCTGGCGCTGTACCGAGTCGTGAAGCAGACGACTGTCTCCGCCCGTATGGCCATGACGAATCAGCTGCCGCCAGGCATCATCTTCCTGTCTCGACCTCGCCGGCCGGCAACCCTTGGCCCGGCGGTCGTGACCAATCCGTTGGACGTCATGGAGAATGAACAACTCACCGTACAGCGCGCCGTCAGCGGCGACCAGGCGGCGATGAGGGCGCTCTGGACGCGCCACGCGCCGCACATCGACGTCGTGGTACGACGTCTGATGGGTCACGACCAGGATCTGGCCGCCGACGTGGCGCAGGAGGTCTGGATCCAGATCTTTCGCGCCCTGCCGAGCTTCCGCGGGGATGCGCAGTTCGGTACCTGGGCGCACCGCATCGCGGTGAACCGCACGCTGAACGCGCTCCGCAGCACGCGTCGCTCGGCCGCCATCGAGGTCGCGGTGGAGGACGACACCGCCGCGGTGGAGCCGGAAGCCGAGCGGGCGCTGCTCGCCGCGTCGATCGAGGAGGCGGCGGCCAAGCTCCCGCCGGGCGCACGCACCGTGTTCCTGCTGCACGACGTGGAAGGCTACACCCATCAGGAGATCGCCACGGAGCTGGGCATCACGGCCGGCGGCTCCAAGTCGCAACTGTTCAAGGCACGCGCAAGATTGCGCGTGCTCCTGGCCCACATGATCGACGCACCGTACGAGTCGCCACGCACGAGGACGCCGGACCATGCTGCACGTATCTACTGATCGACTCGCCGAGTTGGGCGACGCCCCACCGTCGGCCGCCGAGGCCGCGCACCTCGCCCTGTGCGCGGACTGCGCCACCGAGCGGGCGGCGTATCGGTCGCTCGTCGCCATGGCGCGGGCGGAGCGCCAGCCGCTCGGACTGCCGCTCACGCGCTGGGACGCGATCGCCGCGGAGCTGGCGCGCGAGACGGGGGCCGACGTCGTTTCCATCGCCGGGCAACGAGCGACGAAGGTGCGCCGCTGGCCGCTCCAGGCGGCCGCGGCGCTGCTGCTCCTGGCAGGCGGGGTGATGGCGGGCCGAACGAGCGCGGGTGCGACGCCCATTCCCGGCGACCGCGTGACTGGCGTGACGGCCACGGCGGCCGAGGTGGACGCCCGGGTGGCGCGGGTCGCGCGCCTGGCAGGCGACTCCGTCGCCTTCGCCTCCGTGGCCGAGGCGCGCGCGGCGCAGCTGGAGTACGAGCACCGCTACCAGCAGGCAACGGCGTTCCTCGCCGAGCACGACAGCGGTGCGACGCAGGCGGACAGTCCGGTTGCCGTGCGTTCGCGCCTCGCGGCGCTGGATCAGGTGCTCTCCACCATGGGCGAGGCCACGCGGCAGGCGCCCCACGATCCCGTCATCAACGGGTACTACCTCACCACCCTCGGCCAGCGAGAGGCCACACTGCGCCAGCTCAATACCTCGCTGCCGACCAGCCTTCGCGTCAACAGCTTCTGATGTCGTCTTCCCGCTCCCCTCATCCCACGATCCCATCGAGCGCTGGCGTCGCCATGCTGGCCTCGCTCGCGCTCATCGGCGCCACGTCCGCCTCGCCCCTGGCCGCGCAGTCACGCACCGAACTGCGCATCCGTACGCCGCAGGCCGAGGCGGACGCCGAGCGACAGATGCAACGTCTCCGCCAGCGGGCGGATTCACTGGCCCGATCCTATGACGAAGACGCGCTGAGCGTGATCGACCGGCGGGCGCTCGCCGAACAGCTCGATCGCACGATCATGCAGCTCAGTCATCTCGTGGAGCGCACCGGCGAACTGCAGACGTTGCGCGTGCATGTGGCCGGCACGCCTGGACAGATGCAGGTGCAGGTGGAGCGGATGAGCGACGCTGGCGGGACGTCGGCGATGTCCCGCGCCTTCTCGCCCGCCTCGGCGCGGCTGACAGGCTGGATGGGGCTCGTCCTCACCGGCCCGTCGCTTCTGCCGCGCATCGAGGGCGGCGAAGTGCTGCTGCGCTACTTCGTTCATCCTCAGGTCGTCTCGGTCGATCCCGGCTCGCCGGCCCAGCGCGCCGGCCTCGCGCCCAACGACACGGTGATGGCCTACGACGGACGCGACCTGCGCAACGCCGACATCTCGATGACGCGGCTGCTGCGCCCAAACAATCGCGTGCTGGTCCGCTTCCGGCGCGACGGGCGCACGCGCGAGGTGCCCGTGGTGGTGGCCCCGGCGCCCGAGCGGATCGTCGTGCGGCGAGGCAAGGAGAACGACCTCATGATCCCCCTGCAGGCGTGGGCCGCCGCGGCCGAAGGCGCGGGGTTCTCGGGACGCTCCGACGCCCCAGCGGCCCCGCGCGCGCCCATGCGGCCGCGAGTCGCGGGAGTGGGCGTCGCGGCGCCGGGCGTGCTCCTGCCCCCGTCCGCCCCGACTCTCTTCGGCTTCTCGGCCAATGGGGTAGCGGGGGCGGAACTGGCGACGCTCACCGGCCGGCTGGCGCAGCCCTTTGGCGTCGCGCAGGGAGTGCTGGTTACCCGTACGCCGCGCGGCACACCGGCGGCCGAGTCGGGGCTCGAGCCGGGTGACGTGATCGTGCGGATCGGCCCGCAGGACGTGAGCAGCGTGTCCGAGATGCGCGAGTTGGTCGGACTGGCGGCGGAGAATGGCGAGCGTGCGCTGGAGATGGAGATCGTCCGGGACCGCCGGGCTCGCAAGCTGGTGCTCCGCTGGTGAGCGCGTCCGGTCGTTCGCTCGCCGGCGGACCTCTTCTTGCCCGGTGCGTGCGGACACGGTCGCGAGGGAGACAGGGTGGCGGAGCACAAGGCGGGAACGAGCGATGAGGACATCCATGATGTCGCCATCGTCGGCGGTGGTCCGGCCGGGCTGAGCGCGGCCCTGTGGCTCGCGCGGTATCTGCACACCGTAGTGGTGGTGGATTCCGGAGATCCGCGCAACTGGGAAACGCGCGGCGTGAACGGCTTTCTCGGGCACCCCGGCATCCGACCCTCGGAGTTGCGCGGCAAGGGCCGCGACGAGGCGCGCGCCAGCGGCGTCCGGCTCGTTGACGGGCTCTGCGAGTTCGTCACGCATCCGGACGACGACAGCTTCGCGCTGTGCATGGACAGTGGCGACACCATCAAGGCTCGGCGGGTGCTGCTCGCCATCGGCGTGAAGGACATGTGGCCGGACATCCCGGGTCTGGAGCACGTGTACGGCGCCAATGCGCACGTCTGTCCCGACTGCGACGGCCACGAGTGCAGCGACAGGCAGGTCGTCGTGATCGGCAGCGGACGGAAGGCAGTGGGACTCGCTCTCAATCTCACGACCTGGACGCACGACATCATCATCTGCACGAACGGCGAGCCGACGACGTTCGATCTCGGCGAGTACTGCCAGAAGCTCGACGCCCTGAACATTCCCGTGCTCGAATCGAAGATCACCTGCGTCCGCCACAGCGGAACGCGCGTGCAGTCGCTCGAGTTCGAGGACGGCATGCAGCTCGACACCGACAAGATCTTCTTCGCCATTGGGCAGGTGCCTGCGGATGATCTCGGCGCGCAGCTCGGCTGCAAGCGCGATGCGGGGGGGCACATCATCGTGGATGACGCGTATCACACCTCCGTGCGGAACTGCTTTGCCGCCGGCGATATCATTCCCGGCCCGCAGCTCGCCGTGGCGGCCGCGGCCGATGGTGCGATCGCCGCGCTCGCCATCCACAAGTCGCTGGTGCCCGAGGGCCGCAAGCTCGAGGCGCTGACATAGGGCGTTCGAGCGCGGCGTTGACCTGGTCGCAGAGCGAACGCGTGTCGGCACAGCGTGCTCCTGGAACGACATCACTCCTTCAACGACCCCGGCGGCACGAGATAGAGCAGTCGCAGCGTCGCCCGATCCGACGCACTGATCGTCGACGTCGCCGACTCGCGGAACATCACGCTCGTGGGATCCGAGGCATGATTCAGCCCCAGCGCATGTCCCACCTCGTGACGCACGATGCCGGCGACGGTGCCGGCGGAGAGGCGCCGCCCGGTACTGTCGTGCGTCGCGATGTCGATGCGTGCGCTCGCGATGGCGTACTCGCTGGTGTGCGTCCGCTCGGTGAGCCCGATCCGCTGGCCTTCTTCCGCCGCGAAGCGGTCGACCCACTGGATGATGATGTCGGCGGAGGCGGGGTCGTAGATGAAGACGAAGCGCAGGGGAAAGCCCGCGATGCTCCATTCATCGAACACTGCGCGCGCCATCGCGGGCGAGGCCGCGTCCCAGCCCGCGACGTCGTCGCCAGGCGCGATGTGGACGCGCACCGCGTTGGCGAATCGTTCGGGCCACTGATAGAGGGTGCTGTCCTGCTCCATCAGGATATCGCCGATGTACGTGCCGGGTGACAGGTTGCTCACCCGGGCGCGCAGATCGGTGGGCGACATGCGCTGTCGCGTCCCGGACGGCAACGGCTTGCGGACGACCGCGCCATGACGCACGCCGCCGCTCGCCAGAATGCTGTCGGCGGCGAGCGCGCGGACGTGCAGCCGCTCCTGCCGCGCGCGCGCCGAGCGTGCCGCCCCCACTCCGACGGCGATCGTCAATCCGGCGATCAGAACCACCGGGAGCAGCTCGACGCGCAGGCGAACTAGCCAGTCTCCCCGGAATCGCCGGCTTCGGGCATGTGGTGAGGGTGGCTCATGGGCGGCGGGTCATCAGGCCAGAGGCTCGCGGACGAACGCCTCGACCAACTCGAAGAATCGTTCCGGCGTCTCCCAGAATGGCATGTGCCCGGCATCGGGAATGAGGGAGAGCGTGGCCCGCGGCAACAGCGCCTTCAGCTCCAGGGCCACCGACGCGGGGATGGCATCCTGTTCTCCGTGCAGGACGAGCGTGGGAATGGAAACGGCACGCAGTTCCGCCCGCCAATCGTAGCCGTCGCGGCGCAGCCTCGCGGCGACGGCGGCGCCGGTGATGCTCGTCGCCACCGGCGGCACGAAATGCCCGCCCATCTCCGCGTCGGCGAACCAGGCGCGATAGCCCGCGCGAGAGAAGCGGCTGTGCGTGTCGGGGTCGGGCAGATGGAGCGGCACCCCGTAGAGCTGCTCGAGTGTCGCGCGCCCCTCTCCCTCCGTGCGTGCAAGCGCGTTCCGCTGCAGCGCCGGCATCCAGTCGCTGGTGGGACCCACTGCATCCACCGTGACGAGTCGCCGAGTGCCCGCGAGGTCGCGCGCCACGCCGAGCATGGCGATGCCTCCGCCCCACGAGTGGCCGAGCACGTCCCACCGCCGGATACCCAGCGCGCGGCGCAGCGCGCCGACGTCGGCGGCGTCATCGTGGACCGTGGCACCGAGCGGCTCGAGAGGCGCCTGGGACGCACCACGACCACGCTGGTCGTAGAGAATGACCTGGCGATGCGCCGCCAGCGGCGACAGCGCTGGCCACAGCAGCGAATGGTCGTAGAGCATCCCGCCGTTCACGAGGAGCAGGGGGAGCGTGCCGGTCACGGGCTCGGATGTCCAGACGGCCAGGTCGAGCCCGCGCACGCGCGCCGTCATGCGGACGAGCCTCGGCGCGGGACCAAGCGTGCGGCGGAAGGCGAGAAACGCAGCGCGTGACATCGCTCAAAGGTAACTGACGAGGCATGCGATCCCGCGCTGAGCGCTGAGCTATTGCCGCGGAGTTGGCGGCGACCGATCTTGACGCATCTCTCTCTCAGAGTCTCCATGCGAACTTCCCGCTGTCTCCGCATCGGCGCGCTCGCCGCGCTGATGCTCCCGCCGGTCTCACCCGTGGCGGCCCAGTCCGCGAGAGGTGGCCCGGCACTCCGCGTGCCGGTGGAGTACTACACCCTGCCGAACGGCCTCAAGGTGGTGCTCTCTCCGGACGCCACCGTTCCCACCGCCATCGTCGCCACCTACTACCACGTCGGCTTCCGCAACGAGCCGCGCGAGCGGACCGGCTTCGCGCACCTGTTCGAGCATCTGATGTTCCAGGGCTCGAGGAACCTGGGCAAGATGGAGTTCATCAGGCTCGTCGAGCAGAACGGGGGCATCCTCAACGGCTCCACGCGGTTCGATTTCACGAACTATTTCCAGGTCGTGCCCACGCACGCGCTCCGTCGCATCCTCTGGGCGGAGGCGGACCGCATGAAGGGGCTCGCGATCGACACGATCAACGTGAACAACCAGCGCGATGTGGTGAAGAACGAGGTGCGCGTGAACGTGCTCAACCAGCCGTACGGCGGCTTTCCCTGGATCGACCTGCCGATGAGGGCGAACGAGAACTGGTTCAACGCGCACAACTTCTACGGCGACATGGAGGACCTGGACAAGGCGAGCGCCGCCGACGCGGCCAGCTTCTTCAAGACGTTCTACGCGCCCAACAATGCCGTGCTCGTGGTCACGGGCGACTTCGACGCGCGGACGACGAAGCAGTGGATCCGCGACTACTTCGCTCCCATCCCGCCGTCCGCGCTTCCGGCCAAGCCCGATCTCTCCGAGAAGCGGCAGACGGCGGAAAAGCGGTTCACGCGGATCGATTCACTCGCCCCTCGGCCGGCGATCGGTCTGGGCTACCACGTGCCGGATCGATTCACGCCGGAGTGGTACGCGTTCGGCCTGATCGATCAGATCCTCGGACAGGGGCGCGACTCGCGCTTCTACCAGGAGCTCGTGCAGAAACGCGCGCTCACGAGCGGCGTCGCCAGCGGCATCAATTTCGGCCTCGGCGGCATGTTCGACTATCAGGGCCCGATCCTCTGGGCCGTCACGGCCTTTCACGATGCCGACAAGTCGCCCGATTCGCTGGTCGCCGCCTTCGACGCGGCCATCATGCCGCTGCGCGAGCGGCCCGTGGACCAGGCCACACTCGACCGGGCCGTCGTGAAGATGCGCTCCGCGCTGTTCTCCCAGATGGAGTCGCTCGTCGGCTTCGGCCGCGCCAACATGCTCGCGTCGTTCGCGCTGTTCGACAACGAGCCGCAGCGCATCAACCAGCTCGAGGCGGGCTTTTCGCGGGTGACACCAGCGATCCTGCAGCGGACGGCGCAGGAATACCTGCGTCCGACCAACCGCACCATCGAATTCATCGTGGCGGCCAAGAAGCCCGCCGGCACTCACTAGATGCGGAGCCGAACAATGCGCACCCCAACCATGCGATCCGCGATGCACTGTCTCGCGCTCGCCGGAATTTCCGCGAGTGCCGCGGCGCAGCAGCCAACGCCCGCCCGGGAGCAGCCTCCCGCGCTCGGTACGCCCAAGGCCTTCACGCTGCCACCCAAGCGGCAGTTCACCCTGGCCAACGGACTGCAGGTGACGTTCGTCCCCTTCGGCAAGATCCCCAAGGTGTCCGTCGTCAACTCCATCCGCACGGGCAACATCGACGAGGAGGTCACGCAGACCTGGCTCGCGGATGTCACCGGTGAGCTGATGCGCGAAGGGACGACGACGCGTACGGCGCTGCAGATCGCCGAGCAGGGCGCGGCGATGGGAGGGAGCGTGACGGTGGCCGTGGGAGAGGATGCCTCGCAGATCGGGGGGACGGTGCTGGCCGAGCGCGGGCCCGAGATGGTGCGGCTGGTGGCCGATGTCACGCGGAATCCACGCCTGCCAGAGAGCGAGCTGCCGCGCATCATCGCCGGCCGCCTTCGCAGTCTCTCCATCGCCCGGAGCCAGGCCAGCACCCAGGCGCGCGAGAAGTTCATGAGCGCCATCTACGGCGATCACACCTATGGGCGCATCTTCCCCGCCGAGGCGATGCTTCGTGGCTACAGCATCGCGCAGGCGCGCGACTTCTACGCGAAGAACTTCGGCGCGGCGCGGTCGCACCTGTACGTGGTGGGCGTCTTCGATGCGGCGGCGATGGAGAAGGCCGTGCGCGAATCGTTCGGCGATTGGAAGGCGGGGATGGCGCCCACGCAGAAGCCGCCCACGCCGCGGGCGTCACCGATGGTCACGCTGATCGACCGCCCCAACGCGCCGCAGTCCACGATCATCATGGGGCTCCCCGTCGTGGCGCCCGGCTCGCGCGACTACACCGCGCTACAGGTGACCGATGCCCTCCTCGGCGGCACCTTCGGCTCGCGCATCACCACCAACATCCGCGAAGCCAAGGGCTACACCTACTCGCCGCAGAGCATCATCGGCACACACCGCCAGGACGCGAACTGGACGGAACAGGCCGACGTGACGACGAAGTTCACTGGTGCCGCGCTCAAGGAGATCTTCAGCGAGATCGAGCGGCTCAGGAACGAGCCGCCGCCCCGCGCGGAGCTGGAGGGAGTGAAGAACAACATGATCGGCATCTTCACCCTGCAGAACGCGTCGCGCGGCGGCATCGCCAGCCAGTTGATCAATACGAGCATCCAGGGACTCGGCGACGACTACCTCACCGGCTACGTCGCGCGCGTCATGGCCGTGACACCCGACGACGTGCGCCGCGTCGCGCGGGAACAGATCACGCCGGACCGGATGACGATCGTCGTCGTCGGCGACAAGAAGACGGTGGAGGAGCAGCTGGCGCCGTTTCAGAAGCCGGTGCCGTGAGGGCCGGTTTACAGTTTACGCTTTCCGGCCATCCCTGGTCTCTGAGCGACGCGAGTAGGCCATGACGGCAATGGCACACCGGACGAAGTCTGGTGTGCCAGTGCCGAAAACCGACAACCGAAAACCGTTCAAATCACCCCCACCGCAGATCCGCCCGGCTCAGCGGCAGCGACCGAACCCGCTTGCCCGTGGCGGCGAAGATCGCACCGCACAGGGCGGGGATCACCGGGGGCAGCGCCGGCTCGCCGAGTCCGGTCGGTGGGAAAGCGGTCTTGAGGAAGGTGACCTCGACCGGAATCGCCTGAGCGTGCCGCAGCAGCTGGAAGTCGTGAAAATTGCTCTGCACGGTGCGGCCCCTGGTGAAGGTGATCTCCTGCGCCAGCGCCTGCGCCAGCCCGTCCAGCACGGATCCCTGCACCTGGTTCTCCGCGCCACTCGGATTGATGATCTCGCTGCCCACGTCGCCCACCGCCCACACCTTCTGCGGCGTGAGCTTGCCGGCACGTGTGACGCTCGCCTGCACGACCTCGGCGAAGTAGCCGCGATGGCTGAAGTGGAACGCGACGCCCATGCCGGTGCCGCGCGGAAGCTTCTTGCCCCAACCCGACTTCTCCGCCACGAGCTCCAGGACGCCCCGCATTCGCGCGCCGTCGAACAACACGGGCTGCGGACCGGTTGCCCCCGGCACCGGCGCGGGAGCCGGCTGCTCGGCGGCGAGCAGATCGAGACGGAACTGCAGCGGATCCTTGCCGGCCGCATGCGCCAGCTCGTCGATGAATCCCTGCACGGCGTACGAGATACCGTTACTGCCCGGCGCGCGCAGGGCGCCGGTGGGAATGCCGATGGGCATGACCGAGCTGTCGAGCGCGAAGTTGGGGACGAACCGCGCCGGAAACTCGCCCGCGCCGATGGCCGCCGACGGCGCGAACGTCTGCCCCTCGCCGAACGAGACGAAGTGGTCGGACCACGCGACGAGCCGGCCGCTCGCATCCACACCGCCCGTAAAATGATGGAACCCGCCCGGACGATAGAAATCGTGCTGCATGTCGTCCTCGCGCGTCCAGAGCAGCTTCACCGGCACGCCCGCCTCCCTGGCGATCCAGGCAGCCTCCGCCATGTAGTCGTTGTTGAGCCGCCGGCCAAACCCGCCCCCGGAGCGAATGATGTGGATGGTGATCGCCTCCTCCTTGATGCCGAGGGTGCGCGCGACGAGGGCACGTCCCCCCTCCGGCGCCTGCGTGGGAGCCCAGATCTCCAGCTTGCCGTCGCGGTACGACGCCGTACAGTTCTGCGGCTCCAGCGGCGCGTGGGCAATGAAGGGGTACGCGTACTCGGCCTTCACGATCTTCGAGGCGCCCTTGAGCGCCCCGTCCACGTCGCCGTCGCGGCGCAGCGAGCGCTGCGGCGGCAGCTTCGCCAGCTCGGCGGCCTTCGTCATGATCCCGGTCGAATTCTGCTCGCCGGCCGCGCCGTCGCTCCACTGCACCGTGAGCTGTCGACGTGCACGGTGAGCCAGCCACCAGCTGTCGGCCACGATCGCCACGCCGCCCAGTAGCCCGTTCAACGGCGCTCCACCGTCCACGGCGAATGCGTGACGCACCCCCGGCTCCTTCCTGATGACGTCCAGATTGGCGCTCTTCACCTTGCCGCCGAACACCGGGCTCTTGGCGAAGGTGGCGAAGAGCATGCCCGGCACCACGACGTCGATGCCGTACAGCGGCTTGCCGGTCACGATGGCCCGGTTGTCCACGCCGCGCACGCGCGTGCCGATGATGCGGAACTGCTTGGGATCCTTGAGCGGCACGGTCGCGAGATCGGGGGCGGGCATCGCCGCGGCCGCGGTGGCGAGCTCGCCGTACGTGGCTCGCTTTCCGCTCCCGCGATGCATCACGACACCCTTCGCCGTCTCCAGCTCGGACGCGTCCACCTTCCATTCCGCCGCTGCGGCGGCCACGAGCATGGCGCGCCCCGCGGCGCCCACTCGGCGCATCGGTAGCCAGTTGACCGGCGTCGCCGTGCTGCCCCCTGCCCATTGATTGGTGAAGCGCACCGTGTCCAGCGGCGCCTGCTCGATGCGGACCCTGCTCCAGTCGGCGTCGAGCTCCTCGGCGATCAGCATGGGCAGCATCGTCTTGATCCCCTGGCCGCACTCGGGGTTCTTGGCGATGATCGTGATGAATCCGTCAGGAGTGATGCGGATGAACGTGCCGAGCGCCGGATCCGCGGCATGTCGCGCGCCGAGCGACTCGAAAGCGGCGAGCGGCTCCATGTAGCTGGCGAGCAGGATGCCACCGCCAGCGATGGCCGACACGCGGAGAAAGTCGCGGCGCGTGACGGTGGACGTGGGCGCGGTCATCGGCGTGCTCCCAGCGAGCGCGGCGCGCCGGCCTGTGTCGCTTCCATCTTGAGCTCCGCCGCGCGATGGATCGCCTGCCGGATGCGCAGGTAGGTGGCGCAGCGGCAGAGATTGCCATTCATCGCGGTGTCGATGTCGGCATCCGTTGGACGCGGGTTCCTGGCGAGGAGCGCCGCCGCGGACATGATCTGGCCCGCCTGGCAGTAGCCGCACTGCGGCACGTCGAGCTCCTCCCAGGCGCGCTGCAGCGCGTGGGTTCCGTCGGGGGAGAGACCTTCGATGGTGTTGATCTCCTTGCCCTGCACGGTGGCAGCCGGAGTCACGCACGAGCGCGTGGGCACGCCGTTCACGTGCACCGTGCACGCGCCGCATTGGGCCGCCCCGCAGCCGAACTTGGTGCCCTTGAGATCGAGCTCGTCACGGAGCGCCCAGAGCAGCGGCATGTCCGCCGGGATGTCCACCGTGCGCTTCTGTCCGTTCACCTTGAGACTGACCTTCATGGGCTCCCTCGCCGGTTGGAAATCGCCACCTGAATAATACGGATGCCGCCGACGCCAGCGCTACGGCGCCGGCTGGACCGGTGCGGTCGTGTTCGTGGCGGTCTCCACCGTCTTGAGCACGTCACGCCAGGCGAACTTCCGGCCCGACCGGCGCACGTAGAAGTCCATCCACGCTTTCTCCGCCGTCGCCTTCACCAGCTGGTTGCGCGGATCGGGGATGCCGTGCGTGTTGCCGGGATACACGTAGAACTCCGTCGGCACGCCCAGGCGCTTGAGCGCCATGTGCAGCCCCTCACTCTCGGGACGCGGCACGCGTGGGTCGTTGTCCACCACATGGATCATCGTCGGCGTCTTGGCGTTCTTGATGTACGCCGCGGGCGACTGCCGCCACCAGCTCTCGGGATCATCCCAGTACATCTTGTCGCCCAGATACCACTGCCGAGTCCGCTGCGTGTCGCTCTCGCCGTACATCGACACCCAGTTGTACACGCCGGCGCCGGTGGAGATGGCCTTGAACCGGTCGGTATGCCCCAGGATCCAGTTGGACCAATGGCCCCCCGCGCTCCAGCCGAGCACGCCCATCTGCGTGCTGTCCACCAGTCCCTGGGCGATGAGGTGATCGACGCCGGTCATGATGTCCTGGTAGCCCTTGGTGAAGTAGTCACCCTGGCTCTCGATCTTGAACTTCTGCCCGTAGTTGGTGGAGTTGCGGTAATTGGGCAGCAGCACCATGTAGCCGTCGCCAGCGTAGACCTGCGAGCCGTAGCCGCCGTTGAAGCCGAGCACGTCGGCCGACGCGGGACCGCCGTGAATCCCCACGATCAGCGGATAGCGCTGTCCCGGCCGATACCCGACCGGCTTGACGAGCACCCCGCCGACCGGGCTTCCATCCGTCGACGTCCAGGTGATCTCCTGTGTCTCACCGAGCGCGAAGGGCCGAGTCCACGCGTTGGCGTCTGTCACCTGCACCCACGCGCTGCGCGTGGCCATCTCCCGCGCGCTGGGCACGGTGTAGTACGCGGGTGGCACGCGCGGATCGGCGTAGCTGATGAGGATACGACCCGACTCGTCGTCCTGCTGCGCGCGTACCGAGGCCTTCTCCGCGATCACCGGACGCACCGTGTTGCTCGCCACATCGAGCGCGAGCACCTGGTCGGTCGCCTTCACGCCCTCGTTGAAGAAGATCGTCCGGCCGTCCCTGGACCAGAACCCCGTGGTCACGTTGCCATCGAAGCCGCCGCCAAGCTTCCTGAAGGGCGCGCCCCGCGCCGCCACCTCACGCAGGTAGACGCGAGCGTTGTGCATCATCTTGAAGTCGTCCGCCGCCGAGAAGGCGATGGTGCGGCTGTCCGGCGAGAAGCTCAGGCCGCTCTCGCCGCTTTCCTTGTTGTTCGTGAGCCGCTCGATGTGGCCGGTCGCCGTCTCCAGCAGATAGAGGTCGGCGTTGTTGTTCTGCTCCAGGATGTTCCGCTCGTACCGGTTCGACGAGATGCCGCGGAATCCGATCCACCGACCGTCGTCCGACAGGTCGAAGTCGCCCACGCTGTAGGTCGTGTCTCGTGTGAGACGCGTGGTGCGGTGCGAGGGAAGATCGAGAGCCCACAGGCTCGATACCGGCGTTTCCGCGTTGCGGACCCGTACATCGAACCGCTTTTCCAGGCGCAGCCGCTCGTCGGCGTCCGTGGTGTCGGCGGTCACGAAGTAGATGCGCCTGGAATCGGCGGCGAAACGCCAGAGTCCGATCCCGTTCGGGTGTCGCGTGATCTGCGTGGGACGAACCGAATCCCCGGCCGTCAACGCCGACACGCTGAGTGCGTACAGCTGGTCGTTCCCGGACAGGCCCGAGCGATAGACCAGCCACGCGCCGTCCCTGGAGAACGCATACGTGGACACGCCGTCACGCGCGCTGGTGATGCGCCGTGCCTCACCGCCATCCGGACGCATCATGTACAGCTGATACGATGCACCGCCCATCCCCCCGCCGACGGCGGCCGGAAAGTACGGCGCGCCGGGTCCGCTCGTGGGCAGCGTGCTGGCACGGACCGCGCTCGCGGCACTCGCCACGGCGGCATCACGGTCCGAGAGGAACACGAAGAGCTTGCCGTCGCGCGACCAGGCCGGCGACGTCTCGTTCTTGTCATCGGTGTACGTGAGGCGGCGGGCGCTGGCCGCACCCGCCGACAGGAGGGTCAGGTACACGTCGCTCTGCCGCCGCGCCGCCTGCCAGTCTGGAAGGCTCAACGTGTAGAGCGCCGAACGGCCATCCGGACTCAGCACCGGCAGGCTCGCCTGCCGCATGTTCTGCATGTCCATGAAGGTCATCGCGCGCGCAGCGGCGGGGCTCATCGCGCTCCCGGTGGACTGGGCCACGAGGGACGAGGGCGTGATCCATGGCGCGATCGCCGTCAGGACGTACGGCACGACGGCGCGGCGGAGCGGGAAGCGATCCATTGTGGGCATGGCTGGTGGAGGAAGTACTTGAATGAAAGTGGCTTCACGCACGATGCGGGGGAGATCGGAGCGACGCCACCCCCACCCTCACCGCCGCCGGCCGAGGTAGTACGCGCGGCCATGCCCACTTGTTGGACCGCCCTCACGACGGCACCTTTCCCTCACGCGGACTGGTGCGGGCAACTCGCGTGGGGAGCGGGCATGGCAGTGGGCGAGATGACGGGGCGGGCCGCTGACGAGACCGCGCGCCTGGACATGCTGCGGGCCACAGGCCTGCTCGATAGCGAGACCGAGGAAGCGTTTGACCGGTTGACGCGACTGGCCGTGCGGCTGGTCGGCGTGCCCTCCGCGTTCATCTCGCTCGTGGACGAGCATCGCGATTTCTACAAGTCGACCTGCGGCTTCGGTGAGCCGCTCGCCTCCCTCCGCGAGCTCACCGGCCCGACGTTCTGTCATCACGCGATAGACTCCGACACGCCCCTCGTCATCCCCGATACGCAGGCCGATCCCCGATACCGCGACATCCCGACGGTGCGCACGCTTGGAGTGGCGGCCTACGTGGGCGTGCCACTGATCGTTGGAGGACAGCCCATCGGCTCGTTCTGCGCCATCGACAGCCAGCGTCGTGACTGGACGGCCGAAGACATCGAGGTGCTGTCGGAGCTCGCCGCCTCCGCACAGCGCGAAGTGGAACTGCGCCTCTCTGTTCGCGCAGCGGCCGAGCAGGCGGCGAGGCTGCGGTCGTTCATCGAGGCCGTGCCCCTGCTGGCGTGGATGAAGGACTCCCAGGGCGCTGTGTCGTTCTTCAATCAACGCTGGTACGAGTACACGGGACGGGATCAATCCGTCGGCAAGGCCCTGGAGTGGGTGGAGGCGGTGCATCCCGACGACCAGGTACGAGTCACCGGGGTGCACGAGGAGGCGACCGTCACGCGCGCTCCCTTCGAGGTGGAGCTGCGACTTCGCCGGCACGATGGCGTATATCGCTGGCACATGGCGAGGGCCGCGCCCATTCTCGACGGGGCGGACGCGCTCCTCGGGTGGGCGGGCGGCGCGCTGGATCTGGAAGACCGGCGGCGCCTCGAGCTGGAGCTGCGCGAGAGCGAGGCCCGGTTTCGCGCCGTGCAGGACGCGTCGCCCAACGGTTCCATGCTCCTGCGCGCCGTGCGCGATAGGGACGGGACGCTCGTGGACTTCGAATTCACCTACGCCAACGAGGGCGCGCATCGCATCCTCCTCGAGCGTGACGAGCGCATCGTGGGCCGCACGCTGTCCGAGTTCAATCCCGACGCCGTACTGGCCGGGCGGTTCGGAGTCTATGCACGCGTCATGGCGTCCAGGGAGCCCTGGCAGGACGACGTGACCTACGCGCGACGCGGCGTGGAGCGCACCCTGCGCGTGACGGCGGTGCGGGTGGACGACGGACTGCATCTGAGCTTCACCGACATGTCCGATCGCGTGCGCGCGGCGGGCGAGCGGGAGCGGCTGCTCGCCGCCGAGCGCACGGCGCACGCGGAGGCCGAGCGCGCGCGCGAGGAGGCGGAGCGGGCGAATGCCGTGAAGGCGCAATTCCTCGCGACCATGAGCCACGAGCTCCGCACCCCGCTCAACGCCATCGGGGGCTACGCGCAGCTCATCGAGCTCGGCGTCCACGGACCCGTCACTCCCGCGCAGAGCGACGCGCTCGCCCGGATCCAGCGCAGTCAGCGTCATCTGGTCGGTCTCATCAGCGAGGTGTTGAGTTACGCCAAGCTCGAGGCGGGCGCCGCCACCTTCGACATGGTGGATCTGCCGGCCCTCGAGATCGTGCGCGGCGTGGAGGCGCTCATCGCGCCGCAGGCGCGCGTCAAGGAGATCGTCCTCACGGTGGACCCGAGTGACCCTGACCTCGCGGTGCGCGCCGACCCGGAGAAAGCACGACAGATCGTGCTCAACCTGGTGTCCAACGCGGTGAAGTTCACCGGCGTCGGCGGCCGCGTGACCATCACCAGAGAGTCGCGGCCGCCTGGCGTGGACGGCGCGCGCGACACCGTGGCGATCCAGGTGACCGATTCGGGCCGCGGGATCCCGGCGCACGATCTGGGTCGCGTGTTCGATGCGTTCACTCAGGTGGGGCGCAAGCTCACGTCCGACCAGGCCGGCACCGGACTCGGCCTGACGATCAGCCGTGACCTCGCGCGTGGCATGGGTGGCGACGTCACGGCGGTGAGCGAGGAAGGGGTGGGCTCCACCTTCACGCTCACGCTGCCGCGCGCGTAGGTCGCCTCTCGCTGCCGCCCTCCTCGCTGCCGCCGCGGCCCGGGATCGAACGTTCGCGTGTCCCGGTGATTCATCAGCTCATGCGGGCGCGTGGGGCGCCGCGAGCACACCGAGGGGCGACATGGACCTGACGGGCATACATCACGTGACGGCGGTCTCGGCGAGGATCCGCGACAACCATCGGTTCTACACGAGCACGATGGGGATGCGGCTGGTGAAGCGCAGCGTGAACCAGGACGACACGAGCGCCTATCATCTGTTCTACGCCGATGCCAAGGGAAGCCCTGGCACCGACCTCACCTTCTTCGACTGGGCGGTTCCGCGGGAGCGGCGCGGCACGCACAGCAT
>JBKJIY010000001.1:0-6671 GCA_046598315.1 Gemmatimonadaceae bacterium
GAAGCGCGTCAAGCGCATCATCCTCGCTCGGCCCGCCGTGGAGGCGGGCGAGAGCCTTGGCTTTCTGCCGGGCGACATGCAGGCGAAGGTGGATCCGTACCTGCGCCCGCATGTCGCCCGGCAGAAAGCCGAGGCTCTCGCCCGCCTCCACGGCGGGCCGAGCGAGGATGATGCGCTTGACGCGCTTCTTCGTGAGCGCATCCACCGCTGCGGCCATGGCGAGAAAGGTCTTGCCCGTGCCGGCCGGTCCGATGCCCACGACGATGTCGTGCTCCCCGATCTTGGCGAGATACTCCGCCTGTCCGCTCGTCTTGGCCTGGATCAGCTTGCGCACGCCAGGCAGCGCGATACGTCCCTCGGCTATCCCGTTGCCGTTGCCGTCCGGACCTGGCGCCGCGCCGTCGTCCTCGGCCAGACGCAGCACGTCGTCAGCGTCGAGCTCCAGGCGCTGGCGTGCGCGATCGATCATCCGCCGCGCGATGTCACCGGCACGCTCCACCAGCTCCGGCGGGCCCGTGAGCGACATCGCGTCGCCGCGCAACGCGACGCGCACGCCGCAGAGCCGAGACAGCTCCACAAGGTTGCCGTCATTCACCCCGGCCAGGGTGAGCATGTCCGCCCCTTCGGTGGACACCTTCTGGGTGACTGAACCGTCGCTCACGCGAAATCCGACTCCACTTTGATGTGCAGCTCCGCAAGGTCGGCGGCGGGCACCGCCGAGGGCGCGCCCTCGAACAGGGCACGCGCCGCGGTGGTCTTGGGAAAGGCAATCACGTCGCGCAGGGACGTCGCTCCGGCGAGCAGCATGGTGATCCGGTCGAAGCCGAACGCGATGCCGCGGTGCGGAGGGGCGCCCGCTCGCAGCCCCTCGAGCAGAAAGCCGAATCGCAGCTGCGCCGTCACGTCGTCCACGCCGAGCAATCCGAAGATCGCCTGCTGAATGGCGGGATCGCTGACGCGAATGCTTCCACCGCCGAGCTCCGTGCCGTTGAGCACGAGGTCATAGGCCTGCGCCCGCGCCCGCCACGGCTCGGAGGCGAGGAGCGCAACGTCGTCCGGATGCGGCGCGGTAAAGGGGTGATGCACCGCGGCCAGCGCGCCGGAGTGCTCGTCGCGTTCGAACATGGGGAAATCGGTGACCCACACGAAGGCATTCACGTTGGACGGCACCAGCTGCATTCGCTGCGCCACCGCCTGTCGGACGCGATCCAGCGCCGTGCTGGAGAGGCTGTCCTTCGCCGCCACGTACAGGCCGAGGTCGCCCTCGCCGAGCGCCAGCGCGTCCGCCGCTCCCTCGGAGAGAAACTTGGCCGCCGGTCCTTCGAGCGCACCATTTACGCGTTTGAGGCGCAGCAACCCTGGAGCGCCGGCTCCTTTCGCCACCGCCTCGAGCTCGTCCACCTGCTTGCGCGAGAGCGTGGCCCCACCGGGAACGCGGATGCCACGGACGCGGCCACCGGCGGCGAACGCGGACTTCGTGACCACGAACTCCGCCTCGCGGAAGACGTCGCTCACGTCGCCGATCTCCAGCCCATAGCGCAGATCGGGGCGGTCGATGCCGTAGCGCTCGAGCGCATCGGCGTACGACATGCGGGGAATGCTGGCCGGCACGGACGAACCGCCCTCCTTCCACAATGCCCGAATGAGCGCTTCTGCCAGCCCCGTCACGTCATCCTGCGTGACGAACGAGGCCTCGATGTCGATCTGCGTGAATTCCGGCTGCCGATCGGCGCGAAGATCTTCGTCGCGGAAGCAGCGCGCGAGCTGGAAATACCGATCGTACCCCGCGACCATCAGCAACTGCTTGTAGATCTGCGGCGATTGCGGCAACGCGTAGAACTCGCCCGCGTGCACACGACTGGGCACGAGGTAGTCGCGCGCCCCTTCCGGTGTGGGCTTCGTGAGGATCGGTGTCTCCACCTCGAGGAATCCCGCGTCGCTCAGAAAGTTGCGCGTGCGCTGCAGGAGCCGGTGGCGCAGGACGAGATTATGCTGCAGCTCGTCGCGGCGCAGGTCGAGGTAGCGATGCCGGAGGCGAAGCTCTTCCGCGGCGAGTTGCTCGCCCTTGCCGCGCGCCACCGGAATCACGGGCGTGACGGCGGGACCCACGATGCGCAGCGCCGTCGCCCTGACCTCGATCGCGCCGGTGCCGAGGTCGGCGTTCCGCATGGCCTCCGGCCGCTCCACGACCACGCCCTCCACGAGCACGACGCTTTCCGCGCCGAGCGAGGCTGCCTGCGCGCACAGGGCCGCGTCGGTCTCCGACGGATTGAACGAGACCTGAACGATGCCGGCCCGGTCGCGCAGATCCACGAAGACGAGGCCGCCGAGGTCGCGCGCGCGGTGCACCCACCCGCCCAGCCGCACCGTCGTGCCGGCGTGCTCGCGACGCAGCGCGCCGCACATGTGCGTGCGGTGCGTCGTGGCGAGAAACGAGTCAGACATGCGTTCGTGTTGGGGAAAGGCGCGTCACCGGCATGGGCCAGCGTCGGCAGGAGCGGGCGCACCGAGATCCCCCACGCGCGTGCAACTCGACGCGGGTTGGCGTGCCCTGCCCTGGCGGTGTTTCGAGGTCAGTCAACCATCAAACGTAGCCGTGCGAGCGGGGTCTCGGAAGCGCTCCCGTTGCGGGAACGACCGAGAACGACTAAGCTCAAGTCCATGTGCCGCTTGACGTTCGACGCGCGGCACCGCGACGGTGCCGAGCTCGCTTTCGCCTCCGGCGGTCTCGCGACGAGGGCGTCGCGATGAAGCATGAGCCATGACCGACGACGGTATGCCCGTGACCACGCAGCGCGCGAACCTCCTGAATCTCACCCCCGATGGCGCGGAGGCCGCGCTCGCCGCGGCCATGCGCGAGCTTGGACAGCCGAACTTTCGGGTGGCCCAGGTGGTGCGGCGCTTGTGGGCCAACCCGGCGACGTCGTTCGAGGCGATGACCGAGCTCCCCGCCGCGCTCCGCGTGTCGCTCGCCCATCGATTCGAGCTGCCTCGGCTCGAGCTGTCGTTCCAGCAGGCATCCACGGACGGCACGCGCAAGTTTCTCTTTCGGCTTGCCGACGGCGAGGCGATCGAGACGGTGGCCATCCCGGACGGGAACCGCGTGACCCTGTGCATCTCGTCGCAGGCGGGGTGCGCCCTCCAGTGCGCCTTCTGCGCAACCGGTGCGATGGGGTTCTCGCGGAATCTCGACGTCTTCGAGATTGCCGGTCAGGTCCGGGAGATGCGTCTCCTCGAGGTGCCGATCGAGATCACGAACATCGTGTTCATGGGCATGGGCGAACCGATGATGAACTGGAAGGCGGTGGACCCCACGCTCACGCTGCTGAACGATCCGCGCGCGCTGGGTATCGGCGCTCGCCACATCACCATCTCCACGGTCGGGATCCTCCCCGGCATCGTGGCGCTTGGCCAGCGTCCCGAGCAGTTCCGCCTGGCGATCTCGATCCACGCGCCCAACGACGATCTGCGGCAGACGCTGATGCCCATCAACACCAGGTTCCCGCTCGCCGACGTGATCGAGGCGGCGAAGGTGTTCGAGCGGCGCGTCACGTTCGAGTACGTGATGCTCGGCGGCGTGAACGACGGCATCGAGCAGGCGCGGGAGCTCGGCCAGCTCGCGCGGGAGTGCCGCGCCTTCGTCAACCTCATCCCGCTGCATCCGGGCGGATCGCAGGGATTCGTTCCCACGAGTGGCAACGAGATCTCGCGCTTCGCGCGACTGCTGCGAGATCGGGGTGTCGAAGTCGCCGTTCGCAAGAGCCGCGGCATCGATATCGCGGCCGCCTGCGGCCAGCTACGGGTCGAGCGGCAGGGCCGCCGGCCGCCACGCGCTGCCGAGCAGCACGGTGACGTCCAGGTAGCGTGAGCTGTCCGGTCGTGCCTCCCAGCGCGCGGCCGGCCCGAGCACCTGTGCGATCGCCGCGGCCCAGTCGGCATGCCGGGAGCGATCGAGCACCAGCGTCGTGTCGCGCAACGGCCCGGACGTGCCCACCTCGACCACGTCGTAGCCCCGATCGCGCAGCAGGCGCGTGGCACGCTGCGCGAGGCCGCGCGTCCGCGTGGTGTTGAGGACCTGCACGCGGATGCGAACGCCCTCGGGCGCGCGTGGCAGTGCGTCGCGGCCCTTGGGCGGCGACGCGATACCGGGGCGTTGACGCGCGTGCATCACGTACGCGCCCGCCGCCAGCACCACGAGCAGCAGCACCGCGATCGCGCCGCGGTACACGCGCTTCATCGCGTCAGGTTCCAGAGCGAGACGGCGTCGGGGTAGAGCCGCATCCCCTCTCGGAGCGACCACTCCAGCCGCGCCCGAAGCACCTGCCGAAAGGTCGCGTCGAAATCGTGCGGCACCTGCGCGGCGAGGTACGCGCGATCGGCGCGCGAGAACTTGCGCCCGGGCTCCAGATAATCGGCCATGTACAGCGCGCGCCCAAGCCGCCCCCACGTCGCGCACCCCACCGTATGGAATCGCACGGCATCGAGCAGGTCCTGGCGCGTTTCACCGTCGCGGCGCATCAGTTCCGCCGCCGCCGGTCCATGCAGCATCTCCGACGGGTAGTCGCCAGCGTCGCCGGCGACAGCACGCAGCTGATCCTCTGCGGCGTCGCGCAGGGCGTCGTGAAGCCGGCCAGCGTCGTGCCAGGCCGTCGCCTCGTCGGCTGGCAAGCCGAGCCGCTCGGCCCAGCGGTCCAGCAGATGCGTCACGCGCGTGATATGCGCGAGCCGCTTCTCCCCCACGCACGCCCAGGGCGGCAGCGCGACATGACGGCTCATGCGGCGGCGCGCAGCAGTGCGTCGAGCTCGCTGATCTCGCGGCGCCAGAAGTCGCGCGAGGCGATTCCGGGATGCGGGATGCAGAGGTCCGGTGCGCGCAGCCGGCGCTCGCCGAAGCAGACAAGATCGAGGTCCATCGTGCGCGCGGCCCAGCGGCCGCGGCGCTCTCGGCCGAGCCGCTGCTCGATGCCTCGGCAGGCGAGGAGGAGCTGATGCGGCGCCAGGCCGGTGACGAGCGCGACCATCTGGTTCAGATAGGGGCCCTGTGCCAGGCGCCCGAGCGGTGCCGTCTCCTCGATGCGCGATGCGGCGACGACGCGGGTGACAGGGACCAGCGCGAGCAGATGCCGGGCCTGCGCGAGCAGTGCCGCGCGGTCGCCGAGATTGGAGCCGAGCGCCACGAACACGTACTCACGCATGCGTGCGATGGCGCTCCACCACGACTTCGGCGTACGAGAGCGGACCGTCGAGGGCGACGTGCGGCTTCCGCAACCCGACGCGGGCGCTCGAGATCTCCTGCCGCTCCATGGCGCGCGACGCGATGGCATCACCGAGCCGTTCCAGATACTGCAGGTCGCCGGTATTGACGACCTCAGCGACCATCGCATAGAGGTCTCGGTAGTCCACGACGCCGGGCACGCCAGGGACGAGCGTGACGGTGAGGTCGATGTGCAACGGCTGGGGATGAAGTCGCTCGTGCGGGAGAATGCCCACCAGCACGTGAAACCGCATGTCGGCGAGCGTGATGCGGGTACTCGATGTCACGGCCATCCTCCCCTACAGGCCGTCGATACCGCGGCGGAGCGACGTCGCCAGCGCCAGCGCCGCTTCCACGCTCTCGCCGGCTGCGCGCACGATGGCGCTGCCGACCACCACGCCATCGGCGAGACTCGCGACGGCGCGCGCCTGCTCCGGCCTGGAGATTCCGAATCCGATGCAGAGCGGAAGCGTCGTGGCCGCCCGCAGTCGCGCCGCGGTGGACGGCAGGTCGGGGGGAAGCTCGCGCTGCTCGCCCGTGACGCCAAGCCGGCTGATGAGATAGACGAAGCCGCTCCCCGTCCTGGCGATCTCGCCCATTCGCGCCGTGGGCGTCGTCGGCGCCACGAGGCGGATGAAGTCGAGCGGGCTCCGGGCGAACCACGATTCGCGCTCGTGATCGGCACCGAGGGGGAGGTCGGTGACGAGGACGCCATGCGCACCGGCGTCGGCGGCGCGCTGGAGGGCGTCGTCGCCGCCGCGCAGCAACGGGTTGAGGTAGCTGAACAGGACTACGGGAATGCCCAGGCGAGCCTCGGCGATGATCTCCAGTACGTGATCGAAGCGGATCCCCTGCTCGAGCGCCGCCTGTGAGCTCGCCTGGATCACCGCCCCATCCGCCATGGGGTCGCTGAACGGCACGCCCACCTCCACCACGTCGGCGCCCACGGCCTCCAGGCCCTGGAGCAGGGCGACGCTGCGTGCACGGTCGGGATGGCCCGCCGTGACGTAGGGGACGAAGGCCTTCCGGCCCTCCGTCTTCAGCTGTGCGAAGCGACGCGCGATCGCGTCAGAGGAAATAGTCGCTGACCCGGATGCCATACCGCTCGGGATTCTCTGTCTTGATGATGGTGCGGAGGAACACGCCGTCCGCATTCAGCTCGGAGAGGTCGTGCAGGGCGCCGGGATGCTGCAGGTTCCCCATCGCGTCGCTGACGATGCGCACGATGGGCCGCGAGAGCATCTCGGACACCGGATTGACTGCATGGACGATCCCGAGCTCGAACGTGTCGAGGATGACGAGCGTGCCCACGGGATAGATGCCCGTGAGATTGATGAACGCCTTCACCACCACCGGGTCCATGCCGCGGCGCGGGTTGTCCCGCATCTCGAGCATGACCTGCGCCGGCGTGAGCGGC
>JBKJIY010000005.1:0-8954 GCA_046598315.1 Gemmatimonadaceae bacterium
GTGGCTCGGGAAGTTCGTCACCGTGGCCATCCTCGCCGGCTTCTCATCCGTCATCCTCGTCATGCTGCTCGGCCAGTCGCGCGTCTTCTACTCCATGAGCGTGGACGGCCTCGTGCCAAAGATCTTCTCGGACGTCCATCCCAAGTACAAGACGCCGTGGAAGTCGAACATGCTGTTCTTCGTGTTCACCGCGCTGTTCGCCGCCTTCGTCCCGGGTGACATCGTGGGCGAGATGACGAGCATCGGCACGCTGTTCGCCTTCATGCTCGTCTGCGCGGGGGTGTGGATCCTTCGGGTACGGCGGCCTGAGCTCCCCCGCGCCTTCCGGGTGTCGGCCGTGCCGGTCGTGGCGACGCTCGGGATTCTCACCTGCGGTGCGATGATCTACGGACTCGGCTGGAGGAACTGGCTGCGGCTGGCCGTCTGGCTCGGCCTCGGCCTGGTGATCTACTTCGCGTACGGCAAGCGACACTCCAAGCTGGAGCGCACCGCGGTATAAGCGCGGGCGCAGCATGGTCGGTATGTTGAAGCGGCGCTCCCCGGGGCGCCGCTTCTTCGTATCCTCAGCTCCCGTCCTCGTGACCACCGACCTCCTCGCCGTTCCCGCGGCACGCCGCGCCGCGATCGACGCGATCGCCTCCGAGCTCGTCGCCGGAAGGCGGGTCGCGCTCAGCACCCACATGAACTCCGACGGCGATGGGTGCGGGTCGGAGACGGCCCTGGCGCGCATGCTCGCCAGCCACGGGCTGGTTCCGCGCATCGTGAATCCCACGCCCTGGCCGGAGATGTTCGACTTTCTTCTTGGCGACGACGTGCGCGATGAGACCTCCAGGGGCTCGCGGGCGCTGCGCGACGTCGACCTGCTCGTGGTGCTCGACATCAGCGACGTGAAGCGCCTCGGCAACCTCGCGGAGTCGGTGCGCGCGCTCGCCGTGCCGAAGCTGGTGATCGACCATCACCTTCCCTCCGACGACCCGGCCGGTACGGCGGGAGTCTCGGATACCACGGCGTGCGCGACCGCCGAGCTGGTGTACGATCTGGCCGTGGTGCAGGGATGGGAGATCACGCCCGACATCGCACGCTCCCTGTACACCGGGATGCTCACCGATACCGGCGGGTTCCGCTTCAGCAACACCTCACCGCGCTGCCTCGCCGTGGCGGCGCAGCTCCTCGCCGCCGGCGTCGACCCCGAGGACATGTACACGCGCATCTATGCGTCGGCACCGGCGGGACGCGTGCGGCTGACGGCAGAGGTGCTCGCGAGTCTCCAGCTTGACGAGGCGGTCGGACTCTCCTGGCTCTCCATGGAAGCGGACGCCCTGGACCGTCACGTGGTGAAGGCCGAGGACCTCGACGGGATCGTGGAGCACGCGCGCGCCATCGCCGGCACGCGCATGGCGCTGTTCTTCCGAGACCTCGGCCATCGGAAGGTGAAGGTGTCGTTCCGCTCCATTGGCGCCACGGACGTGAACGCCTTCGCGCGCGAGTTCGGCGGGGGCGGGCATGCGAAGGCCGCGGGGGCGCTCGTTGCCGGCGAACTCGACGCCGTGCGCACGGAAGTAGTGGAACGGGCGCGCGACTTTCTCGGCCGGACCGCGTAGCCGCAGCGATCCGTCGGGGACGCGCTGAATATATTTGACGAATGGCCTCCACGACCCTTCAGGAGCGCGTCGCGCACGCACTCTCCCAGATCCAGAACGCCCGCACCGGCGCTGACGTGTACTCCTCGCAGCAGGTGCGCGACATCGGCGCCTCCGCCGATGGCAGGATTCACCTCACCCTGCTGCTCACCGCGCAAGACGATCCCGCGCTCGCGCGCACCGTTCGCCAGTCGGTCTCGAGCGTTGAGGGGGTGACCGACGTGCAGGTCGAGGTCAAGGCAGTGCGCTTGCCGAGCGAGGCGCCAGCGTCCGCTGCGCCACGAACCGCGGGTACCGGCCGCTCGCTGCCGGTGATGGACCAGGCGCCGTCAGGACCGGCCCGACCCGCCGCACCCACCCCGAAGCACTTTCCCAATCTCGGCAAGGTCATCGCCATCTCGTCGGGCAAGGGGGGGGTGGGCAAGTCGACCGTCGCGGTCAACATCGCCGTCGCGCTCGCCGCCGCCGGCAAGCGAGTGGGCCTGATGGACGCCGACATCTATGGGCCCAATATTCCACGGATGATGGGCGTGACCGGCCAGCCGCCGGTGATCAACGACAAGATCATTCCGCTCGAGGCGTTCGGCGTGAAGTTGATCTCCATCGGCATGATGATCGAGCCCGACCAGCCGGCGATCTGGCGCGGCCCCATCGTGATGAAGATCATCAATCAGTTCCTCCAGGACGTGGCCTGGGGGCAGCTGGACTACTTCATCGTGGACATGCCGCCAGGCACCGGCGACGCGCAGCTCTCGCTCGTGCAGGCCACGCAGGTGGACGGCGCGGTGATCGTCACCACGCCGCAGGCCGTGAGCGTGGGCGATGCGCTCCGCGGCGTGAAGATGTTCCAGCGCGTGGGGGTGCCGGTGCTCGGCATCGTGGAGAACATGAGCTGGTTCGAGTGCCCGCACTGCGGCAAGCCGTCGGCACTCTTCGGCTCCGGCGGCGGCGAGCGCCTGGCGCGAGATGTCGATCTGCCGCTGCTGGGCCAGGTGCCGCTCTATCCGCGCGTGATGGAAGGCGGCGACAGCGGCGCGCCGGTCGTCAGCGCCGACCCCGAGTCTGCCGCCGCCAGGGCACTCGTCTCGATCTCCGGTCGCGTCGCGAGCGCCGTGGCGCCGTCCAGCGCGGGCTGACCGTTCCATGCCTCGCGAGCGCGGCGGCTCATTGCCGCTCGAGCCGCACGAAGGCATCGCGCCCGTCGCCGTCACGAGTGAGTTCGAAGCGGCGCATCTCGTCAACGATCCGCTTCCCCGAACCATCGCGCGGGTAGCACTGCCCGCCGTGGCGTCGTCGCTCCTGATGACGCTGTTCTTCTCGGTCGACACCTTCTGGATCGGCACTCGCGTCGGCTCGTCGGGACTGGCTGCCGCGTCCATCGCGGTGTTCTGGATCTGGCTCGTCGTCTCCATCGCGGAGATGGTGAACGTGGGGCTCACCGCCGTGGCCTCGCGACGCTACGGGGAGGGGCGTCGAGCCGATGCGGCCCGGGCGGCAGGCGACGCACTCGTGCTCTCCCTGCTCCTCGGCGGAGCGTGCGCGGTCATCGGGCTCCCGCTCCTGCCGCGCATGTTCGCCCTGATGAATGCGCCGCCCGAGGTCGGCGTCCTCGGGATGCGGTATCTCGGTACCTATCTGCTCGGGGCGCCACTGATCTTCGGCTTCTTTGCCGTGGACGCCGCCTTCCGCGCTGCGGGCGATACGCGTACCCCGCTGCTGCTGCTCTGCGCCTCCGTCGGCGTGACCCTGTTTCTGGATCCCCTGCTCATCACCGGATGGGGACCGATTCCCGCGATGGGAATGGCCGGCGCCGCCATCGCAACGGTCTGCACCCGCGGGCTGGCCTTCGCCATCGGCATCACCATCGTGGGCCGGCGAGGAGTGCTCGCCTTCGGCACGCCGGATTGGGGCACGCTCGGCCAGATCGTGCGCATCGGACTGCCCACCGCGGTCACGGGCGTGGTATTCTCGCTCATCTACGTGGCCCTCACGCGCACGGCTGGCCAGTTCGGTACGCCGGCACTGGCGGCCCTCGGCATCGGCCACCGGGTGGAGAGCTGGCTCTACATGGTTGGCGTGGGGTGCGGCGCCGCCACCGCAGCCATCGTCGGCCAGAACCTTGGCGCAGGCCGCAGCGACCGCGCCGCGAGAGCGGGGTGGCTGTCCGTGGGCTTCTGCTCGATGTTCGGCGTCCTGGCGTGCATCGTCCAGTTGATCTTTCCCACCCAGTTCGCGAGCATCTTCAGCAACGATCCGGCAGTCATCGCGGAGGGCGCGCGCTATCTCCGCATCGCCGCATTCTCGCAGCTCGGCATCTGCGCCGAGATCGTTCTCGAGGGTGCGCTGGGAGGGGCAGGATATACGTGGGCGCCGATGGTCACCTCCACGGCGATCACGGTCAGCCGCATCCCCATCGCCATCTGGGCCGCGGCGCGTTACGGCAGTACGGGCCTCTGGTGGACCATCGCCGCCACCGCGCTGCTACGTGCCGTGGGAATGCTGTGGATCTGGCGCGCCGGGCGGTGGAAGGCATCTTCCGTGTCATGACCCGCATCGTCACCCTCCTGACCGACTTCGGCACCGCCGACGGCTATGTCGGCGAGATCAAGGGCATCATCGCCACGTCCGCGCCGGATGTCGCGATGGTGGATGTGTCACACGACCTCGCGGCGCACGACGTGGAGGGAGGCCGGCTCGCCGTCGCGCGCTACTGGCGCCGCTTCCCGGTAGGCACCGTGCATCTCGTCGTCGTGGATCCCGGCGTGGGAAGCGAGCGTGGCGCGCTTGCCGTGGAGAGCGAGGGCCGACTGCTCGTGGGACCGGACAACGGCGTGCTGTCCGCCGCGCTGCTGCACCAGAGCGCACGATGCGTATCGCTGCCGATTCCGCCACAGGCCTCACCCACGTTTCATGGCCGCGACGTATTCGCGCCCGCGGCCGCGCAGCTGGCGCAGGGCGCGCCGGTGGACGCCCTGGGCTCCCTGCATCCGGATCCCGTGCTGCGACGCACGCCGGAGGCGACCCGCCGCGCCGATGGCGCGATCGATGGTGTCGTGATCGCCGTCGATCGCTTCGGCAACCTGGTGACGAATCTCGTCGCGCGCCGAGGCGGCGTGATCGAGTTGGGCGGGCGCACGATTCCGCTGCGGCGGACGTACAGCGACGTCGCGCATGGCGAGCAGGTCGCGCTGGTGGGGTCGAGCGGACTGGTGGAGGTCGCCGTGCGCGACGGCAGCGCCGCGGAGCGGCTCGGCGCCGGGCGCGGCGACGTGGTCGTGCTCAGGACGGAGTAGCGACGCTCACGGGGCCTTGTTCACCTTTTCCATCGAGTGCTTGCCCGGGCCGCTCTCCGAGACGATTCGCCCGAGGTACGTGGCTCCCTGCTGCGGGTCCATCGCACCGCTGCCGTGATGGAGCTCGGACGCCAGCTCGCCGCCCACCAGCACGACGAACATGGAGTAGTACATCCAGGTGAGCAGCAGGATGACGCCGCCAATCGCGCCGTATGTCTTGTTGTAGGCGCCGAAGTACTGAACGTAGAGGCGGAAGAGCAGCGTGGCGAAGATCCACAGCACCGTGGCCAGCCCCGACGCGATCCAGACGTGCGTCCACCGCTGCTGCACGTCGGGAAGGAGCTTGTACAGCACCGCGCCGAGGACGACCACGAGTCCGATCGCGACGATGACGGAGAGCACGGTGACCGTCGTGACGCCCGTCGCGCCCAGCTGGAAGCTCTCGCCTACCCAGCCGGCGATGCGCTCGCCGTCGATGAGCACGAGCGTGGCGAGCAGCACCACCGTGCCCGCCACCACCAGCGCACCGAGGCGGAGCACCAGCCGCTTCCCGAACGGCCGAGTCTCGCTCACGTCGTACGCCACGTTGAGTGCAGCCATCAGCGAGCCGAAGATGTTGGACCCCGCCCAGCCGGCGAGCAGGGCACCAACCGACATGATCCCCGCTCCCCCGCTCGTCGTCAGAATTTCCGAGAGCGTGCGGCGCAGGAGCGAGAGCGCGTCGTCGGGGAGTGTGGCCGACAGGCGGGCGAGCATCCCTTCCATGAGCTCCTGCCCATTGCCCACCAGACCGAGCAGGGGCGTGAGGAAGAGCAGGAGGGGAAAGAGCGAGAAGAAGAAGTAGTAGGCCGTCTCCGCGGCGAGCGACGGAATCCGATCCGCCACGACTTCCTTGGCCGTCTTCTTGAGGAGCGGGAAGACGTTGTAGCCCTGGATGATCATGAATGCGCCGAGTGCCTGGTGACGTGAGGTCAGCCCCACCGGGGCAAGGCACGGGCCAACCGGCCCCGTGGCGGCGTCACCGCGGCGAGCGCTGCACCTCGATCTGTCCGAAGAAGGTCTCGGCACGGATCCGGAGCTTGTACTGTGCGGACTCCCAGTTGGAGGAGTACCATGCGTCGTCGCGCTTCACCAGTCCTTCGTGCTTGAATCCGGCGGCCACGCGCTGGACGTCCAGGCGCACGCCCACCTCCGGCGGAATCCGCACCGTCAATCGGCCGACCGCCAGCCGCGACCGCACGCTGAGATCGCGTGTCCACGTGCCGCTGAAATCGAGGTCCACGCTGCCCACGCCGCCGCGCACGCGAATCTGATCGGCATTGGCGTTGGCCAGACGCGTCGCCGTGAAGTCGGCCACGCCTACATTCACCTCGAGTTCCCGCATGCGCACCCGGTTGGGGCTCGTGAATAGCAGGCTCGCCTCCGTGGCGCCGCACTCGAGCCGCACCGACGCCAGCGACATTCCCCCCAGATCGAGTACCGAGCGGGTCCCGCCGAACTCCAGATCCAGCTCGAGCGGGACGCTCCTGGGCAGCGCGAGCCTGAGCTCACCCGCCTGCCGGCCGCCACCCGACGCCCTGCGCAGTCCGGCCCCTCGCGACTCCACGCCGAGCAGGGCGATGCGCTGCTCGGCATCGTAGCGATGGAGCGGCACAGCCCGCGTCTCGTCGTACCGAAGATGCATGTTGTAGAGCAGAGGATCGCTCGACCCGCGCACGTCCACGCTGCCCGCGCCATAGCGCACGCGCACGCGTTGCGGGGCGCTGTCGCGAAGCTGCCGTGAGATGTCGACGGCGCGCCACGAGGGCTCGCCCTGCGCGCCCAGCACCGGCACCCCGGCGACGACGCTGGCGAAACCGGCGAGGGTGAGGAGGCGGAGCATCGCGTGACCTGTCATCGCACCGATCGCTCGCCGGCCGTTGCCATCGGACGCCGTGCCGCCACGACGCCGCTCACCGGAGTGGGCGTCTGCCAGGCGGCAAGCTCCACCGGACGCCGGCCCGTCGCCAGGCGGCGGCTCGTGCCGGCGCGTGAGAGCAGCGCGGCGCCCAGCCCCAGCGTCATCGCCGCCCAGGTCGCGGCGAGCGCCGCCGCGCGAACGATCGATGCCGGGAGCGGCGCCCACGCCATCAGCGCCGGGATCATCCACAGCGCGAAAAACAGGGCGAGTCCGGCGGCAAGGGTCGGCAGGCCGCTGGCACGCGACGACGCGGTACTGCGCTTCACGAACGCGCCACCCGACACGCGGGCCACGGCGAGGAAACCGAGCGTGATCAATCCGGCGATCGCGATGGCGTACGCCACCACGGCAAAGGGGATCAGCAGAATCCCGATCACGCTCACGGCGAGCGCGACGAGAAGCACGGCGAGCGCCGGGAAGATCAGCAGCTGACCCAGCAGTCCGACCCAGAGCGACCGTCCGAACTGGCTCGCCAACGTACGGGCCACCTCGTCGAGCTTGGCGCCGGCCACGAGCACCACCCCCACCGCGATCACCAGAAGCACGCCGAACGCGCCCACGACCAGCTGCATTTCACGGAGCGTGGCCCTCGCCGGCGACGCGGCGACCGCCGGCGCGGCAGGGGTGGCGATCAGCGCAGGCAGGTTGGCCATGGATCGCATCTCGCCTCGCACGATCCCGCTGTCAGCGAAGACGTGTCCGCCCACGGCGAGGACGTCGCCCGTCACGAGCCCGCCGCGCAGCACGGTGACGTCGCCGCCGAGGCTGACGACGGAGCCGTCCACCTCGCCAGCCACTGCGACTGGACCGCGCGCCACGATCGTGCCGCCGACCGTTGTGCCCGCGGCGACCGACCGCGCGCCGGCGGTGATGCCGTCCGCTGGAGGAACCCCGCCGATCATCTCCACGGCCTTCAGCGTCTCGAGGTCCCGGGCATCGTTCGCCCGCCGCTGGGCGGCGAGGGTGTTCGGAAGCGCGACGACGGCGAGGGCGACCAGGCACCGCAGGTGAGTGCGCACGTCAGTCCCCACGGGCGGACACGGCCAGCCGCCGAATGCCGGCGACGCTGGCGGCCGCGGTGAGCACGAACCCCAGCACGATCAGCGTCGTGCCGACCGGGCCGGTGGTCTCGAGGGCGGCCAGAGCGGAGGGACCCAGCATGGCCACGGCGAGATCCTGCATCCCCCCGACGACCGCCCCGCGCAGCCGGCCTCCGAGCAGCTCGGTGCCGTACATGACAGCCTCGCCTCGTGTGGCGAGCCAGGCGAGCGCGAGCGTGAAGCCCAGGGCGAAGAACGTGCCGAGCACCGCGGCGGCGAGCCTCGCGATGCCAGCCTGCGGGAGCCATCGCTGGACCGAGTCGCGGGCCGCGACATGAACGGGCACGAACACGGGCACCTGGGCCATGACCCGGTCGGCGAGTCGCGCGTCGGGGGCGAAGTGCGGCACGTCCTCCAGCACCTGCACCACGAAGAACGCATCCTCGAACCGCTCCTGGCATACTCCGCATTCATCGAGATGCGCGCGAAGCGGGGCGACGCCGAAGCCGGCTTCGCCGTCGACCAGCAGGTCAATCTCGTTGGGGAGTAGGTGTCGGTGTTTCACATGGCCTCTGCACCCATGTACGGAGCCTGGGCAGTTTGGGTTTCAACAGCGGAAAATATCGCGACAAATCTCGTTTCAAGGAGTCGGGCGGTCATTCTCGGGTCGGCTCCAGTGCCTTCCGTAGCTCATGCCGGGCGCGATGGATGTAGGTCTTCACGGTGCCGAGCGGCAGGTCGAGGGTGCTGGCGATCTCTTCGTACGACTTGTCCTCGACGTGGCGCAGGAGGATGCAGGCCCGGTACTCGGGACGGAGCGTGGCAATGGCCCGCTCGATCGACCCGCCGAGCTCCTTCGCCTCCATTTCGTCCAGCGCATTCTCGGCGTCGTCGGCGATGTCGAATCGTGAGGCCTCCACTGCCTCGGTCGACGACGCGTGGGGCGACCCACCGATGCTGATGGTGTCGAGCTGCCTGCGGCGCAGGTGATCGATCGCGACGTTGTTGGCAATCTTGAACA
>JBKJIY010000034.1:0-14832 GCA_046598315.1 Gemmatimonadaceae bacterium
ATGCGCGAAGCGAAGAATCGCGGGGCCAAGACGCTGGGCCTGGTGAACGTTGTTGGTTCCACGATCGCCCGCGAAGACGACGGTGGCGTGTACCTGCACGCGGGCCCGGAAATCGGCGTAGCGAGCACCAAGGCGTTTACGAGCCAGGTGATTGCACTGCTGCTCTTCACGCTCAAGCTGGCGCGCAAGCGCGACCTCTCGGTGGTGCGTGGCCGCGAGATTGCGACCGCGTTGGCCGAGCTACCGGCGAAGATTCAGGAGGTGCTCGAGCGCGCGTCGGAAGTCGAGTTGATTGCCGAAGAGTTCAAGAACGCCACCAACTTTCTCTATCTGGGCCGCGGTCTGAACTTCCCGGCTGCACTCGAAGGCGCTCTCAAGCTGAAAGAGATTTCGTACATCCACGCCGAGGGATATCCAGCGGCGGAGATGAAGCACGGGCCCATCGCGCTGATCGACGCCGACATGCCGGTGGTGTTCATTGCGCCACACGACTCGGTGTTCGACAAGGTCGTGTCGAACATCCAGGAGGTGAAGGCGCGTGGCGGCCGCGTGATCGCCATCACGAGCCGCGAGGAGCCGTCGCTCAAGGGGATGCTCGACTACGAGTTCAGGATCCCGCAGACGCTGGACATGCTCAATCCCGTGCTCGCGGCCATCCCGTTGCAGCTGCTGGCCTACTACATCGCGGACAAGCGCGGGCTGAACGTGGACCAGCCGCGCAATCTGGCCAAGTCGGTGACGGTGGAGTGAGTCGGGCGGGCTTCGGCCCGGCCGCCGCCGGCCGCGAGCAGACGGCCGGCGCATGATCCGAATCGGTACGGCCGGCTGGACGCTGCCGCGCCAGTCCGCGGAGGCGTTCCCCGCCGACGGGAGCCACCTCGCGCGCTATGCGGCCGTGCTGCCATCGGCGGAGATCAATTCTTCCTTCTATCGGGCGCACCGCCGCGCGACGTACGAGCGGTGGGCGTCATCGGTGCCCGCCGCCTTCCGCTTCGCCGTGAAGCTGCCTCGCGCCATCACGCACGACCAGCGCCTGGTGGCCTGCGACGTTCTCCTCGATGTGTTCATGGACGAAGCGCGCGGCCTCGGCGACCGCCTCGGGCCCTGGCTCGTGCAGTTGCCGCCGTCGCTGGTCTTTCACGCGGACTCCGCATTCGCATTCCTTGACGAGCTCCGGCAGCGCACCGACGGCGACATCGTCTGCGAGCCGCGCCATGAGAGCTGGTTCAGGCGCGACGCCGATGCGATGCTCCGGGAGCATCGGGTGGCGCGCGCGGCGGCCGATCCGGCCTGCGTGCCGGCGGCGACGCAACCCGGGGGATGGGCGGGGCTCGCCTACTATCGACTCCACGGATCCCCTCGGATGTACTACTCGCAGTACGCCGCCGAGTACCTCGCCACCCTCGCGCGGCGATTGCGCGGGCACTCGTCCGCTGGCGTGCCCGCCTGGTGCATCTTCGACAACACCACGCTCGGCGCGGCCACGGGCGATGCGCTGGAAACCTGGAGGCGGGCATCGGCGTAGGGACACCGAGCGCCGGAACCAGTGGCCTGACGGCGCGCTGATGTGGCGACGCCGATCAACCTCAATCCATGGCATCCATGCACGTCCTCTGCAGTCTCCTGCTTGCCGGTACGGCCGCACTGTCGGGCACCGCATGCAACCGGCACGACCGCGACAGCGAGATGCGCACGAGCCGCGCGTCGGCCTACGCCGTCGACACGACCCTGCACGCCGGCGACATTCGCATCGTCGACATGAACGGCGGTGCGGATCTGGCGCTGATCGGCGATACGATCAGTGGCGGCCTCTCTCCCGCCACGATCGCCAGGGTCAAGCGCGAGACCGACTCCTCGACCGTGGCCGGCGGCGGCTTCGCGGCGAGCATCGAGAAGATCGTCAAGGGCACGGTGGCCACGGTGCTCGCTACACGCATCGCCGTTCCTGTGCACCAGGTCACCGACATCGCGTACGAGGACGGAGTGCTGCGCATCAGCACGACGGACAGCGACAAGCCGCTCTTTCACGACACGAAGATCAACGACCGCCGGGTGATGGAGTCCTTCCACCCCGATGACGCGCGCCGCTTCGTGGCGGCAGTCAAGGCTCGGCAGCGTCAGCGCGGAAACTGGTAGTCGGCGGGTCAGCCGACCGGACCCGAACGGCTGGTACGCTCCTTGACTTGCCGCTCGTCCCATGACGCAGCGACGATGGCCCGACACCCTCTGGATCGTTCGGCACGGCGAAAGTGCGGGGAACGTGGCGCGCGATGCCGCCACCGCGGCCCGCCTCTCCGTGATCGACATCGCCGAGCGCGATGTGGACGTCCCGCTCAGCGCGCTTGGCGAGCGCCAGTCCGAGGCGCTCGGCCGCTGGTTCGCCGCGCTCCCCGCCGGGGAGCGTCCCACCGTGGTGTTGACCTCTCCATACCTGCGGGCGAGGCAGACCGTCGAGTGGATCCGCGACGCGGACGGCGTGGCGGCCGATGTCGTGACGAGCGTGGACGAGCGACTGCGCGAGAAGGAGTTCGGCATTCTCGACCGGCTCACCCGCTTCGGAATCGAACAGCAGTTTCCGCAGCAGGCCGAGCTGCGCAGCCATCTCGGGAAATTCTATCATCGGCCGCCTGGCGGGGAGAGCTGGACCGACGTCATCCTGCGCCTACGGAGCGCGCTGGACACCATCAGCCTCCATCACAGCCAGCCGGGTGCGCGCGTTCTCATCGTGGCACACCAGGTCGTCGTGCTCTGCATGCGCTACCTGCTGGAAGCGATGGATGAAACGCAGATCCTCGACATCGACCGCGCCGCGGAGGTCGCCAACTGCGGAGTCACCGAGTACCGCCTGGGCGCGGAGCCGGAGCGAGACGCGAGTCCGCGACTGACGCGATTCAACTTCGTGGCGCCGCTGGAGGCGGCGGGCGCGGCGGTGACGACGAGCCCGGACACGCCCGCGGGAACCAAGTGACGCGAGGCCGCGAGGTCACTCGCGCCCTGCTGCGCCGAATGCCGCTGCCGCGCCCCGACGCGACAGGAGACAAGAACACGCGCGGGCGCGTGCTGGCCGTGGGCGGGAGCCGCCTCGTGCCTGGCGCAGTGCAGCTCGCCGGCGTGGCGGCGCTGCGCGCCGGAGCAGGCAAGCTGCAGCTGGCCACGGTGCAGTCGGTGGCGAGCCAGCTTGGCATGGCGGTGCCCGAAGCGCTCATCGTGTCATTGCCCGCGACTCGCCGGGGCGAGATCGCTGGCGCGTCGGCCGGCGAGGCGCTCCGCCGCTACGTTCGTGACGTCGACGCACTGCTCGTGGGACCGGGGATGATGGAGCCGCGCGGCGCGCGCGCGCTGCTGCGCGGATGCCTGCCGGCGCTTGGTCCCGACGTCTGTCTGGTGCTCGACGCCGCGGCCATCCTCGCCCTGGCCGGCCGCGATGCGTTGCCCAGGGAGCTCGGAGGTCGCGTCATCCTCACCCCGCATGCGGGCGAGATGGCCGCCCTCATGGACATCGAGAAGACCGAGGTGGAGCGTGCTCCGCGTACGGTCGCCGTGGAGGCCGCGGCACGATTCGGCGCGGTCGTCGTGCTCAAGGGATCCGAGAGCTGGATCGCCACTCCGGATGGCGACGTCCACCGGTATTCTGGGGGCAGCGTTGGCCTTGCAACGTCGGGGTCGGGCGACACCCTGGCGGGCATCGTGGCGGGCCTCGCCGCGCGTGGAGCCGCACCGCTGCGCGCCGCCATCTGGGGCACCTTTCTCCATGGCGCGGCTGGCGTGGCGCTGGCGCGCCGCGTGGGGCCCATCGGCTTCCTCGCGCGCGAGCTGCTCGACGAGATCCCCGCATTGATGCACCGGCTGCGCTGACTCCACTGGCTCGGCCGGTGGCGCAGCGGCATCTTGCGATGGTCCCCGCGTCGCCGCCTCTCACGCTCCCGTCATGGCGCCTCCCGCTCTACGCCCGCGATCCGCCACCGAGATCGTCGACACGGCCGTTCAGGTGCTGAAAGCGCACTACGGCCAGTTCGTGATCTGCTCGGCGCTCGCCTACACGCCCTGGCTGGTGCTACAGCTCCTCGTCATGGCGGATTCGCAGGACATCCTGCGCCGAGGGTGGGCCTTCGGGTCGTTCATGATGCTGGGCGTGTGGGTGACGTTCGCCATCATGAGCGCCATGCTGATCACGCTCGCGTCGCGCGCGTATCTTGGCGAGTCGGTGGACGTGGGAGTAGCCGCGCGGGCCGTGCTCCCAGTGATTCCGCGAGTGGTCGCGGTGGCGCTGCTGCGCTACCTCCTCCTCTTCCTCGGACTGCTCGCCTTTCTGGTGGGCGCGCTCTACGTCGGCGCGCGCTTCTTCGCCGTCCACTCGGCGATCGTGCTCGAGGATCGGAGCGTCGCGGGAGCCTTCGCGCGGTCCAGTGAGCTATCCAGCGGTCGGAAACTTCACGTCATCTATACTTTTGGCCTCGTCATCGTGATCTACTGGGCCTTGGGGATCGGGCTCACGATGCTCGCGATGACGTTCGGGAACTACGTCGTGCAGGTGATCGTCGGGGCGCTGTTCACCATCCTCGCCTATCCGCTCATCGCCATCACGGAAACCCTGCTGTATTACGACGCGCGCATCCAGCGCGAAGGGCTCGACATCGAGATGATGACGAACTCGCTGGGGCTGGCCACCACGCCGGGCCCGGCGGTCAACTGATCCCATGCTCGCGACCGTGATGCAGGCCGCACCGCGCGACTGGGCGCCGCAGGCTGTTCACGACACGGTGCGCGCCGTGCTGGAGACGGCGCCGTTCCGGCGGTCGCTGCAGCAGTCGCTGCTGGAGCGGCTCCTGCTCTGGCTGAGCGAGCTGGTCCAGCGGCTGGCGAGATATTTCGAGTCGTCCGCGTCGGCCCGCACCATGGCCATCACGCTGGCGGCCATGCTCGCCATGGCCGTGGTGGCCCGGGTCATTCTCGCCGCCCGCGCCCGTGACGGGTTGGGCTCGTCCACCGCGGGCCGGCACCGTGAGGCGCGCGATGCCGACCCCTGGCTGGCCGCCGAGCACCTCGCGAGCGCGGGTCGCTATGAGGAGGCGGCGCATGCCGTCTACCGCGGCGTGCTCCACTCGCTCGCCGCGTCGGAGCGAATGCGCCTCGACGCATCCTTCACGAGTGGTGACTACGCCAGGGCGCTCCGAACGCGCGGCTCCGCCGCGCTCGTTCCGTTTCGGGCGTTCAGCCGCAGATTCGACGTGGCGGCGTACGGCCATGGCGAGTGCGATGCGCGGCTCGTATCCGATCTGCTCGCGCTCGCGCAGCCATTTCGTGCGCGGGCGCGCGCCGCATGACGCCGTCGCACTCGGAAGCGCCGGTCCGAGAGTGGTGGACGCGGCCGACGCTGGTGCTCCCCGTGGTTGGCGCGATCGTCCTCCTCGTGGCACTGCTCAAGCCGGTCGCGGAGAGCGGACGCACCGGAGACGACCGGCTCTCGGCGCATCTCGCCGGCCCGCTCGGCGCCCGAGCGCTCGCTGCGGTCGCCACAAGGCTCGGGTGGCGCGTGGCGATGCGCGACTCGGTGGCCGTGCCGGCCGACGCGCCGGGCCGCACCGTGCACGCGGTGCTGGCCCCGCCCGTCAAGCTCCTGCCGGCCGAGGCGCATGCATACCTCGAGGCGGTCCGGGCCGGTGACGGACTGCTGCTGGTACTCGGCGACCGCAGCCCGCTCGCCGACTCGCTCGGCGTGTGGCATTCGCCGCAGGGCAGCACGCTGGTGCCGGTAACGCGCGATACCGTGGGCTGCGGGCGGCGTCGCCACCTCATTCCGCCGATCTGGCCGGATGGACGGACCCATCTCTACGCACTCACGTGGGTGCAGGCAGCGCCGCCTGGCCGAGTGGTGTTCGCCGCTGGGACGCCGCTGTCGAGCAACGCCAGGGCCATGCGGCCGGAGCTCGCCGCCGGCTTTGCGTACGGGCAGGGAAGGGTGGTGGTCGTGGCCGATCCCGACATGCTGCGGAACGACGTGCTGCGCCACTGCGCCTGGGGCGCGAGCGTCGCTGCCGTGCGGATGCTGGAATGGTTGCGCGCCGGCGGCGACCAGCCGCGACACACGCTTGCCTTCGATGAGTTTCACCAGGGCTTCGCGCCTCGTCCCTCGGTGTATCGCGTGACGTGGCGCTTTCTCACGGGCGAGCCGGCGGGGCGCATGCTCCTGCAGGGCGTGATCGCCGCCCTCGTGCTTCTCCTCGCGCTCGCGCCGCGCGCGCTCGTACCGCGGCATGCGGCGCGCGCCGAGCGGCGCGATCCGCTGGAGCAGATCGACGCGCTGGCCCACGCGTATGAACAGGTAGGTGCGACGCGCACCGCGGTGTCACGGCTGCTCGCCGGTCTGCGCTCGCGACGCGAGCGCGGCGGCGGCTGGCGACGGCTCGACGACGATGCCTTCCTGCACGAGGTGGCGCGGCGCGCGCCAGAGCGCGGTCGCGACGTCGCACAGGTGCGACACGCACTGTCCGTCCCGCTGACCTCCGCCGATCTCACGGCAACGGGCGCCGCGTTGCACCGCATCGAACACTCACTCACCTCCACGGCACAATGAATTTCTCACTCACCGTACCCCAGGGCGCCGAACTGCTCGATCGCGTGCGACGAGCCGTTGCCACCCGTGTCGTGGGCCAGGAGGACACGGTGAGCGATACGCTCATCGCCTACCTCGCTCGCGGCCACGTGCTGGTAGAGGGGGTGCCCGGCACGGCCAAGACGCTGCTCGTGCGGACGCTCGCCGCCGCGTTGGGGCTGCGCTTTGCGCGAGTACAGTTCACCCCCGACCTGATGCCATCCGATGTGACTGGCGTGAACGTCCTGCGCGATCCCGCGCGCGGCTTCGAGTTCCAGGCCGGCCCCATCTTCACCGATCTCCTGTTGGGGGACGAGATCAACCGCGCGCCAGCAAAGACGCAGGCGGCGTTGCTGGAGGCGATGGCCGAGCGGCAGGTCACGGTGGACGGCGTCACGCGGCCGCTGGGCGACGCGTTCACCGTGTTCGCCACACAGAATCCCGTGGAGCACGAGGGCACCTATCCGTTGCCGGAGGCGCAGCTCGACCGTTTCCTCATCAAGACGCTCATGCCGTACCCGTCGCGCGATGCGGAGCTGGAGCTGCTCGCCCGCTACGAAGCCGGATTTGACGCCGAGCGTCTGGTGGACGCCGACATGCCCGCGTCGCTGTCCACGGCAGAGGCCTCGGCGCTGCGTGGCCTGGTGGACGGCGTGCGTGTTGCCGCCGATGTCCGCGTGTACATCGCCGACATCACGCGCGAGACGCGTGACGAGCGCATGCTCGCCCTGGGCGCGTCGCCGCGGGCGACGGTGGCGCTCCTGCGGGCTGCCCGCGCCGCGGCCGTGCTCGACGGACGGGACTTCGTCACGCCGGACGACGTGAAGGGGATCGCGCCTGCGGTGTTGCGCCACCGCATCGTGCTCGCGCCGGAGCTCGAGGTGGAGGGCCGTACGCCGGACGACGTGCTGACGGCGTTGCTGGCCCGTGTTCGGGTTCCCGAGTAGGCGGATGAGCGCAGCGGGCGGAATCTGGCTCACGGCTCGCCGGCTGGCGGCGCCGCTGACGTTCGCGCCAACCCGTCGCCTGGCCGCGCTCGTCGTCGCCCTGTCGCCGGTGTGGCTCCTCAGTGGAAGCCGGTGGGGAATGGCCGTCGCGCTCGTGGCCATCGCGGCGGTCGTGGGGGTGCTGCTGCTCGACGTCGCGCTCCTTCCCCTCGCCGACGACGTGGCGGTGGAACGCGAGATTCCGGGCACGGTGGGCGTGGGCGAGCTCATGGACGGGAGATATCTGGTGCGCTCCCACTGGGGGAGGCCGCTGCGCGCCGAACTGCACGATGCCATGCCGGCGCCCTGGCTGTCGAGCGACGACTCACGCGTGAGCTTCGCGCTCGACCCGGGAAGCACGGCAGAGCTGGCGTTTCGTGCGCGCGGCGGGGCGCGTGGCCTCGCCGTCCTCGGCCCGATTGCGTTGCGCGTCCGCACGCCGCTCGGCCTGGCGACGCGCACGTTGCGCCGTGCGTTGCACGACGAGGTACTCGTGGCGCCCTCGCTTGCGGGAGTGCGGCGCTTTCGCTGGCTCGCCGTGCACCAGCGCCTGGCCGCGGTGGGGGTGCGCACCACCAGGCGACGCGGCGAGGGCCGAAGCTTTGCGCGCCTGCGCGACTACGTGCCCGGCGACGACCCGCGCCACATCGACTGGAAAGCCACGGCCAAGCGAGGACGGCCGATGTCGCGCGAGTTCACGGTGGAAGCGTCGCAGACGGTGTACGTGCTGGTCGACGCCGGGCGCTCCATGACGCAGCTCGCCGGCGCGCATCCGCGCTTCGAGTACGCGCTCTCGTCGGCCCTCGTCCTCGCGGATGCGGCGCTCACCGCCGGCGATCGGGTGGGGGCGATGGTATTCGACGACCGGCTGCGCGCGCTCGTGCCCCCGCAGCGCGGCGCGCCGGCACTGCAGGCGCTCCGCACGGCGCTCATCCCGGTGCAGGCCACGCTCGTGGAGCCCGATTACGCCACGGCGTTTCGCGCGCTCGCCCTGCGGCAACGCAAGCGCGCACTGGTCGTGCTGCTCACCGACGTGCTCGATGCGCGCGCGGCTCGCACGCTGCTGGCGCATCTCACCCGCGGCGCACCGCGGCATCTCGCGCTCGTGGTGGCGCTGCGCAACGACGCCCTGCTCGCCGCCGCCGTGCCGGCCGAGCCGGCCGGCCCCGCGCAACTTTACGCGAGCGCCGCCGCAGCAGAGCTGCTGGTGGAGCGTGCGACCGCGATCCAGCGGATGCGCGACGCCGGAGTGGTCGTGCTCGACGTGGCGCCCCAAGCGATGGCCGCCGCCGTGGTGAGCGAGTATCTGTCGCTCAAGTCGCGCGGGGCGCTCTGATCGACGCGAGCGCCAGTGCGTCGTCCGGCGGGGCTGGTGGATCCACCGAGCCCGGGCGCGCGGCTCGCCCGCCGCGCAGGTAGACGACGAGCGCGACGAGGGTGACACCGCTCACCCCCAGCTTTCCCTCGAGCGGCCACCACTCGATGGGAGACACGAAGCCCTCCAACAGTCCGGCGACGACGAGCAGCATCGTCGTTGCCGCCAGCAGCTGGACGGCGCGGCGCGCGTTCTCCACCAGGGCGCGGCGCCGCGTGCGCTCGCCGGGCAGCAGTAATCCCGCCGCCAGGAGCAGGCCCGCGCCCCCGGCCACGCAGATCGCGAACAGCTCCAGCACCCCATGCGGCGCGACGAACGCCAGCAGGAGCCCGCCGACGCCCTTGCTCACGTAGAGGCCGACGACACTTCCCAGCGAGATGCCGTTGCCCACGAGCACGAGGACGGTGAGCAGGCCGGCCGTCACTCCGCCGGCGAAGGCGACGAAGGACACCTGGATGTTGTTGGCAACGATCCCGCTCGCCATCACTGGCCGGAAAAGCTGCGGATCGTCGATGTAGCCTTCGCCGCTGCGGGCTCGGCGTACCCCGTCCGACGCCCGGCGGATCATCGCCTCCGGGAGGAGCTCGCTGGCCAGCGCCGGCCGCCGCACCAGCGCCGTGGCGGCGATCGCGGCCGGCCCGAACAGCAGGGCGGCGGCGATTCCGATGGCGACGGCCGAGCGGCGGATCTCGCGGGGGACGTCGTGGAGAAGGAAGTGAGCGGCGCCTCGCAGCGGCAGGCGGCGGCTTCGATACAGGAGATTGTGCGCCCCCGCCACGAGCCTGCCCACATACAGCATTTCGTCCATGTCGCGACCGGCCGCCGCGGTGCGCAGCCGCGCGAGATCCGCCGCGATCGCCCGGTACTCCGCCACGAAGTCGCGCACTTCCGGCTCACTGAAGCGACGCAGCCCTCCCTTCTGCGCGATGGCGAGGCGCGTCGCGAACGCGTGCCACCGGGTGACGCCACCCTTCACGAGCGCCTGGCGCTCGCGACCGGCTCCCGCCTCCCCGCGCGATGCCACGCCCGCGGCACGCGCGCGTGCCTCGCGATCGTGCAGCTCCAGCAGACGCTGGCCGGGTGGGCGGCCGTCGTCGGGCAGGGCGGCGCCGAAGCGACCGGCGAGCGATCTCGCCAGCACCGAACGGCGCTCCGGCTCCAGGGAGCTCCACCGCTCGACGAACCGGGCGAGCACCGTGTACTCGTCCTCCGAGAGCGCCGTCTGCAACGCGGGTGCCGATGGGGACAGCCGGGTGGCCGACGCCCGTGGCGGGGCGGCGCGGATCTCCTCACGCACCACGATGGTGCCGGCCACGAGGTCGCCGAGCCGGCGGCCACGCCTCGTGAGGATCAGACTGGCCAGACCGACGAAGTAGAAGATGCCCGGCTGCATGTCGAGGATTCGCACGAGGTTCCGAGCGGCCGACACGCCGAGGGTGACCGAGTAGCCGCCCTCCTGCACCACGCGGAGGCGATGGAGGCGCTTCCCGGGCGTCTGCCCGTCCATCAGCCCCTCGAACAGCACGTAGTACCCCCAGAAGAGCGCGAACTGGGCGAGGATCAGGATGGCCGTGGCCCACGCGCCGCCGCGCGCGGTGATCGCCGCACCCACGCGCCCGGCGTCCAGGGCGAGGAGGGCGACGAGGATGGCGACGAGCGCCGCCACGCAGATGGCCAGGTCGGTGAGCCCGGCGAGCACACGCGAACCGACTCCCGCCACCGAATAGGTGAGGACCACCAGCTCGGGGGTCTCGACGTCGATGGTCTGCTCGTACGAGCGTGTGGTCACGGCACTGCGGAGAGAGGTGATGCAACGTGCGACGCGCCACCCGCCCGATCAAGATGCGATTATCTTTTGTCGAACGTTTTCCGGGCGCTTCTCATGCGTGTGCTCCTTCAGCGCGTCTCGCGAGCCGAAGTTCGAGTGGGCGAGCGCTCCACCGGTCGCATCGGGCGGGGGTACCTCCTGCTGGTAGGACTCACGCACGCCGATGCGCCCGACGTGTTGGCGTGGATGGCGGACAAGATCGTGGGTCTGCGCCTCTTCGCCGACGCCGAGGAGAAGCTGAATCTTACTCTCGCCGACGTGAATGGAGCGGTGCTCGTGGTGTCGCAGTTCACACTGTATGGCGACGCCGCGAAAGGGCGGCGGCCGAGTTTCATTGCAGCGGCGCGGCCGGAGGTGGCAATTCCGCTGTACGAGCAGTTCGTGGCGCTGCTCCGCACGCGTGGCGTGCGGGTGGAGACCGGTGAGTTCGGCGCGATGATGGACGTGGAGCTGGTGAACGACGGACCCGTGACCCTCTGGCTGGATCGATGAGCACACCGCAGGTCATTCTCGCCTCGCAGTCGCCCCGGCGGCGCGAGCTGCTGTCCCTCGTGGGCATTCCGCACCTCGTGCGCCCCGCCGACATCGACGAACGCTACCTGCCCGGCGAGGTGCCAGCCGCGCACGCGGAGCGGCTGGCGCGCGAGAAAGCACGCGTCGTCGCAGCGGCGGAACCGGACGCCGTCGTGATCGGCAGTGACACGATCGTGGTGGTAGACGGTGACGTGCTCGGCAAGCCGCGCGACGAGCCCGAGGCAGCGCGGATGCTCGGCCGGCTGGCTGGGCGCTCCCACGTGGTCCTGACCGCCGTGGCGGTGGCGTGGCGAGGTCACGTGCGGTCCGGCGTCGAGGAGGTCGGGGTCACCTTCCATCCGCTCACGGCCGACGAGATCGACGCCTACATCGCCACGCGTGAGCCCATGGACAAGGCTGGCGCGTACGGCATCCAGGGGTACGGCGCTACCATCGTGGCGCGCGTGGACGGCGACTACTTCGCGGTGATGGGACTGCCGCTGCAGCGGCTCGTCCGGTTGATGACCGAGCTCGGGTTGCGCTACCGGTTCGGGGCGATCGCGGCCGCGGACGCGTAGCGCGTCCGCCAGCGCTCCACGCGGTCCAGCACGTCGGCCACCTGGATGCGCTGCATCCGGCCCGGGCGGTTCTCCATGGAGATGGCATAGTCCTCGCCGGGGTCACCATACGCGTCCACGAGCAGATCGTGATACCGGCGGTACGGCCCGACGCGCTTGGGATTGGTGTAGCCCATCAGCGAGACGGTCGGCCGGTCGAGCGCGATGGCCATGTGGAGCGGCCCGGTGTCGGGTGAGAGCACGAGGGCGGCACTGTCGAGGATGCCCACGAGGTTGCGCAGGCCGCTGCCCAGTGCCGACACCACCGGGGCGCGGGCGCGCTCGAGGATGATGCGTTCGGCGGCGAGCTCTCGCGGCGACTGTCCTCCCACGAGCACGGGCTGCAGCCCGAACTCGTGATACAGCGTGTCGGCCGTCTCTGCCCAGCGCTCGGGCAGCCAATCCTTCTCCGGCTTGCTCGTCGCCACGACGATGGGAGCGATGGGTCGCTCGAAGGGCGCGAGGAATGCGCGTTGCCAGGCGCGCTCGTGCTCCCACGGACCGAGGTCCCATGCCGGCACGCCGTGCGGCACACCGACGGCGTCGAGAAACTCCAGATACTGGTCCTGCACATGCTGTCCCTCGCGCGGCGGGATGCGCGCCGTGGTGAACAGCCAGTTGAGATCGCGCGCCCGCGGGCGATCGAAGCCAAGCTTCACCGGCGCACGCGTGAACGAGGTCACGAGCCCCGCCTTGAGGTACACTTGCAGCGCGAGGACCACATCGAACGGCCGCGCGGCGAGCTCGCGACGCACGACGGTGTACGCGCGCCAGCCCTGGGCGCGGTCGAACTCCACGATCTCGTCCACCGCCCAGTGGCCGCGTACGAGTGTGGCGGCGCCGGGCTGCAGCACCCACGTGACCCGCGTCGTCGGCGAATGTCGCTTGAGCGCCGTGAGCAGCGGCAGCACGTGCACGGCGTCGCCCACCGCGGACATCATCACGACGCCGACGCGGTCCAGCGCGGTCTGGATCATTCCGGAAAATAGCTGTCCCGCTCGTCGAACACGGCGCCGCGCAGATCGCGCCATTTGCGCGCCGAGCGCAGCAGTCGGGTGACGTTGCCGACGCGCAGCGCCGACGAGCCGGGAGTGCCGAAGACGACACGGTCCACGTCGAGCACGGCGGCCACCAACTGGCCGCCCTCTCGCGAGAGGAGAATGTTCTTCACGTTCAGGTCATGATGCCGCGCGCCCGCGGCGGTCAGGGAACGCACCAGCTCGCGGGTCGCGTCCCACGCCGCGTCGCGCTCCTCCGCGGGCGTGGCCGGATTCATGTACGCGGCCAGGTCGCGCCCGTCCTCGATCTCCCGCGTCACGAGGTCCACGCGGCCAAGGCCGAGCCGCAGGGACCTGACCCCGTACATGAGCACCGCGGGGGTGCGCACCCCGAGGGCCGCCAGCCGTAGCGATGCGCCGAGCTCGCGCGGCGCCCGGCCCGCGCCGACGAAGAGGTCGCGCGTGACCGGCGCGAGCAGCCCACCATGCCGGTTGTGCCGCACCACGACGGGAGTGCGGGAGATGGGCAGGCGAATGGCGTAGGCGATGCCCCGGCCCTGATGCTGTCGCGCCGCGAGGTCGCGCGCCGCCGCCTCGTACAGGGAGCCGTCCACCAGCAACGCCTGCGCGTCGTCCCTCAAGTCCGCGCGGGTCACGGCATGGCATCGCCCGGACTCAACGCGGAGATATCCCGCCGGCACGCCGCCGCCGCTCATTCGAGACGGACGCGGTACACCGGAACGCGCTCGCTCTTGCCCTTGAGGTCGAGGGGCTCGCCCGGCGCGAGCGGCGGCGGAGCGGCGAGCGCCGTCCGCATCTCCTCCGACAGCAGGATCTCGCCGCCCGCCGCCGCCTTGCAGAGCCGGCTCGCGACGTTGACCGTATCCCCGATCACGGTGAACTCGAGACGCCGCTCCGATCCGATGTTGCCCGCAAACGCCTCTCCGTAGTTGAGACCGATCCCGATCGCGAGCGTCGGGCGTCCCTCCGTGACCCACCGCGCGTTGAGCGTCGCGAGGGCCTCCATCATCTCGATGGCCGCCTGCATCGCGTGATCGGCATCTTCCCCGCTCCCGATCGGAGCGCCCCACTGCGCCATCACGGCATCGCCGATGAACTTGTCGAGCGTGCCACCGTGCCGGAACACACACTCCACCATCTCGGTGAAATACTCCGTGAGCAATGTCGCCATGGCGTCGGCGCTCATCGTCTCCGAGAGGGCGGTGAAGCCGCGAATGTCGCTGAAGAGGACGGCGACGGGCCGCTTGTCGCCGCCCAACCGGCTCACGCCCGCGGAATCGGCGATGCGCGCCGCGAGCTGCGGCGCGAAGTACCGCTCGAAGTTGCTGCGCACGAGGGCCTCGCGCCGGATTCGCTCGGCGAACTGCGAATTCTCGATCGCGACCGCGGCAATCCCGGCGAATGCGACGAGAAACTCCAGATCCTCGTCGGTGAACCGATGCGTGATGCTCGGGTTGTCGACGTAGAGGACACCGAGGACCCGATCCTCGCTGCCGATCAATGGGGCGCAAATCGCCGACCGCACCTGCTGCATCTGAATCGAGTCGCCGCCGAAGCGATCGTCCTGCCCAGCGTTGTCCGACAACAGCGCGACCTTCTCCTCCACCGCCTTCCGCGCGATCGACTGCGGCACCGAGCGCGGAGCGTCGCCCCCCCGCTTGTCGCGCGCGATCTTCGGAATCAGCTCTCCCTTCTCGTCGAGCAGCAGAATCGCCACCCGATCCGCCTCGAGAGTCTGATAGGCGTACGCGGCGATCTTGTTGAGAATCGTGTCCACCTCCACCGCGCGCGTCAGTCCCTTCGAGACCTCGAGCAGGGTCGCCAGCTTCTGCTGGCTCTTGTCGCTCGGTGGAGCGCTCAGGGGCGAAAAGACCGCGCGAGTGAGCCCGCCCGGCGCGGTCG
>JBKJIY010000011.1:0-11736 GCA_046598315.1 Gemmatimonadaceae bacterium
CGCAAGCGGCGCATCGGCGTGATCGGCACCTTCGTCTGGGACGTGATCCATGGCCGCGACGCGCGCGCGGTGCCGGTGGAAGAGTGGGGCGGCATCACCTACTCGCTCGGCGCGCTCGACGCCGCCCTCCCCGACGACTGGGAGATCGTGCCGATCATGAAGGTGGGATACGATCTCGCGGCGAGCGCGGGCGTCTACCTCCGCACGCTTCGACACATGGCGCCTGACGCCGCGCTGATCGAAGTCCCGTATCCCGGGCAGCGGGTGGAGCTTCGGTACATCGATGACGAGCGTCGCACGGAGATCCTCACCGGCGGCAGCCCGGGCTGGAGCTGGCTTGGCCTGAAGCCGCTGCTCGACGACGCGCAGCTCGACGCCCTGTACGTGAACTTCCTGAGTGGATGGGAGCTGGATCTGGAGACGGCGCAACTGGTGCGGGCGCACTTCAAGGGACCCATCCACTGCGATCTGCACATGCTGGCGATGGCCGTGCAGCCCGATGGACTGCGCACGCCGCGTCCCATCCCGAACATCGTGGAGTGGTGCGGCTGCTTCGACCTCCTGCAGATGAACGAGGAGGAGGCGGCGACCGTCGCGCCGGATCCGATGAGCCTGGCCGCCACCGCGCTGGCGGCGGGCGTATCGTGCCTGCTCGTGACGCTCGGCCAGCGGGGCGCGGTATACTTCGCGGCGCCCGGCTTCGAGACGCTCGGAGATCTGCCTCGCCGCGGGGGGCTCGCCACCGCGCCCCGTGGCGGCACGGGCGGCCTTGGCGCAGTGCGCACCGAACTGGTGCCCGCAGCGAAAGTCAATGGTCCGGGCGATCCCACCGGATGCGGCGATGTCTGGGGTGCCACCTATTTCTCCCGGATGGTCGCGGGTGATAGGTTATCGGACGCGATGATCGCGGCCGGCGTGGCTGCGGCGCGCAACGTCGGGCACCGGGGCGCCACCGGGCTCGCGGCCCACCTGCGCGGAGAACTCAGCCTCTCGTGACCAGCATCATCACCGTTCCGCCGTCGCTGGACGACCACACATTCGAGGCGGTGGTGGAGCAGCTCGCAGCGGTGCCATCCGATGCCAAGCTGCTCGTCGATGCGCGGCACTGCCGGTGGGCGTCGCCCTTCGGCCTCACGGCCCTCCTCACGCTGGGACAGTCGCGCCTGGAACGGGCGAGCCTCGCCGTGCCCGACCTCGAAGACACCGGCTCCTACTGGGCGCGTACGGGCTTCTTCCAGCACGCCGACGGATTGTTCGATCTCCACGGGAGCGTGCCGAAGGCGCGCGGTGGGGAATCGAGCGTCCTGCTCGAGATCACCGCGGTCGTGAAGAGTGAAGACGTACACGAGGTCGTGGGTCGCATCCAGCAGAAAGCGCAGCAGATTCTCTCCAAGGAGCTGAACATCGACGCGAAGGCGACGGTCGGCTTCGCGATGACGCTGTCCGAGGTCTGCCAGAACATCGTGGAGCACGCGGGCCAGGGTGGGTTCGTGGGCGTGCAGACCTACACGTATCGGAAGCGACTCGCCAATCGCCGCGTGGTGGTGATCGCCGTATGCGATGGCGGGCTCGGATTCCGGCAGTCGCTGGAGACGGCGCCGGGGCGCGTGCGCAGCGACCGCTGGGACGACGCGGCGGCGCTGGAGGAGGCGGTCATTCGCGGCGTGAGCCGGTTCCGTGATCCAGGTCGTGGACAGGGCCTCGCCGGCGTCCGACGTTATGTTGGCCGGTGGGACGGCAAGGTGAGTGTGCGGAGCGGGACGGCCAGAATCGCGATCGTGCCGAGCTGGGACGATGATGTCCCGCTCACAGAGAAGCTGTCCCCTTTTCCGGGGTCTCAGGTGCAGGTCACCATTCCCGAGCGGGTCTCCGGGGCCCCGCGATGATGATGCACATCGATCTGCACTCCATGCTGCGCCAGACGCTGTCATGCGAGTTGTACTCCAATCTCGTCACTCGTCCGACCGGCGCCGCCGTCCGCACGCAGATCGAAGCGCTGCTGGCGGATTCGCGCGAGCGGTCGCTCACCGTCATCGATTTTTCCCATGTGGGGATGATCGATTTCTCCTGCGCCGACGAAGTGGTGGCCAAGCTGCTGCTGCGCTACGTGGCGGCGGAGCGCGATGGTCGCGAGGCGTACTTCCTCTTCCGGGGAGTGACGGAAGATCACTGGGACTCGATCGAGACGGTGCTCGAGCGGCATAGGCTCGCCCTCGTCCTGGAAACCGCGGACGGCGCGCGAATCGTGGGGATCGTCGACGATGGCGAGCGGCTCGCCTGGGAGACGGTGTACGAGCTCGGGCGCACCGGCGCGGCGGATCTGGCATCGGCGCTCGGCGGGCTCCAGGAGGATGCCGCCCGGATGCTCGACGCGCTGCACCGCCGGCGGCTGCTGATGCGGCTGGAGGACGGGTACGTGGCCGTGGGCGGCCTGGCGGGCACGCGTGCCTGAGCTGGGACGCGACCGGGCGCTGCTCGTCGCCGGCTCCATCGCCACGCGGCGCACCGATGCCGAGCGCGGGCCCCAGGTGCGCATGAACCCTGCAGACTGTACGGCGCGCCTGCTCGTGGAAGGGGAGCTGGCGTGGGTCCATGGGCCGCGGCGGCAGGAGCTCGCGACCGTGCTTCCCGACGAGCGCATCAAGCGGGGGGAGGTGGTGGTGCGTGACATGACGGCCGCGTCGCCCTCCGACACGGTGCGCGTCGTGAAGCCGGACCTCGATTCGCATACCCGCCGCGGCTTCTTCGCCTGACGCGTCGCCACCGACCCATCCCCGTGCCCTCCCCACGCCGCCTCCGCTCCCAGTCGCTCCCCACGCTCGCCGTTCACGCGGGGGAGGAGCCGCACGACGCGGGGAAACCCGTGGTGACCGCGCTGCAGCAGAGCGTCAATTACGTGCAGGAGGCGGGCACGAGCGACGGGATGCGCTACCCGCGGTACGGCAATGCGCCGAACGCCGAGGTGGTGCAGCGCAAGCTCGCCGCGCTGGAGAAGGCCGAGGCGGCGCTGGTGCTCTCGAGCGGCATGGGCGCCACGGCGTGCGCGCTACGTGCGCTGTTGCGGCCCGGAGATCATCTGCTCGCCAGCCGGATGATCTATGGCGGCACGCATCGCCTCTTCATGGAGGAGTTCGCGTCGCTCGGCATCCACGTGACCCTCGTGGACCCGTTCGAGCCGCGAGGGTGGCGCAAGCGGCTCCGCAAGGAGACACGCGCGATCTTCCTCGAGTCGCCGGTGAACCCCACCTGCCGGGTGATCGATCTCCAACCGGTCGGGTACCTCACGCAGGAGATCGGCCTCGCGCTCGTCGTTGATTCCACCTTCGCCAGCCCGGTGAACCTTCGACCGCTCGAGCACGGCGCCGACGTCGTGATCCACTCGGTCACCAAGTTTCTCAACGGTCATCACGACGTGATCGGCGGCGCCGTCCTCGGCACCGCGCCATACATCGAAGAGGTGCGGCAGAAGATGATGCTGTGGGGCCAGGCCCCCGATCCCTTTGCCTGCTGGCTGCTGGAGCGCGGCCTCAAGACGCTCGACGTGCGCGTGCGCCGGCAGAACGAGAACGCCATGCGGATCGCCGTCTGGTGCACCACACGCAAGGAGTTCCGCGCCGTGCATTATCCCGGCCTCCCCGACCATCCCGATCACGACGTCGCACGGCGCCAGATGGACGACTTCGGCGGAATGCTCGGGTTCGAGCTCACCGGCGGCGGGCGGGCGGCGACCAAGTTCGTGCGGAGATTGCGTCTCATCCGCCACGCTCCCAGCCTGGGCGGTGTAGACTCCCTCGTGAGTGAGCCGCGGCACAGCTCGCATTTGCACTTCTCCAGCGACGAGCGGACGCGGATGGGCATTCCGGATGGCTTTCTGCGGTTGGCCGTGGGCATCGAGCATGCCGACGACCTGATCGCCGACCTCGAGCAGGCACTCCACTGATGACCGAATCCTTCACGACCGCCGAGCAGATCGCCGACCGGCGGCGAATCGAGCGCCGCGCGAGCTCACGCCTGGGCGATCTGACGCTGCCCGAAGTGCGCCGCATCCTCATCACCACGACGCTCGGGGCGATCGTGCTGGCGCTCTTCCTGTGGATGGTGAAGACGGTCGTGATCGCCGCCATCCTCGGCCTGATCATCGGCTTCTACATCCGGCCCGTGCACCTCTGGCTGCTGGGTCGCACGAACAATCGCACGCTGTCGGCCCTGCTCACGCTCGGCATCGTCATCCTCCCCATCCTGGGCATTCTCGCGTACAGCTACGCCGAGCTGTCCGACGTGGTGGTGTATACCACCACGCACCGCGACGAGATCAGCACCAAGGTGGACGACGCCATCCGGCGCATACCGTTCCTGCAGGATGCGCGTGCCGCCGATGCGATCGGACACGTGATCCTGTCGGCCACGGCGTACGGCGCGCGGCTGCCGCTCGTGCTGCGCAGCGCGCTCGCCGGCTTCGGCATCTCGGCCACGATCTTCATGTTCACCGCCTTCTACATCCTGCTCGAGGCCGACAAGGTCGGCGCGTACGTGAGCGGCAAGATTCCCCCGCGGTACGAGGAACTGCGCCGCGCGCTCGACGCGAACGTGCGGGGCGTGCTGTACGGCGCCATCTACTCCACGCTCCTCACGCAGACGCTCAAGTCGCTGATCATCCTCACGATGAACCTGGTGTTCGGCGTGCCGCTCGCCGGCGCGCTGGCGGTGGTCTCCTTCATCATCGGCTTCTTTCCCATCGTCGGCTCGTGGAGCGTCTACATCCCCGTGGCCATCTGGCTCGTGATCTTCCGCGACGCCGTGGGCTCGGCGATCGCGATGGTGGTGATCGGCACGCTCGTCAACACCGTGTTCATCTCCACCTACCTGCGTCCCAAGATCGCCGCGGAACGGTCCGGGGTGCTGAACTTCTACTGGATGTTCGTCGCCCTCATCACGGGCGTCTACACCTTCGGCCTCGCCGGCATCCTCCTCGGCCCCATCCTCATCGGCTTGCTCAAGGCCATCGTCGACACCGTCACGGCGCAGCGGACCTGGCAGCTGATCGAGCTCGGGGAGCAGCCGCCGGCCCCGCTCGTTCGCGGATGATCCGCTTCACGCACGCGTCCAAGTCCTATCCGCGCACCGGCACGGCGCTCGACGACGTGACGCTCAGCGTGGGCCGCGGCGAGTTCGTCTTCCTCACCGGCCCCAGCGGCGCGGGCAAGACGACGCTCCTCAAGCTCATCTACATGGAGGAGCGCCCGACGAGCGGCGAGGTGAAGGTGAGCGGCACGAGCTCGGTGACGGCCCGCCATCGCGACGTGGCGAAGCTCCGTCGCAAGCTCGGCATCGTGTTCCAGGACTTTCGGCTGCTCGAGGAGCGCACGGCCGAGCGGAACATCGCCTTTGCGCTGGAAGTGACGGGCGCATCGCAGAACGTGATCGGTCCCAAGGTGGCGCGCGCACTCACGCAGGTGGGGCTCGCCGCCAAGGGCACCAGCTATCCCCGGGAGCTCTCCGGCGGCGAGCAGCAGCGCGTCGCCATCGCGCGCGCGCTGGTGAACGATCCCTTCGTCCTCATCGCCGACGAGCCCACGGGGAATCTAGACGAGCGCGCCACGCGCGGCATCTTCCAGCTTCTCCGGGACATCAATGCCGCCGGCACCGCCGTCGTGATGGCGACGCACAATCTCGAGCTGATTCGGCGCCAGGACTACCGCACCATCGAGATGAATCGTGGCGCCATCGTGTTCGACTCGGCGGAAGGCTCGCGCTGATGCGCTCGCTGCGCGACGCCCTCGTCACCTTTCGACGCGCGCCGTTGCTCAGCGTGCTGAGCGTGACGACGATCGCCTTCTCGCTGTTCGCCTTCGGGTTGTTCGGGCTGGTGGCGATCAACATCCGCGAGGCGCTGGAACGCCTGGAGGACCGCGTGGAGCTGCGGGCCTTCATCGCCGACAGCACCGAGAGCGAGCGCGTGGTGGAGGCGGCGGTGGAGATCGCCACCTTTCCGCAGGTGATGAGCGCGCAGGTGGTGACGCAGGCGCAGGCCCTGGCGCGGGCGCAACGCGAGCTCGGCGAGTTTCGCGACGTGTTCGAGGGGGCGGTGCTTCCCGCGTCCATCGACGTGCGCCTCAAGTCGGGCATGCGCGATCCCGCCACATTGAAGCGCGTGGCCGCTCGCGTGCAGGCCTTTCCATTCGTGGACGACATCCGCTACGGCGAGGAGTGGATCGAGAAGCTGTACCGGCTGCGGACCATCGCCGGCATTGCTGGGCTGGGACTGGGCGTCGCGTTCGCCGCGGTCTCGATGATCATCATCGGCGCCACCATCCGGATGGCCGTCCTGGCGCGGGCCAAGGAGATCTCGATCATGCGACTGGTGGGCGCGACGGATTCATACATCCGCCGCCCATTTCTGATCGAGGGATTCAGCAAGGGTGTGCTGGGCGGACTGCTGGCGCTGCTGCTCACCTGGCTCGCGCGCACGGTCATCGATCGCTATCTGATCCAGACGGTCTTCTTCGACGGCCGGCTCATCGCGCTCGGGCTCGTCGCCGGCGCCCTCATCGGCCTCGTGGGCAGCGCCCTCTCGGTCGGGAGGCACCTACGTCGCATCTGAGCTGGCGTGCATTTCTGCTGGCTGCCGCGCTCCTCGGCCCCGGCGCCGCGCGTGCCCAGAACGCCGACGCGCGCATCCGCGCGCAGCGTGAAGAGCTCGATCGTATTCGGCGCGAGCGTGCCGACCTGGAGCGGCGCATGACCAACATCCAGGGGAACGTCCACGACCTGCGCGAGGAGGTGGCGAATCTGGATCGGCAGCGCGCCGCCACCGAACGCGTGCTGAAGACGCTCGATACGCAGCTCGCCGCCATCGGCGGCGACGTGGCCCAGACGACGATCGCGATGTCGTCGGCCGAAACCGAGCTGGAGCGCCGCAAGTCGTCGCTCCACAACCGGCTCGTCGACATCTACAAGCGCGGGCCCCTGTACTCCGCAGAGGCGCTGCTCACGGCCCACTCGTTCGGCGAGCTCGTGGCGCGGTACAAGTACCTGCACGAGCTGGCGCTGCACGATCGCCGGCTCGTGCGGCGCGTGGAGGCGCTCCGGGACCACATCGGCCGGCAGCGTACCGAGCTGGTGAAGCTGCGCGACGCCGTGGAGGAGAACCGGGGCGAGAAGCAGCGCGAGGAGGAGCGGCTCGGCCTGCTCAAGCGCACGCGGGCCACCAATCTGCAACAGGCGCAGATGACGACCCAGCAGATCCGCGACCGACTGGCGCAGATCCGGCAGTCGGAAAGCCGGCTGGGCAGCGTGATCGCGGCGATCGAGGCCGAGCGGCGTCGCGCGGAGAGCACCAGGCCCAACGCCCCGCGGACCGCGAGCACGCTGCGGACGAGCGATCTCGGCCGCCTGGACTGGCCCGTGGACGGCACGGTGCTGTACCGGTTCGGCCGCGTGATCAACCCCAACAATACCACGACCCGGTGGAACGGCATCGGCATCGCCGCCCCGATCGGCACCGGCGTGAAGGCCGTGGCACCCGGCAGCGTGGTGAGCGCAGGCCAGCTCGGCACGTACGGTCTCACCGTGATCGTGCAGCACGGCGGGGGCGACTACTCCATCTACGCGTCGCTCAACTCCACGTCGCTCCGCCAGGGAGCCGCCGTGCGAAAGGGCGACGTCGTGGGCACCGTGGGCATCTCCGATCCCGATCTCAAGCCACACCTGCATTTCGAGATGCGGCCCAGAGGGCGTGCGGTGGATCCAGAGAGCTGGCTGCGCGGCGCACGGTGACCGCGGGCCCTCACGCCACATGACGTCATCCCTGCTCCTCGGCGCGCACATCAGCGCCGCCGGCGGCGTGCCCGAAGCGCCGCCCCGCGCGGCGGCCATCGGCGCCACCGCCATGCAGCTCTTCACCAAGATGGCCAACCGGTGGGCGGAGCGCGGTTGTGGGGACGAGGAGTGCGCCGCCTTCCGCGCGCGGCTCGCCGATACGCGCGTGACGGCGACGATGGCCCATGATTCGTATCTGATCAATCTCGCGAGTCCCGACCCGGTGCTGCGGGCGCGGTCGATCCAATCATTCACCGCGGAGCTGCACCGGTGCGCCGCGCTCGGGCTCGACTATCTGGTCTCGCATCCCGGCAATTTCATGGACGAGCGGGAGGCGGGGATCGCGCGCAACGCCGACGCGATCAACGAAGCGTTCGCCCTGGCGCCCGGCGCCACGATTCTCTGCCTCGAAACGACCGCCGGCGCCGGCACCGCGCTCGGGGCGACCTTCGAAGAGCTGCAGGCGATCATCTCCCTCGTGGATCCGGCGTACCAGGAGCGTCTGGGCATCTGTCTCGACACCTGCCACGTCTACTCGGCGGGCTACGACCTGGTGCAGGACTACGACGGCGTGCTGCGCCGGCTCGACGATGCGATGGGGTTGCACCGGTTGCGCGTCATCCACCTGAACGATTCCCGGACGCCGTTCGCCTCGCGCCGGGACCGTCACGAGCTGATTGCGGAGGGCTCGCTCGGCGAGACTCCCTTTCGCCGCATCATGAACGACGCTCGGCTCGACGACGTCCCCAAGGTGATCGAGACGCCCAAGCTCGACGATCACACGGCGACCGACACGCGGATGCTGGAGCGCCTGCGCAGCTACATCGACGGCTGACCGCGGCCACGGATGGCCGGAGGGCGGATGGCTCCGCTCACTCCAGCGAGTGCCGCAGTACGTCACCCTCGAGCGTCTCGCCCCCGACGCCCACATACAGGTGACGCTCGGTCACCGAGAGCTCCCACCGGTTGCGGCGGTCGAGGCGCTGCACGAGAGCAGCGATGAGCTCGCGGTCGATGGTGTAGAGCTCGAGCGACGACGCGCGGTGGATGCGCTCGCCGACCAGCGCCTGCAGCAGGTGGCGCGGCTCCCGGTGCGAGTACACGGCCACGCGCGGCGCCGCCTTGCTGGCCTTGTGCAGACGCGGCGCATCCGGCAGGCCGACGTCGATCCAGACCTGCATCGCGCCCGTGAGATCTGCCACGAACAGTGCTGGCACCTCGGGTTCGGCGATTCCCTTGGAAAAGCCGATCCCCTCCGCGTATTCCAGGCAGTAGGCGAGCACCCGCGAGAGGAGATATTCCTCCGTCTCCGAGGGCTGGCAGGCGACGCGGAAGGAGAGCGCTTCGTACACGCCCCGGTCCACGTCGGCCAGCTGGATGTCGAAGTTGTAGATCGTCGCCGTGAGCGCCATCCGCGTCAGCTCTCGTCGGCGAGGAGCTCGCGCGCGGCATCCGCCGCGTCGGAGGGCACGAGGACGTCGACGCCGCGCCCGCTCGCGCCCTGAAAGCCCGGGCCGAAGATACCGACGATGTCGTTGCCGCGCGCCACGGCGAGGATGCCCGCCGACTCGAGGCGTGCCACGGCAATGTCTGCTTCGAGCCCCATGCCGAAGCTCGCGATGGAGACCCAACTGTGCTGGCTCATGGGAAGCAAGTTGACCGGCGAGTTCCCAGCCCGCCAGCGCTGGCGCCGTGATGGTCTGGCGACTACGGCGACGCGTCGCGGAGGCCGATCGCTTCCGCCACGGCATCGCCCGCACGGTCCAGTGAGTCGAAGGCGCCGCCCACGACACGATCGACCAGGCGCCGGAAATAGGATCGTGACGCGACGGCAGGACGCGCGCGCCGTGGCGGTGTCGGCTCCGGCAGCGTGGCGATCGCCGTCGGCGGCACGCGTGGCGGAGGAACGAGCGAGCCACTCGGCTCCGTTGGCGGCGATGGGTCCTCGATCACGATGGCCTCGGTCGAACGGTCGTCCACAGGTGCGGCGCGACCATCGCGCCGGATGCACACTCCCCACTCCCTACGCAGGCGAGCCACGAGAGTGTCAGCCTTCCCGAGAGCACCCGGGAGCCGGCAATCTGGCATGCTGCGGCCGTCGGCGTCACGCCCGGACGACCAGCCCGTGGTCGCGCCCGCGTCTGGCACCGGTCGTGCGGTCCACGCTCGTTTCCCTTGGCGCGCTGGACCCGGCGCGCCGCATCGACCAAATTGTCCCTATGACATCCTTCGAAGCAGAGACGCTCGCCAAGGTGGAAGTGCTCGCCGATCTCGAATCGGTCGTCCACGACCTCATGGTGACGCACGAGGCGAAGCGCATCCTCTGGTTTCCGAGCGAGCTGCTGGCGCCGGCTCCCGATACCGATCCGGACGCGTACATCCGCATGCTGCGGGAGCGCTCCACGGGCATCAGCCTGCCGGCGCGCGTGGCGCTCGCGCTCAACCTGCTCACCGAAGAGGGGCTGCCGCACTTCCATCGGCTGCTCGCCACCTACCTGGGCGGCGACACCTTCTGGGCCAAGTGGACCAACCTGTGGACGGCGGAAGAGGACCGGCACGGTGCCGTGCTGCACGACTACATGCACGACAGCAAGATCCTCGACAATCCGGTGCTCGAGCGCATGCAGTTCGAGTATCTGAGGGCGGGGTTCGAGCCAGCGTGGGACAAGGATCCGTATCGCGTGTTCGTCTATACGACGCTCCAGGAGCGGGCCACCCAGGTGAGCCATGCCAACACGGGCAAGCTGGCCGGCAAGTACGAGCCGCTCATCGGCACCGTGCTGGCGAACGTGGCCAAGGAAGAGGCGCGGCACTACATCTTCTACCGCACGATCTTCAAGGAAGTCCTGGCTCGCGACCCCAACACAGGGCTGGCCTCGGCCGCCGAGATCATGCCGTCCATCGATATGCCCGGAGTGAGCATGCCGCACTTCCGGGACATGGCCGACGTGATCCGCCGCGCCGGCATCTATGGACCGCGCGACTATCTGACGATCGTCGAGGAGCAGATCAAGTACTGGGCGATCGAAACGATGACCGGCCTCGACGAGATCGGGAAGCGGGCGCAGGAGAAGATTCTCTCCATCCCCAAGCGTCTGGAGCGCGTTGCCGACGTGATGGAGACCCGCACGCGGGCCAAGACGTTCGCGTTCGCCGTGGCGCACGCCAAGGAATTCGAGATGACCTGACGCGCGGCCGACGCGGCGCCTAGGGCGCGGCGTCGGTCAGCTCGAGCAGACGGGCTCCGAGCCCCGGCTGTCGCTTGCCAACGAGCAGTGCGGCGGCGAGCACCTGCGCCACCTCGGCGTCCCACGGCTCGGCGACGAGCTCCAGCACGGCGGCGGGCAGACTCTCCACCGCTTTGGCGTACCCGGCGACCAATTCTGATGGAATGACCGGGCCGCCGTCGCGTTGCCGGGCCAACTCGATGGACGCCACCAGCTGGATGGCCTGTGCCCGCTCGCGCAGCGCAAACGACCGGCTGGCGGCGAGCAGGTGTGGGGCGCTCGCGTACGACGCCGTGTAGACCGCCTCGGGGGGACACAGCATCCGCCACAGGGCGAACCAGACCGGTGCACGATCCTGCTCGCTGGCCAACTCCTCGAGCGCTTCGAGCAGACGGGGCACATCCTCCGCGCTTCCGTACGCCTGGGTCAGCTCCCCCCAGGCGCTGCTGTCCAGATGGATCATCGGCTCACGCGAGTACTGCGGCGGCGCCCCGACCGGCCGCCCGCCCGGTCGCCCATGCCCAGAGAAAGTTGTAGCCGCCGATCGGGCCGAAGGCGTCGAGCACTTCCCCGCAGAGGAACAGCCCCGGATGCAGCCGGCTCTCCATCGTGCGCGGATCGATGTCGGCGAGACTCACGCCCCCCCCCCATGACCTCCGCCTTCCGGTACCCCTCGTCGCTCGTCCACGGG
>JBKJIY010000078.1:0-27236 GCA_046598315.1 Gemmatimonadaceae bacterium
ACGGATGCGGGCACTGGCAAAGCGGGCTGGATTGCCGAATCCGCCGCCGTACTGGTGACGGGCACCGGGCGTCGGAGCTCCCGCTATGCGCACGGGAAAGGCTCGTGCGCTTCGCAGCTACATCGCCCTGGCCCATCAGGCCTCGCCCGCGCGTGTCGCATCGCCGGGAATTATCGTCGGGCACACACCTGAGTGGCGAAGTGCCCACGCCGCGTGCTCCCGCACGAGTGGCTCGGAATCGTCGAGTACCCGCGAGAGCACGTCCGCGTCTTCCGCTTCGCCAACGTTCCCCAGGACCACCGCCGCATTCCGCTTCAACCCGCGCAGCTTCGCGCGCTTCATCGGGCTTCCCTTGAACGCCGTGCTGAACTGGTAGGGCGTCATCGCCAGCACGTCACCCGCAAGCGTCCGCGCATCCTTGCCCGCGATGACGTCGCGCGGCGCGAACTCCGGCACAGAGTTCTCTCGCGCGAACTTCACGTTCCACGGACACACCTCCTGACAGATATCGCACCCATACACCAACCCGCCCATCAACGGCCTCAACGCCTCGTCGATCGCGTCCTTCAACTCGATCGTCAGATACGAGATGCACCGCGTGGCATCCAGCTCCCTCGGCGCCACGATCGCCTGCGTGGGACACGCCTCGATGCACCGAGTACACGTCCCGCATCGGTCCACCTCGAACGGCGCATCCGTCGCCATCTCCAGCTCCAGCACCAGCACACCGAGAAAGAAGAACGATCCGAGCCCCGGATTCAGAAGATTGGTGTTCTTGCCGAACCAGCCGAGCCCGGCGCGCCGCGCGAGATCGCGCTCCAGCAGCGGCCCGGTATCCACGTACGGCTTGCCGGCGATCGTGTGGCCGACGTCGGCCTCCAGTCGCGCGTGCACGGCCCGCAGCTTGGCCTCCATCACGTCGTGATAGTCCAGCCCGCGCGCGTAGCGCGCCACGGGGCCGGAGGGCTCGCGCCCGCCGTAGTCGAGGGCCACCACGAGCGCGTGCGTCGTGCCGGGACGCGGCCGCCGCGAGTCGCGACGCTTCTCGGCGCCGCGCTCCAGGTAGTGCATCACACCGGCGCGACCGGCCTCGATCCACGCATCGAACGCGGGCGCGGTGCCCACGGGGCCCAGCTCGGCGATGCCGGCCAGATCGAACCCCTCGGCGTACGCGTGTGCCCTAGCCAGGCCGGCGAGATGCGCCGGAGTGAGTGCGGCCGCGCCACCGTACACCAGACCACTCACGGCCCGCGCACGGCCCAGCGCGCGTACCGCACCACGTCATCCACAGGCGGCACGATGTCGCCGTCGCCGTAGGCGGTGTGCATCCGCCAGCGCACGTACGTGGCGCAGGGCAGGGGCAGAAAAGGCGCCCGCTTCCACCACTCACGCCGCCGGAAGCGCCACCCCACGCGCAGCAGCGCGATCCCGGTGCGCGGGTCGCGCAGCGATCGGAGAACGAGCGGGAAGAACAGGCGCTGCCAGTGCATGCGTTGAATCTGGCCCCGGGACGCGGCACCGCAAAGCGCCAACGCGCCGCGCGCCCCGCCTTTGACACCCTCTGCGGCGCGGTACATTATCGGATCAGTTCAGTCCCTTCCCACGGAGAGCCGCCCATCGGAGAGCGCACCGGTCACACGCTCATCGAGCTGGTCGTCGCGCTCGCGCTGCTCGCTCTGCTCGCCGCTCTCGTGGCGCCGCAGCTTCTGTCGCCTCGCGCACCGGCCCCCGAGGGCACGGCCGAGGTGGTAGTGCGAGCGCGACGGCTGGCGGTGGAGCGCGCCACGCCGATGCGTCTCTCGGTGAGCGCCACTGGCGACTGGCGGGTGGCGTCTGCCCGCACGCCCGACCAAACGCTGATCGCCGGACGCCTGCCGGCGCCGCAGTCGCGCGCGAGTGTGGAGCTCTCGCCCACGGGGCTCTGTCTGCCAACCACCGGTACCACCTGGGATCCGGCGCGCTGCGCGCCGGTGCTCGCACCGCTGCCATGACGCTCCTGGAAGCATTCACGGCGCTGGTGATCCTCGGCCTCACCGCGGTGGCGTACCTCACGCTGTTCGATGGATCAACGAGCGCCGCTCGGCGCGCCGACGCGTCGTCGCATCTGGTCGCCTACGCGCAGGCCGCGCTGGCCGAGGAGACGCTGCACGCCGGCGGCGCCACGACGTCGTTGCCGCGCGGCCTCGTGCGCCGCGTCGAGCGGAGGCCGTGGCGGCCGGGGGTGGCGGAGCTCGTGATCACGGTGCGCAACGCCGACGGCGATTCGCTGCGCCTGCATCGTCTGGTGCGCGCGCCATGAGCGGCGCACGGCGCGGCTTCACGCTCATCGAGATCGTCGTCGCCCTCGTCATCACGGGAGTGGTAGCCCTCACCTCGTACGCGGCGCTGGACGCGGGCATCGGCACGCGACAGCGCATCGACGGGCCGCTCCGCGATCGCGAGAGCACCCAGCTCGCGCGCACCATGCTGGAGGACGCGCTGCGCCATGTGGTGGACCGCGGCCTCGAGGGAGAGGCGTTCGCGCGCAACGAGGGCGGCGCGGGCGACGTGCTCGCCTTCAACACGCGCGGCATCGTTGCGCCGCTCGGCGGCTCGGCGCTCTGGCGCGTGGAAATGCGGGGCGGCACGCTGCGCGCGCTGCCGGTTGACGAACCCGGCCCGGAGCTGCGCGCCGAGCTCACGGACGTCCGCGCGATCGAGGTGGCCACCCTCGGCCCCGATGGATGGCGCCGCGACGCCGCGCCGTTGGATCGGATGCCCGACGCAGTGCGCGTGGACTTCGTGACGCGGGCGGGCGCGCCGCCGCTCGCGCCGGTGGTCGTGCGGCTCACGGGAGGCGCGCTGCGATGATGTCCCGTCGTCGCCGCGGCGTGGCCCTGCTGCTCGTGCTCTGGCTCGTCGTCGTGCTCGGCGGCATCGGCGCGAGCGTGGCGATGACGGTGCGCGGCCGGCTCCACGTAGCGACGAACCTGCGCGACCGCGCCGTGGCGCGCGCCGCGGCTGAGAGTGGCGTGGTGGACGCGTCGCAGATGGTGGAGGACAGCCTCGCGCTGCTCGCCGAGGGTCCGCGCCGCAGCCGCTTTCTCAATGGACTTGAGCAGACGCGCGGTGCCGACGTCGCCCTGGGCGAGGGCCGCTTCCGCGTAACGTACGAGGATGCCACCGCCCGCCTCGATCTCAATCTCGCCAGCGAGGAGGCCCTCGCCCGGTTCTTCGCGCAGTTCACGGGTGCGGTGACGGCGCGCGACGTGGCGCGCGAGATTCACGTGCGCACCCGCGCCAACGCCGGCCCGGGTGTGGTGGCCACGCCGCTGTTGAGCCTCGACGCGTTGCGCGAGATTGTCTCGCTCGACGCGCGCACCGCCACGGCGGCCGCGCCATTTCTCACCGTGGACGGCGATGGCAACGTGAATCAGGCGCATGCGGCAGGCGCGGTCCGCCTCGCCGCCGCGGGACAGATCGTGGACGCCCCCACCCGGCTCGTCGTGGTGAGTCGCGGCGCACGTGCCGGTTCGTCGCTCGTCCACGAGATCCAGGCGGTCTTCGCCATCCAGGGCTCGCAGCTCGCGCTCGTGCGCTGGCGGGAGCGCGATCTGTGATCGGACCGCTGCGGCCGGTCGCCGGGGTGGAGCTCACCGGCGATGCGGCGCGCGCCGTCGCGCGCTCGTGGCGCGGCAGCGTCATCGGCATGGCGGAGGTGCCATTCGATCCGGCGCGTCCGGCGGACGCGGTGACGGCGCTCCGTGCGCAGCTCGGCGAGGTGTCGTCCATCTCGCTGGCCGTGGGCTATGCGCACCTGCACGTGAAGGCCGTCCGCCTCCCTCCCGTGAGTCAGGCCCAAGCGGTGGCGATCCTCGCGCTGGAGCCGGACCGGTTCTTTCCCGTGAGCGCCGCGACCGCCATCGCGCTGGCGGCACCGGAGCTGGCGTGCGCCGCGGATGCCGCGTCGCTGGAGCGCTGGGTCGCCGCGTTCGACACGTGGGCGCGCGTAGCGGCGGTGCACGCGGCGCCTGCGGCGGCGGCACGCGCGCTCGCGGACGGCGCCACGGAGCATGCGGCCATCGAGATCCCCGGAGAACTGGAGGAGGGCGAGACGGCGCTGGTGGAGATGGATCGTGGACGCCTCGCCGGTGCGCGTCGCGTGCCGGCCGGGGTGATCGTTGCCACCGCGCCGATGCCCGTGCTGCTCGGCGTGCCGCCGCGCTTCGCCGTCGCGGCCGGCGCCGCGCTCGGCGCCGCGGCGCCGCTGCACGATCAGTTGCTCTCGCCGCCGTTGCGCATGGCGTTCGGGCGCGATCGAGCGCGCCGGACGGCGCGTGCAACGGCGGCGCTCGCGATGGCGATGATCTTCGCCGTCTGGGCGCTGGACCACGCGCGTGCCCGCACTCTCGAGCGTACCGTGCTGACCATCGCGCAGCTCGCCGATTCGGCGGCGCCGGCACTCGCACTGGCCGGCCGCCTGTCGGCGCTCGCGCGCGAGGCACAGACCTCGCGCGCGTCGCTCGCCGGCCCGCCCGATCCGCTCCAGGTGCTCGCCGCGCTCAGCGAACGTCTGCCGCGCGAAGCCACCGTGCTCGCGCTCGCCGCGGATGGCGATCTGTGGCACCTCGACGGCCGCACGTCGAATGCGGCGGCCATCGTCCCCGCGCTCGACGCCGATCCACGCTTGGCCGATGTGCAGCTCGCCGGCCCCACCACACGCTTCACCGAGGGCAGCCGCGCGTACGAGAGCTTCTCCGTGTCCTTTCGCGCCGCGGAGGCACGATGATGCGGTTGCAACCGCGCGAGCAGCGCACGATTCGCGTGGCGATCGCAGTGTCGGCGCTCTCACTGGTGATTGCCTACGGCGTGGTGCCGCTCGTGGCACGCTGGCGCGCGCGCGAGGAGTTGATCGACGCACGCCGCGATGAGCTCGCGCGAATGCGGTCGGTCATCGCGCAGGAGCCAGCGCTGCGCGCGGCGCTCGGCGAGCGGGAGTCGCATGCGTCGGCCTCCAGCCGCCGCGTGCTCGCGGCACGCACGGCGGCGCTGGCGGCATCCGAGCTCCAGGCGGCGCTGCGTCGAGCGGCGGCCGAGGCGCCGCTCGCCGTTAGCTCGCTCGACGTGAGCGGCGATCCTGACTCCGCTGCAGCGGGCGCGCTGCCCGCGTCGATCGTCGCGCTCGGAGACCTCCCGGCCGTGAGCGCGTTTCTCGCCGCGCTCCGTCGCGGACCGTACGTGGTGGAGGTGCGCGAGCTGCGCGTGCGCCCCAATCCGTCGCTGTACGGCCAACCCTTGCAGCTCTCGCTCTCGCTCCAGGCGCCGTGGAATCAGGAAGGGACGCGGTGACGCGGTGACGCGGCCTCGCGTCTCGCGCGACGTCGCGGTGCTTGGCGCGGCGCTCGCCGCCGCGATCATCGGCGGCGCGGCGCTGCTGGCGCCGGTCTCCGTGGAGCAGCCCGGCATCGCCACCGGCGCAGCATCCGACTTCAGTTCCCCGGCGACAACGCCGGCGTCGTCGCCCGCGCTGGCACTGGCTCCGGCGAACGAGGCCGCGCTCGTCGCGACGATCGTGCAGGCGAACATCTTCTCCGATACGCGCCGGCCGGCCACGGCACGCTACGACGTGGGGGGGATGACATCGTACGGCGGCGCATCGACGGATCCAGCACCGCCCCCGATGGCCAACACCTCGCTCGCCCCGCCGCCCGACGAGAACGCGTCGCCCGCGCCCGCGACCGCGCCGGTCCCCCGGCTCTTCGGCATCGTCGCGGAAGCGGATGGTCCGGTGGCGCTGCTGCGGCTGGATTCGCGCAACGCCGCCGCACGACCGTATCGTGTGGGTGACCGCGGCGGGAGCTACCGCGTCGTGAGCATTGGCGAGCGCGAGGTCGTGCTCGAGAGTCCCGCCGGCCGCCGTACGCTCCGCCTGTTCACTTCTCCCGACGCTCCCACGCCGCCCTGATGCACCGCGCACCTCTCGCTGCTCTCGCCCTGGCGCTCGCGTCCGGATTGCTGCCCGCGCCCCTCGTGGCGCAGCAGCCGGCGCCGCGCGCCGCGGGCGCCAGCTCGCTCAACTTCGTGGACACGCCGCTTTCCGACGTGATCCGCTCGCTGTCCTCCCTGCTCGGTCTCACCGTGGTGCTCAGCGACGTGCCGGTCAAGCGCATCACCTTCACCACCGCGTCGCCCATCTCCCGCGACGATGTGGGCGGCGTGCTCGAGTCCATCCTCCAGTCCAACGGGCTCGTGCTCGTCCGACACGGCGCCATCGCGCAGGTGATGCCCGCCGAGCGGGCGCCGGCGGCGGGCGAGGTGCGGTCGGGGACGACGATGGAGTCGCCGCCGCCCATCGGGCTCGTCACGCAACTCGTTCCCCTGCAGTCCACCCGCGCCGACGAAGCCGTGTCGGCACTGAAGCAGATCGCGTCGCCGACGGCACGCATCGAGGCGGTCGCGCGATCCAACGCCGTGCTCGTGACCGACTGGGGGCGCAACGTGGCGCGCTACCTCGACCTGCTCAGGCGGCTCGACGAGAAGCCGGCGGGCGATCTCGGACTGCAGACGTTCGTGGTGCCGCTGGAGTTCGGCGTGGCCGACGAGATCGCCGCGTCCATCGGCCAGCTGTTCGGCGTGGCGGTGGGCGCTGAACGCCAGCCGTCGTTGAGCGAGCGTGGGCTGGGCCGCACGCTCGACGCGTTCCGCCAACGGGAGAGCGACACGTTCCTGCCGCGCCGCGCGGCCGCGGACGCCACGGGCATGGCGACATCGGCGCCCTCGGCCGCCGTGGCGCGCGACAGCGTCGCGCGCGGCGCGCTGTTCGGCCAGACGACCATCGTGGCGCATGCGCCCACCAATTCGCTCGTCGTGCGCACCGCCCCGGCCAACTTCGCGCTACTGCGCGAAACGGTGGCCGCGCTCGACGTGCGCCCGGCGCAGGTGCTGTTCGAGGTCACCGTGGCCGAGGTCGCGCTCGGTGCGGGCACGGAGTTCGGCATCGACTGGGCCGCGCTCACGGGTGGCCGCACGAGCGTGGACGTGGGACGCGGCAGTCCCGACGCGTTCGACGTCACCACCCCGCGCGACGATTTCATCCTGCGGGTGATCAGCCTCAACGGCACCACGGTGCGCGCCGTGCTGTCCGCGCTCGCCACGCACTCGCGCGTCAACGTGCTCTCCACGCCGCAGATCCTCGCCGCCAACAACCGCGAGGCGCGCATCAACGTGGGCAGCAAGGTTCCCTTCGTGGCCTCCACGCGCCTGGGAAACGATATCGCCGTCGACCGCAGCGTGCAGTACCAGGACGTGGGCACCACGCTTACGATCATTCCGACGATCAACCGCAACGACTACGTGAGCGTGCAGGTGCTCCAGGAGGTGAGCACGCTCACCAACCAGACGATCGCCGCGGCGCTCAACGCGCCGGTGATCTCCACGCGCGAGGCGTCGACGCGCGCGACGCTGCGCGACGGGCAGACGGTGGTGATCGGAGGACTGATCGGCGAGGGGCGCGAGCGGACGTTCTCCGGCGTGCCCTTCCTGATGGACATCCCGTTGCTCGGCGGGCTGTTCCGGCGGCAGGTGACGTCGAACAATCGCACCGAGCTCGTGATGTTCGTCACGCCGCACATCGTGCGGTCGGACGCCGATGCCGACGCCATCCGCGAGCGCTCGCAGCGCGGACTGCGCCAGCGGGCGCCGGAGCTCACCCTGCCGGGACCGCCGACCCCTCCGTGAGCACCGCCGGACACGACCTGCGCGCGGCGGCGGCGGGCGAGCTGGCTCGCCGCCTCTCGCCGCGATATCTGGAAGAGCACGCGCTCCTGCCGCTCGACGTCGACGTCGACGGCGCGCTGCGCGTGGCCGCGGGGGCGCCGCTGCATCCGACCCTGCTCGACGAGCTGGCGCGGCTCTTCGGGCGCACGGTGCGCGTGGTGGACGTGCCGGCAGGGGAGATTCAGGCGGCCATTCTCGCCGTGGCGCGCGCCGCACCGGCCGCCGCTCCTTCCGCGGTCTCGTCGCCGACGCCACCACTGATCGCCACGGACGACCTGCGCGCGCTGGCCAATCAGGCGCCCGTCGTCCAGCTCGTGAACGTCACGCTGCTGGATGCGCTGCGCGCGGGCGCGAGCGACGTCCATCTCGAGTCCGTGTCCGACGGGCTGCGCGTACGCCTGCGGCTGGACGGGGTGCTGCAGGACAGCGCGCTGCTGCCGGACCAGTACCGGGCCGCGGTCGTGAGCCGCGTGAAGATCATGGCGGGGCTCGACATCGCCGAGCGCCGCGCCGCGCAGGATGGACGCGCTCGCGTGCGGCTGGGCGACCGCGAGGTGGACCTGCGCGTGTCCACCCTGCCGGCGCTGCACGGCGAGTCGGTGGCCGTGCGCATCCTCGATCACGGGGGCGAGCGTCGCGCCCTCACCGGCATCGGCATGCCCGACGCACTCCGCCACGAGCTGGAGCGCGTGCTGGAGCGGCCGAGCGGCATGGTGCTCGTGACGGGACCCACGGGATCGGGCAAGACGACGACGCTCTACGGGGCGATCGACCGCCTCAACGCGCCGGGCGTGAAGGTCATCTCCATCGAGGATCCGGTGGAGTACCAGATGGCGGGCGTGACGCAGATCCCGGTGAACCCGCGCGCCGGCTTCGATTTTCCCAATGCGCTGCGCTCCATTCTACGCCACGATCCAGACGTGGTGATGGTGGGCGAGATGCGCGACCGCGCCACCGCGGAGCTGGCAATCCAGGCATCGCTCACCGGGCACCGCGTGCTGTCCACCCTTCACACCAACGACGCGGTGGCCGGCGTGGTGCGGCTGGGCGACATGGGCGTGGAGCCGTATCTCGTGGCCGCCACGGTGCAGGCCATTCTGGCGCAGCGCCTCGTGCGCCTGCTCTGCGACTGCGCCGCCGCCGACGCGGCGCAGCCGGCACTGGCACCGACTGGCGATGCGCCGGCCAGGTGGCGCCGGCCGGTCGGCTGCGAGCGCTGCGCTCACACCGGCTACCGCGGCCGCACGGGCATCTATGAACTGCTCGTCGTGACTGATCACGCTCGCGAGCTGGTGGCGCGGCGCGCGCCGCTGGCCGAGTTGCGCGCCCTGGCGCGGGCGGGCGGGATGGTGTCGCTGCGCGATGCCGGCATGGCGGCGGCCCGCGCGGGCGTCACCTCCATCGCCGAGGTGCTTCGCGTGACCGGGGACGTGGAGCCGGTGCCGTGACGGAGGCGGCGGCAACGGACGGGTCGCGCTTTCGATATCGCGCGGCGATGGAGAGCGGCGAAGTGGTGTCTGGCTCGCTCGCCGCGGCGTCCCGCGATGCCGCGATGGGCGAGCTGCGCCGCCAGCAGCTCTTCGTCATCGCGCTGGATGAAGACGATGTTCGTGCGCCGCGTGCGAACCGTGCGCGCCGGCGCGCCGAGGGGGGCCGCGCCGCGCTTGCCCTGTGGACGCGCACGCTGGCGACGATGCTCGCCGCGGGTGTCCACCTCTCGGAAGCGCTGGCGTTCGGCGCCGCCGACGCCGAGGGCACCGTGTTGGGAAGCGCCGTGCAGTCGGTGCGCGAGGCCGTGAACGCGGGCGCCCCCCTCGCCAGTGCGCTCGCCGCGCATCCGGCGCAGTTCGGCCAGCTGTATGTGGCCATGGTGGCCGCCGGCGAGGAGGGCGGGGCCCTGCCGCAGGTACTCCAGCGTCTCGCTCTTCATCTCGAGGAATCGGCCGAGCTGCGCGCCCAGCTTCAGGCGTCGCTGCTCTATCCAGCGCTGCTCGCTGGCGCGTCGGGCCTGGGCGTCACCGTGCTGCTGCTCTTCGTGCTGCCGCGCTTTCAGGACATGATCGCCGACGTCGGCGGAACCCTGCCCACGAGCACGCGCCTGCTCCTGGGGCTGAGTCATCTGCTGCTGGGCTGGTGGTGGGTGTGGTTGATCGTGACGGGGGGGGCGGTCGTGTGGCTGCGGCGCGTCGCCGACGGCGTGACCTGGCACGAGCGACGATTGAGCTGGCCGTTCGTGGGGCCGCTGGAACGGTCGTGGATCGCGGCGCGTCTCACGCGGACGCTCGGCATCCTGCTCCAGAGCGGCGTGCCCGTGCTCCCCTCGCTGCGCATCGCGAGGGCGTCGGTGACCAATGTGGCCATGGGGCGCCGGATGGAGCGGGCTGAGTCCGCGGTGGCCGACGGGGCGCGGGTGTCGCAGGCTCTCGCCGACGTCGTACCACCGCTCGCCGCTCGCCTGCTCGCGGCCGGCGAGGAGAGCGGTCGCCTGGCGGAGTTGTGCCTCAGCATCGCCGAGACCTATGATGGAGAGGTGCGCCGCACGCTTCGGGCGCTCGTCGCGCTCATCGAGCCCGTCATGGTCATCGTGTTCGGCGCCCTGGTGGGATGGGTCGCTCTCGCGATGCTTCAAGCCATCTACAGCGTGAATGCGCGTGCGTACTGACCGCAACAAGTCTCGGCGGGCCTTCACCCTGATCGAGCTGCTCGTCGTCATCATCGTGATCGGCCTGCTCGCCGGGCTGGTGGGCCCGCAGATTCTACGTCACGTCTCCGACGCCAGCGTCACCACGGCGCGGGCGCAGCTGGCGCTGCTCGACGTGGCGCTGGAGAGCTACCGGCTGGACAACGGCCGCTTTCCCACCACCGATCAGGGGCTCGCCGCCCTGCGCGACCGGCCCACGCGGGGTCCGGCCGCGCCCGCCTGGCGCGGTCCGTATGTAAAGAAGGCGATCCCCCTGGATCCGTGGAAGCACCCATATGTCTACTCCGCTCCCGGGTCCCGGAATCCCGCCGCCTACGATCTGAGCAGCCTCGGCCGAGATGGAAAACCCGGCGGCACGGACGAGGACGCCGATCTGATTGGCCAATGAGCGCGGTGGAGGGTAACGTCCATCTGTTTCCATCGTCTGATGGGGGCAGGCCCGTCTCGCCGCATGCGGACCACCAACGCTGAGTCGTCGCACCATGGAGCTCGAACCCAAGCCCACCTCGCGCCGGGCCTTTTTCTTTTTCGGCGCCCTCGCCGCGCTCGCGCCGGCACGCGCGGCGGCGCAGAAGGTCGCTCCCCGCCGCGACGCGATCCTCGTTCCCCGGTCCCGCTTCCAGACGATCGCCCAGCGCGAAGCGCCGGCCGCTCCCGCCTCCTGGCGCGACACCACGACCCGGCTGGTCCGGCGCGCAACCTACGCCGCCCTGCCGGAGGACCTCGCGCTGGCCAAGCGGCTGGGATACCAGAGCTGGCTGTCACAGCAGCTCAAGTACACAAAGATCCGCGATGACGCCGTGGACGCGGCCGTGGCGACGATGTTTCCGCTGCTCTCGCAGACGGGGGAACAGATGTATGCCGCCGCCGCCGGCGTCGTCCAGACGCAGCTTCAACAGGCCACGGTGTACCGCGCGGTCTTCTCCCGCCGCCAGCTCTACGAGCGGATGGTGGAGTTCTGGAGCGACCATTTCAACATCTACATCCCCAAGGTCGGCTACCTCAAGGCGATCGACGACCGCGACGTGATCCGCAGGCACGCCCTCGGCCGCTTCGGCGACCTGCTCAAGGCGAGCGCCAAGAGTGGGGCGATGCTCGCGTATCTGGATCAGACGCAGAGCCGAGTGGGCCGCCCGAACGAGAACTACGCGCGTGAGCTGATGGAGCTGTACACCGTGGGCGTGGACGGCGGCTACACCCAGAACGACGTGGCCCAGCTCGCGCGCGTGCTCACCGGGTGGACCATTCGCGGGCGGGGCGAGTTCTACTTCGATCCGTCGGGGCACGACTGGACCGCGAAGACGGTGATGGGAGTGACGATTCCCGCCGGCTCGCCCGCTCTGGGCCAGGAGGGGATCAAGGAGGGGGAGCGGATGCTCGACTTCCTCATCGCCCACCCGAGCACGGCCCGCTTCATCTCCACCAAGATGCTGCAGTGGCTGCTCACGAGCGAGCCGAGCGAGTCGCAGATCCGCACCATCTCGGGCGTGTACCGCAGCACGGGTGGCGACATCTCGGCCATGGTGCGTGCCATTCTCAACGACGGGTGGATGGCGACGGCGCCGGCGCGGTACAAGCGTCCCTTCCACTTCCTCGTGTCCGGAGTCCGGGCGTTGAACGCCACCGTCACGTCGCCCGATCTGATCAACCGCCAGCTCGGCACGCTCGGCCAGCCGCTGTTCATCTGGGACACGCCCGACGGGTATCCCGACAAGGTGGAGTTCTGGGCCGGCAACATCACGCCGCGGTGGAGCGTCGCGAGCACCCTCGCCAACTACCGGACGGGCACCGTGATCGTGGACGCCGCGCCGTACATGGTATCCGGTGTGGATGGAACGATCGACGCATTGAACCAGCGCGTCTTCGCCAGCGAGATGTCTCCCTCCGTGCGGACCGCGCTGCGAGCCTTTCTCGCCGGCGGCGCCTTCACCGATACGCGCGTGCGGGAGACAATCAGTCTCGCCCTCGCCTCGTCGGACTTCCAGTGGTACTGACAGGAGCCACCCGATGACCGACGCGCCGATCGACGACAACGAGGATACCGGCTGCAGCGAGTACAACGCGCTGTCGCGCCGCCAGTTCGTGGCTGGCGCGGCGGCCACGGGCGCCATGGCCGTCTTTCCCGCCTGGCTGCCCAAGGTGGTGCTGGCCGAGAACTACGCCGCATCGCGCGACATCATCGTGTCGGTGTTCCTGCGCGGGGGGGCGGATGGGCTCACGCTGTGCGTGCCATTCGGCGACGCGAACTACTACGCATCACGCACGACCATCGACATTCCGAGGCCCGACGCGACGGCCACGGCCACGCGAGGCATCGCGCTGGACAACTTCTTCGCCTTCCCCCAGGCGATGAGCGGGCTGATGCCCGCGTCCACCGCGCGCGATCTGCTCATCGTGCACGCCACCGGCCAGCTCAACACGTCCCGCTCGCACTTCGATGCGCAGCGGTACATGGAAGTAGGCAAGCCCGCCGATCCCGCGTTGGTCACCGGATGGCTCGGCCGGCATCTCGCGAGCGTGCCGCCGCTGCGCTCCACCGCGCCGCTCCGCGCCCTCGGCCTGTCGGCCGGGTTGCAGAAGACCCTCGTGGGTGGACCGCGGACGCTGCCCATCGCCGATCCCACCAACTTCACCATCGGCGGAAGCGCGGCCACGCTGAACGACCGGCTGGCCTTTCTGCGCGCCGATTATGCGTCTGCTCCCGCACCGGCGCAGGCCGCCGCGCTGGACGCGACGAACACGATGACGCTTTTGCGCAACGTGAACTTCGCCGGGTACGCGCCGGCCAACGGCGCCGTGTATCCCAATTCGTCGTTCGGGCGCGCGCTGCGCTCGGTGGCCGTGCTCATCAAGGCCGACGTCGGCATCGAGGCGGCACAGGTGGATCTCGGCGGATGGGACACGCACGCGCAGCAGAACCCGACGGCCGGCTCGATGTTCAACAGCATGCGCGACCTCTCCAACTCGCTCGCCGCGTTCTACGCCGACATCATGCAGGGAGCGGTGGGCTACAACGTGACCGTAGTGGCCGTGAGCGAGTTCGGCCGCAACGTGCGCGAGAATGGCAGCGCCGGCACGGATCACGGTCGCGGCACCGTGATGTTCGCCATGGGCAAGGGCATCGCGGGCGGACGCGTGCTCACCAACGGGTGGCCTGGCCTGGCGCGCGAGAATCTGGAGGCGGGCCAGGATCTCAAGGTCACCATCGACTACCGCGACATCCTGTCGGAGATCGTGAAGAACCGGCTCGGCAACACCAATCTCGATTACATCTTTCCCGGCTGGGTCCCCACCATGCGGGGCGCCACCCGGTAGCGCCTACTGCACCACCACCTGGCCGGACATCCCCTGATGGACGGTGCAGTCGAACGGAAAGGTGCCGCGGGTGGCGAAGGTGCGCGAGACGACGACGTTGTTCACGAGGTTCACGTCGGCGGGAGCGCCCGCCTGCGAGCGGTTGAAGATCACGTTGTGCGGGACGCCGGAGATGTTGAACCGCACGGTGCCCCCGACGGTGATCGTGGTGCTGAAGGGGCTGAACACGTTGCCGGGCGTGAAGACGTCGGCGATGGTGGTGCCTGACCCATTCGGGGGCGTCACCGGCGGCGACGTGGAGTCGGCGCCACAGGCGACGGCGAGAGACAGGGCAGTGAGCGGGACGAACCGACGCATGACAACCTTGACCAGGGGAATTTCGCTGGTGCCACTTTCCATGAAGGGACGACTGCTCCCCAGCCCGAGAAACTTCTGGCGGCTTCCCGCGCTGGTCGTCGCCGCCACGCTGGCGCTGGCGTGCGGCGGAGAAGCGAGCGGACCCGGCCGCAATCCCGTGGGGAAGTACGACCTCGCCACCTTCAACGCCAAGGCGCTGCCCGTCACCCTGTTCGCCGACACCGGCTTCACGCTGGCGCTCACCGCCGGCACGCTGTCGCTTGATGCTGACGGCAGCTTTCTCTCCACGATCAGCGTGAACGAGACGGTCGAGGGGCACAAGTCCGTGTACGTGGATACGGCTGCGGGCAGGTGGACGCAGGCAGGAGCCACGATGCTGTTCACGGGCGCCGACAGCCTGAAGCAGGCCGGCGCGTGGGATGGCGCCCGGATCACTCTCACGGACACGACGACGCGCCCTCCCTCCACCTTCGTGTTCGCGCGGAGGTGAGCCGAGCCGCGGTGACGCGACCGCACCGGACTAGATTGGCCCGATGCGACTCTTCGATCAGCTCGTCTCCATGGCCGGCGCCGCTCTCATTCTCGCCGCGTATCTGGCGCTCCAGCGCGGGTGGATGCGCCGCGAGGAGCGGCGCTACAACGCCCTGAACCTCGTAGGTTCCGTCCTGTTGACGTACGCGGCCGTGCGCAACTGGAACCTGGGGTTCATCATCCTCGAGGGCTCGTGGGCGCTGCTCTCGCTGCCCGGCACGTTCCGCGGCACGCCGCCTCAGCACGACGCAGGTCAGGGCGCCGCAACGAGTTGACGATGTGGTGACCGCGGGCTGACCCGGGCGCGGTAGTGTGCGTTCCACGCGACCGAGCACTAGGTTCGGCGTCCCACCGCCCCGCTCTGGAGAGACACACCATGCGCTCACTTCGCTCGATCGTCTGCTGCGGCCTGCTGGCCCTCGCGGGCGTCGCCCCGTCACTTTCCGCACAGTTGGCGGAGCTGCAGCCGGGCGTTCGAGTCCGTCTCGCGGCGCCGGGAGTGCTGGCCGGCAAGTTCGAGGGGACGGTGATCTCTCGCTCTGCTGATTCTCTCGTGGTGGCATCGCCGTCGAGCGCACCGGTCAGCATGGCGGTCTCCAGGGTGACGTCGCTGGAGGTGAGCCGAGGCAAGTCGCGGGGAGCTGGGGCGCAGCGCGGCATGCTCTGGGGGGCGCCCATCGGACTCGCCTTCGGGCTCGCGACCGTACAGTCGGTCCGCGACTGCACGAACTGCACGGCTCAGAGCAACCGGATCCCCGCGGGCGAGTGGCTGGCGGTGAGCGTGCTCAGTGGCCTCGGGTACGGTGCGGCGATCGGCGCCCTCATCGGCCGCGAGCGGTGGGAGCGGTATGAGCTCGCGCCCAGGCCAGTGGTCGGGATGCGATCGGGACGTGCGAGTTTCGGGGTGAATGTGGGGATTTGAAGACAGGAAGACAGGCACGGCAATCCTGCCTTCCTGCCTCCACCCTGCCTGCAATCGGGACAACCCTGCCTCAACCCTTCCTATAAAAAGGAAGCGCCGTCCATCTCGCGCGGTGGCGGGACGTCCAGCGCATCCAGTGCGCTCGCGAACACGTCCGTCGTCCGACGCGGACGGCGCGCCGTCGGTCGGTTGGTGAGCAACGGCACCAGCATGTGGTCGCGATGCAGCGCGCCGTGCGCGCTGCGGTGCGGGATCGGCTCGTACCGCGCTCGGAAATCGAAGCCGGGCGCCGCCGAGAGGATCAGGTCGCCGGCCCGAGCCGAGCCGGCGAGTGAGATGATCTGCACCAGCGCGTCGGGGTAGTCGCTCGCCCCGGTCGCGTCGTGCATCTCGTCGCCAGTGCCGCGCACGTCGCGGCCCAACCCGAGGGGATCGCCCGACAGGCGCTCGTAGTGGAACTGGTCGCCGCGCCGCTCCACCATCGCGTGGCCACGCGTCGCCGAGCGCAGCTCGCACCGCGCTGGCCCGTGGGGCAGCATGAGCAGATCCACCGATGGCCGTGGCAGCAACAGATCGACAAGTGGGCTCCACCGCCCGTCCAGCGCCGGCCACCACCGCCGCGTCGTATCCGGCAGATCCACGTAGAGGTGCGCCATGGCATTCCCGCTCACCATCACCGCCACTTCGGGCGCGATGGTCATCGAGAATGGATGGGACATGGTGCGGTAGCCGGCGCCGGCCACCAGTCCCGCGAGATCCTCGTGCGTGTGCACATCCGTATGCCCGTGATCGCTCACCACCCACAGATGCGTCTCGGCCCACCAGCCGCCGCGCTCGGCCTCGTCGCGCAGCCGGGCCACCACGTGGTCCACGATGGCCAGCGCGTCCCGCACCATGGCGTGCTCGCTGCCTCCGGCGTGCGACGCCTTGTCGATGCCGGTGAGCGCGGCAAAGAGAAAGTCGGGCCGCTCCTCCCGCATGCGCCGCACGATGAGGTCGCCGATCTCGCGATCCACCCGGAGCCATCGCTCGGCCTGCCCGCGAAAATGCGTGAACGCCGCGCGGGCCGCGCTCGCCACGGAGAGGGCGCCGATGCGACGCGACGGGGCGAGCCCGCGCGTGACCACGCTGAACGCCGCCACGCTCCGCGGCACCAGCTCGAATACCGTCGGCGCGGCGGCGTCGAGGTCGGCGTCGAGGCGCGTCATCTCGTAGCCCACGTAACTGCGGGCATGGTCGGGCCAGCCACAGGTGCGGCGCGATCGATCGTACCACCGCAGGCCCGGCACCCCCACCGCCGCGGGAAATCGCCCCATCAGAAACGGCGTGTACGCCGGCCCGGTCACCGAGGGAAAGACGGAGGTGACCTCGTGCAAACTTCCCTCGTGTCGCAAACGCGCCAGCGCCGGAAAGCGCGCCAGGTCGCCGCGCAGCGCGTCCGGACGAGCGCCATCGGCGACGAGTACGATTACGGGCACACAGCTCCGGGCGGCGGCATGCGCTAAGTGAAGCGCGCCGGCGCCGACCGGGCAACCCGGACCGATTGTCGCGGGCCCGATACCCGCGCGGCGATCGATGTCGTATATCTCACGCTCCGGGCGACGACGCCCGACTTCGCGCGCTACCCACGACGAGGTGCTTGATGCGACCGATGCTCCACTCCCTGACGCTTGTCGTCGCGCTCCTCGCCTGCCGCCCCGCGCTGCAGCCCGATCCCGTGCGTGCCGGCGCCCCACCGGCGTGGACGCGCGACGCGGTGATCTACGAGGTCAACGTGCGGCAGTTCACACCCGAGGGCACCTTCTCGGCGCTGCGCGGCCACCTGCCCAGACTCCGGCGCATGGGCGTGGACATCCTCTGGCTCATGCCGGTGCAGCCCATCGGCGTCAAGAATCGCAAGGGCGCGCTCGGCAGCTACTACTCCATCGCCAACTACAGCGCCATCAATCCGGAGCACGGCACCGCCGCGGAATTCCGCGCCTTCATGGACGACGCGCACCGGCAGGGGCTGAAGGTGATCCTGGACTGGGTCCCCAATCACACGGCGTTCGATCACCCGTGGATCACCGCGCACCGCGACTGGTATACCCTGCGCGCCGACGGCTCCATCTCCAACGCCCTCGACAACGAGGGCCGCGAGACCGACTGGACAGACGTGGCGGAGCTGAACTACGGCAATCCCGCCATGCGCCGCGCCATGATCGGGGAGATGCGCTGGTGGCTGGACACCATGAACATCGACGGATTCCGCTGCGACGTGGCGCTCGGTGTGCCGCCCGATTTCTGGACGGAGGCCACGCGCGCGCTCACGGCCGTGCGCCCCGACCTGTTCATGCTCGCCGAGGCGGAGAGTCCCGCGCTGCACGGTCCCTTTCACATGACGTATGGATGGGAGCTGCATCACCTGCTCAACGAGGTGTCGCGCGGAAAGAAGCCGGTCGCCGAGCTGGACACATACTTCGCGAAGCAGGAGCGCGAGTATCCGGCGGACGCGCTGCGGATGTACTTCACGAGCAACCACGACGAGAACAGCTGGAACGGCACCGAGTTCGAGCGCATGGGCGAGAATCATCTGCCGTCGTTCGTGGTTGCGGCCACGGTACGATCGTCCATGCCGCTGCTGTACACGGGGCAGGAGGTGAGCAACCGCAAGCGGCTGCGCTTCTTCGAGAAGGACACCGTGGACTGGTCAGGCCCGTCGCTCGAGCCCTTCTACCGCGCCATGTTCGAGCTCAAGGAACGACAGCCGGCGCTGCGGAGCGGCGTGCCCGGAGGCGAGCAGCGCCGCCTCGCCACGGAGGGCGCGCGCGAGGTGTACGCCTTCACTCGCTCGCGCGACGGCAACACCGTGCTGGTCGCCGTCAACTTCGGCGACAAGTCCAGCCGGGTCACCTATGGCCAGCTGCCGAGCGCCGGCGCCTACACCGACTGGTTCTCCAAGGCCACGGTGGCGCTCGGAACCGACGGCACTCTGGACATTCCCGCTCACGGATACCGCGTGCTCGTGCGCTGACGGCCTGCCGCCCGGTGAGACGCGAGACGCTCTCGCGAGTCACCGGGCGAGGCGCGACAGCGCGAACTGCACGGCCAGATCCGAGGTGCTCCAGAGCTGGACGTCCGACCCCGTGCCGTACCGCACGGGGAACGCACGTCCCCCACGCACCTCGTAGCTCCACAGCTCGCTCCGAAAGCCCGACGCCTGCACGGCCCCGCGCACCCGCTCCAGCGCGGCGCGCAGCTCGGGCAGGTGCGGAGCCAGTCCCGGATCGGCGCGGCCCTCGGCGATGCGCCCGGCTACGCCGAGCAGGAACAGATTGACCTCACGCCCCCACACCACACGGGGCCCGTGGTACGGGTCGCGCTCGAAGGCGCGCCACACGGCGGGTGACGCGTACGCATCGTTGGACACGGCAGGTCCCACACCGTTCACGAGCAGGCCCGCGGGATACGCTCGCGCGAAGAGCCGCACGTCCCGCAGCATGGCCGAGATGGCGCCCGCGTCCATCGCGCCGCGCATGCCAGCGCCGGCGTCGAGGAACAGCCCCGTGGCGGGATCGGAGTTCGCGACGCCGATGGGCGTGCCGGCGACGTCGAGCGCCACGGCGAGAAAGGTGAGCGAATCGCGATCGGCGCCCGAGGTCGCGAGCATCGCGCGCCAGTGGTCGCGTTCCATGACGGGCATGGCGGCGAGCCGCGCCGCCACTCGAGCGCGCACGTCGTCCGGGCCGACCCGCACGACGAAGTGCTGGGACGCCCGGCCCCACACGGCGATGGCGGCGCGCAGGCTCGCCGGATCGCCCGCGTAACGCTCCAGCGGCGTGCCGCGCACGCCTCGCACCGTGCGCGCCAGCACGTCGGGCGCCAGGCCGAGCGCGCGCAGCGACGCGAGTATGCCGGCCACGGACTCCAGCGCGTGCGGCGCCCAGATGGCGTTCACGTCCATGGCGTAGCGCCCTCCGGCGTAGCCGGCGCCGCTGTCTCGCCAGCTCGCCGACGCCCAGCCGGAATCGCGCGGCGCGAACGCCACGAGGTTGGCGACGACTGGCTCCCGCGCGTACGCCGCCGTCATCTCCGACACCACCGCGAGCTCCCGCATCAGGCGATGCACCCTCGGCTCGCCGTCGGGTGCGGCGAGGAGAAAGACGCGCTTGCGCGCCGCGGGGACGCCCGGGTCGGCGAGCCAGCGCGCCGCGAGAATGGGAAGCTGCAGCTCGTCGTCGATCATGTTGTAGTTCTCGCGCACCAGGCGCGCATCGCGCAGCACCTCGCTGGCGCGCCCGAGCAGGCTGTCCGCCTCCGCTCGCCGTCCGGCCGCGCGAGCCCGTAGATGCTGGTCCACGAGCACCGCGTATTCCGCTGCCGCCTCACGCACGGCCTGCCCGCCGAGCGCCTCCTCGTGGCTCACCTCGCCGCGCGGCGACAGCTTGCGCAGCGCGCTGGCCACCACGAACTCCGACATCTCGTCACGCCACACCGGCCGCATCATCAGCGCGGTCATCAGCATGTCGCGTCCGAAGTAGGTGGCGTAGGTGGGCAGGCCCGCCATCAGCTTCTCGCGCGACGCCAGCAGCTCGAAGCCCCGAACCTGCCGCTCCAGCCATCGTGCCTTGAGAGCCTGCGCCTCGCCACCGGGACGGGCACCGTCGGCGCGGGTACGGGCCAGAAAGGCCAGGAACGGGGCGTTGAAGATCTCACCGCGCGAGAGCGGCGTCAGCGCGCGGCCGGTCGTCCCGACGCGCAGAGTGAAAGGCAGGCGCGCGCCGCGGCGCGCGCGCAGCGAGAGGGAATCGCCCGCGCGCACCGCCTCCACGAGACGAGGGTCGGTGCGCACCTCGAGCACCAGCGTGTCGCGCCCGTCGAGGGAGGGCTGCACGATCCGTGCGGTCCAGCGTGCGGAGGACGCGAGGATCGTGACGGTCGGCTGCAGTCGCGCACGCAGCGTCGCCAGATCGGCGGCCCTCAGCAGCGTGAGCTGTCGGTGCTGCTCGGCGGGCTCGAGCCGGCCGATCGTCGCGACCAACCGACTGGTCTCCTCCACGGCGAACCGCTCGGCGGCGAATGGGGCGCGGTGCTTCTTCCAGTACTGGAAATCGCGCTCCACGCGCATCGAGCCGAGGAGGAACCAGCCCAGCTGGAGCTCGGGGCGATCGGCGACGAGCCGGTACTCCAGGGTGCGCGTCCGGCCCTCGCGGCCGGCCAAAGCCCCCGCGCTCTCCCAGCGGAGCGATGCCGGGGCGCCACGGGCGTCGCGCGCCGAGAGGCCCAGGCTCTCGTTCTCGGCGTCGGCCCAGAGGTGGACGATGCGACCCTCGCGGCCGTCGAGATACACTTGCAGCGTGTTGTCCGCGGCATCACGAAAGAACCGCGTCTGGTAGCCCTGGTAGGCGGCACTGTCGTCCAGGCCAGCTTCAGGGAAGGCCAGAACCGGGAGGATTGGACGGGCCGGGGCGGCGAGCTGCGCTACTAGAGCGATCGCGAGGATGTTCATGCCGTCCACATTGGCCCATCCGGCAAGGTGACGTCAAGCCGCAAGGCGAGGTGCTTCTTGACAGCATTGGTGCGACGCCGTAGAACTGGCGGTACTCTTCCCGTCCGAGTTGCTCGCCGGGTCCACCGTTCAGGTACTGTACGATTCGGTTGTAGATCGTCTTGCCAGCCGGTAATCGACTGGCGCTCGTCACTTGTCTGGCACGCATTTCCTGCGCGACCGCCGCGGCGCGCAGCACGATCATCTCGCTCGCTCCCTCCCGGAGGATTGTCGTATGGCGATGGTTCGCTGCCTCTCTAGCACGTTCGCGCTCGGCCTGCTGTGTGCTGCGCAGATCGGTGCCCAGGGCCTCACCGGCAGCATCACCGGGCGAGTCGCCGACTCGGCTTCCGGCCAACCGTTGGCGGCCGTCAGCCTCCGTGTGGTGGGAACTGCCCGCGGCACGCAGACGCGTGCCGACGGCGGCTTCTCCATGAGCAGCGTGCCCAGCGGCGCGCAGCGCGTGCGGGCCAGCCGCATCGGGTTCGCACCCCAGGAGCGAATCGTCACCGTGCCGGTCGGCGGCTCGGCCAGCATCAACTTCACGCTCAGTGCGCAGGCCGCGGTGCTTGGCGAAATGGTGGTCACCGGCTACGGCACGCAGCGCCGGCAGTCCATTACCGGCTCGGTCACCACCGTGGACGCCGAGCAGGCCAACGTCGGCGTGATCACCAATGCGCAGCAGATGCTGCAGGGGCGCGTGGCCGGCGTGCAGACGGTCACGAACAACGGCGAGCCGGGCGGCGGCACGCAGATCCGCGTGCGTGGCGGGACGTCGATCACCGCGAGCAACGATCCGCTGTACGTGGTTGACGGCGTGCCGCTTCAGAATGAGTCGGTCTCCGCGGGCGCTGCCGGCATCAGCGACATCAATCCGGCGCTGCCGCGCAACCCCCTCAATTCCATCAACCCGAACGACATCGAGTCGATCACCGTCCTCAAGGACGCGTCGGCCACCGCGATCTACGGCAGCCGGGGCGCCAACGGCGTGGTGCTGATCCAGACCAAGCGCGGCATCCTCGGCCAGGCCTCGCTGAACTACGACGTGTACACGGCGGCGGCACGGTCGGCGCGGCGGCTCGACTTCCTCACCGGCGACCAGTACCGGACGTTCGTGCAGCAGCAGGTGACGCTCAAGAACCTGCCGGCGAGCCAACTTGCCCTCCTCGGCACCGCGAACACCGACTGGGAGTCCGAGCTTACACGCACCGGATACTCCACGAACCACAATCTCGCCTTCGCCGGCGGCTCCCCGCAGACCCAGTACCGCGCGTCGCTCAACTACTTCGATCAGAAGGGCGTGGTCATCGCCAACGGGCTCAAGCGCTACCAGGGCCGCCTGAACGCGCAGCACGCGGCGCTCGATGGGCGTCTCAAGCTCGACCTGAACCTGATGGCGGCACGCGTGGCCAACACCTACCTCGCGATGGAGAACGGTGGCGGATTCCGTGGCGGCGTGTTCACCAACATGGCGATGTTCAATCCCACGCAGCCGGTGACAGTGACCGACAAGGCCGGCGCCGTCACCTTCTACGAGATGGGCGGTGGGTCACAGGACGTGCGCAACCCGGTGGCGCTGGCCAACCAGATCTCCGACCGGGCGCCGGAGAACCGGCTACTCGGCAACATCACCGGCACGGTCAGCCTGATGCCGACCCTCACGGCGCAGACCACGCTCGGCACCGACTACACGGCTTCGCTGCGGCAGACGTACGTGCCGCGCGCCAGCCCGGTGGGCGCGGAGTTCGACGGCGTGGCGCGGCAGGCCGAGCGAAATCTCCAGAACCTGAACTTCCAGCAGCTGCTCACCTTCTCGCCCCAGATCAGCGACAAGCACGAGTTCGACATCGTGGGCGGCTACGAGTTCAGCAAGTTCGAGAACAACGGGTTCGAGGCGACCGTGCGGGGCTTCATCACCGACGCCTTCCTGTTCAACAACCTCGGCGCAGGCACGCTGGCCAGCTCGTCGCTTCCCGTATCCTACATCCAGGAGAGCCGGCTCGCGTCGTTCTTCTCTCGCGCCAACTACGGCTTCGCCGACAAGTACTTCCTCACCGGCGTCGTACGCCGCGACGGCTCCTCGCGCCTGGCGGAGGGCAACAAGTGGGCGACCTTCCCCGCCATCTCGGCGTCGTGGCGCGTGAGCAACGAGGACTTCATGAAGGGGAGCCGCTTCTCCACCCTCGCGCTGCGAGCGGGCTTCGGACGTCAGGGCAACCAGGCGGTGCGCCCCTACGCCACGCAGCTGCTGCTGCGGACTGACAATGGCGCGAAGTATCCGTTCGGCAACGGCATCACGACGGGACTGGTCGCGTCGCAGGTCGAGAATCCCGACCTCAAGTGGGAGACCTCGGAGCAGACCAACGTCGGCGTGGACTGGGGCTTCAGCAGCGACCGCTTCACCGGCGTGATCGACGTCTACCAGAAGACGACCAAGGATCTGCTGCTGTCCGTGGCGGTTCCGCAGCCCGCGGTGGTGAACCAACAGATCCGGAACATCGGCTCGGTACGTAACCGTGGCATGGAAGCCAGCATGGACGCCCGCCTCATCGAGGGCGCGAACCGCACCCTCTCGTCGGGTCTCGTGCTCTCCGTGGAGCGGAACGAGGTGGTGAGCCTCGGCGACCAGAAGTTCATCATCACCGGCAACGTGTTCGGCCAGGGCCAGTCGGGGCGCTTCGCGCAGCGCCTCATCCCGGGCGAGCCGCTCGGCACCTTCTACGGCGCGACCTTCCTCAAGGTGAATGCCCAGGGGCGCCAGGTGTTCAGCTGCGTGGCGAAGAGCGCCGGTTGCACCAACGGCGAGACCTTCTCGCCGACGGGGGACGATGAAGGCGTCATCGGCAACGCGAATCCCAAGTTCAACATGGGCTTCCGCAGCAACGGGTCGATGGGCAAGCTCGACGCGAGCTGGCTGTGGCGCGGCGAGTTCGGCCGCCAGGTGTTCAACAACACGGCGCTGGTGTACGGCACCAAGGGCAATGCCAAGTCCAACCGCAACTTCCTGGCGTCGGCGCTCAACGATCCCACAGGCATCAACGAGCCGTCCATCTTCTCGTCGCGGTGGATCGAGAATGGCCGGTTCGTGCGCCTGCAGAACGCCACGGTCGGCTATACGTTCACCCTGCCTGGTGCACTGGGCGGCGCGCGCAACACCCGCGTCTACCTCTCGGGCGACAACCTGCTGCTGTTCACCCCCTACTCCGGCTACGATCCGGAAGTGTTCGTGGACGCCGGCGTGGCCACGCGCGGAATCGACTACCTCACGTATCCGCGGGCTCGCACGTTCACCGCTGGCGCGCACATCCAGTTCTGAGCCCACGAGACGATCATGACGCTCATTCGCCCATCCCTCGAGGGGACGACACATATGAAGACCTCGCTCGCGAAGTCCATCCGGCGGGTCACGGTGAGCTTGCTGCTCGCCGTTCCCACCCTCACGCTGCTTCCTGGCTGTACCGATCTGACGGAGGTGCCCAAGGACGCGCTGACGCCCGACAACGCCTTCAAGACCGAAACCGAGGTGCTGGCGGGCGTGGCCTCGGTGTACGCCGGTCTGCGTGGCACCATGTGGGGCTACTACAACCTCAGCGAGATCACCACGGACGAGATGATCGTCCCCACTCGCGGCCAGGACTGGTTCGACAACGGACGGTGGCTGGAGATCCACAAGCAGGCGTGGACGGCCAACAGCGGATCGGCGCTGGACGACATGAACGGCACCTGGAACGACCTGTTCAGCGGCGTGGCGCGTGCCAACCTGATGATCAGCGTGATCGAGAAGGCGGGCGGCGCGAACTCGGCCGTCACCCTGGCCGAGCTGCGCACGTTGCGGGCGTGGTACTACTACATGCTGATGGACTTCTTCGGCGGCGTGCCGCTCGTCACCACCACCAAGGTGGAAGCGACGGCCCGGGTGTCGCGCGAGGAGATCTTCAAGTTCGTCGAGACCGAGCTGAACGCGGCGCGTGCGGTGCTGCCCGCATCGTGGCCCGCGGCGCAGAGCGGCCGCATGACCGCCGGCGCGGCCAATGCGATCCTCGCCAGCCTCTATCTCAATGCGCAGGTGTTCACGGGCACCGTCACCGACGCTGGCCTGCAGAGGGGCACAGCGAGATGGCAGGACGCCATCACCGCGGCGGATCGCGTGATCAACTCGGGCACGTACACGCTGTCGCCGGACTGGCGGAAGAACTTCACTCCGGACAACCATGAGTCACCGGAGAACATCTTCGTCATCCAGCACACCAGCCAGCCCGGCCTGGGCATGAGCCTGCCGATGCGCACGCTGCACTACAACCAGCTCTCGCCGGGCCCGTGGAACGGCTTCGCCACGCTCGCCGAGACCTACCGGAGCTTCGATCCGGCGGACAAGCGGCGCGAGATGTTCCTCGTGGGCCCGCAGGTGAGCTTCAACACCGGCGCTGCGGTGAACGACCGAGCCGGCAAGCGGCTCGTCTACACCGACACCATCGGCGACGCCACGCAGGCCGCCGAGAACGAGGGCGCGCGCTTCAACAAGTTCGTCCCGCTGCCCGGTGCCCCCTCCGGCGATGCGCACCCGAACAACTTCCCGTACTTCCGACTCGGCGAGATGTACCTGATCAAGGCCGAGGCGATGAACGAGCTGGGGCAGACGGCACTGGGCCTCGCGCAGGCGAACATCGTGCGCAACCGGCAGTTCAGCCCGCCGCGCCCGCTGAACGTCGCGATGTCACAGGCCCAGGCGCGCACGGCGATCCTCAGCGAGCGGTTGTTCGAACTGGCGGCGGAGGCGAAGCGGCGCCAGGATCTGATCCGGGCGGGCCGGTTCACCGAGGCGCGGAAGTTCAAGGCCGTCACCTCGCCATTCCGGGTGCTTTTCCCCATCCCGGTGACGCAGCTCCAGACCAACGCATTGCTCAAGCAGAACCCGGGCTACTGAGCCGGCGTCCTTTCCCAGCGTCTCACACCATGGTCCGTCCCTCGGGGCGGACCATGGTGCTGCCGGACCCGACGCCCGCCAGCGCTTGATGCGCTGGCGGGCGCGTCCCGCACATTCGACGAGCTTTCCCGCCGTACCCCCTTCACTCGCTCATGCTTTCCCCCTCGCATCGCCGCCGGCGCATCCTGCTGGCCCTCTCGCTGGCCGCTGGCGCGGCGGGCTGTTCGGGATCCTCCGAGCGCGGGGACGCACGAGCGAGGGGAGAGTTGCCGGCCGCGAGCGGGCAGCTGTTCACGCTGCTGCCACCTGCAACGACGGGCGTCCGGTTCTCCAACCAGCTTACGGACTCGCCCGAGCTCAACGTCTTCGTCTACCGTAACTACTACAACGGCGGTGGCGTCGCGATCAGCGACCTCACCGGCGACGGTCGGCCGGAGATCGTCCTCACCTCCAATCAGCACGGACCAAAGCTGTACCTCAACGAGGGACGATTCCGCTTTCGGGAGGTGACCGAGCGCGCCGGACTGGAGAGCCGCGAGGGATCGTGGACCACCGGCGTGACCGTGGCCGACGTGAACGGCGACGGAAGGCTCGACATCTACCTCTGCAAGGCCGGTCCCGGCGCGCCCGCGACGCGCGCCAACGAGCTCTGGATCAATCAGGGCATCGGCCGGGATTCGGTCCCGATCTTCAAGGAGATGGCACGCCAGTACGGCGTCGCCGACGAGGGGTACTCCACGCAGGCCGTCTTCTTCGACTTCGACGCCGACGCCGATCTCGACCTGTTCGTCGTCAACAACTCGCCGCGTCCCGCCAACAGCTTCGGGTTGCGCAACACACGCGCCTCCCGGGACCAATACGGCGGCGGCAAGCTCTATCGCAACGATCGTGGCCGCTTCACCGACGTGAGCGCTGCGGCCGGCATCCACAGCCCCGAAATGGCCTTCGGACTCGGCGTCGTCGTCGGCGACGTCAACAACGACGGCCGCCCCGACCTCTACGTCTCCAACGACTTCTTCGAGCGCGACTACCTCTACATCAACAAGGGCGACGGCACGTTCTCGGAAGGTCTCGACAGGCAGATGTCCGTGGTGAGCTACTTCTCGATGGGCCTCGACGTGGCCGATCTCGACAACGACGGATGGCCGGACATCTACACCACGGACATGCTGCCGGAGGACGAGTTCCGCCTCAAGACGACGAG
>JBKJIY010000032.1:0-23226 GCA_046598315.1 Gemmatimonadaceae bacterium
GTGACGCTCACGATGCGCAAGGCGGAGAAGGGGAAGCGCTTCGCCAGCCGCATCCTGGATCAGGCGGACATGGTGATTGCGTTCGCCGTGACGGACACGGGCATCGGCATTCCCCGCGAGAAGCACCGCCTCATCTTCGAGGCGTTCCAGCAGGCCGACGGCACCACGACGCGCAAGTTCGGCGGCACGGGCCTTGGATTGTCCATCAGCCGAGAGATCGCGCGGCTACTCGGGGGCGAGATCCGGGTGGAGAGCACCACGGGGGGCGGAAGCACCTTCACCCTCTTCCTGCCGGCGCGGTATGTGGAGCCGGAGGCGTCCAAGGCGGGGACATCCGACTCGTCCTCGAAGCGCCGCGATCGTGGCGACACCTGGGGCGGCGCGGGCGAGGGTGGAAAGCCTCGCGGGCGGTCCAGCGGCCCGGCACGGCCGCCAGCGAGCGCATCGCGGCCCACCAACACGGCCGACGCGGGCGGCTGGGAGCGCTCCGGTGGCGGCATGGCCGTGGCCACGCCGAGCGAGGAGGAGACGCGCTTCGATGAGCCCGTCGCGCGAGATTCACTGCCTCGGCCTGACGGGTTCGATGACGACCGCGACGAGATCGAGCCGGGCGACCGCGTGCTGCTCATCATCGAGAACGACGTCAACTTCTCCAAGATCCTGCTGGAGATGGCGCGCGACAAGGGCTTCAAGGGACTCAACGCCCTCGACGGCGCGGCCGGGCTGCAGCTGGCACACGCGTTCGAGCCCGACGCCATCACCCTCGACATCGACATGCCCGGTATGGATGGGTGGGCGGTGCTCGACCGGCTCAAGCATCATCCGTCCACGCGGCACATCCCCGTCCACATCATCACGGGAATCGGCGAGCGCCAGCAGGGGCTGAAGTCCGGAGCGCTCGCCTATCTCGAGAAGCCGGTGACGAAGGAGGCGCTCGACGAATCATTCGCCAAGATCGCCACCTTCATCGACACCGCGGTCAAGCGGCTGCTCGTGGTGGAGGACGACGAGACGCAGCGGCGCAGCATGATCGAGCTCATCCAGCACGAGGATGTCGAGATCACCGCGGTCGGCACCGCCGACGATGCGCTGCGGGAGCTCGCCAGCGGCCACTTCGATTGCATGGTGCTCGATCTCGGCCTCCAGGGCGTGAACGGCTTCGAGCTGCTGGAGACGGTGAAGGCGAATCCCTCGATGTGGGATCTGCCCATCATCATCTACACGGGCAAGGATCTGACGCCAGCCGAGGAGACGAAGCTGCGCAAGTTCGCCGAGACGATCATCGTGAAGGACGTGAAGTCGCCGGAACGGCTGCTGGACGAGACGGCGCTCTTTCTGCACCGGGTGGAGGCGAAGTTGCCCGAGCAGAAGCGCCGGATGCTGGAGCGGCTGCACAATGCCGACGCCGTCTTCTCCGGCAAGCGGGTGCTCGTGGTGGACGATGACGTCCGGAACATCTTCTCGCTGACCAGCATGCTGGAAGACCACGGCATGCAGGTGTCGTTCGCCGAGAATGGCAAGGACGCCATCGCGCTGCTGCGTGAGCGGCAGGACTTCGATCTCGTGCTGATGGACGTGATGATGCCGGAGATGGACGGCTATGAGACCACCCGCGCGATCCGGCAGGTGCCGGTGCTCAAGGCGCTGCCGATCATCGCGCTCACGGCCAAGGCGATGAAGGGTGACCGTGAGAAGTGCATCGCTGCCGGCGCCTCGGACTACATCACGAAGCCCGTCGATACCGAGCAGCTGCTCAGTCTCATGCGGGTATGGCTCTACCGTTGACCGGCGAGCAGTCCCTCGCGGGGCCGCCACTTGCCTACAACCCCGACCTGGAGCATGTCGAGATCGACCTGCTCCTGGAAGGGGTGTTCCGGCACTACGGATTCGATTTCCGGTCGTACGCGTACGCCTCGATCCGCCGCCGCCTCTGGAAGCGGGTCGAGGGCGAACGACTCGCCACCATCTCCGAGCTGCAGGCGCGGATTCTCCATGACACGGACGCGATGGAGCGGCTGCTCCTCGACCTCTCCGTCAACGTCACGGCGATGTTTCGCGATCCGAGCTTCTACAGGGAGTTCCGCGAGCTCGTCGTGCCGCTGCTCCGCACCTACCCGTTCATCCGGCTCTGGCACGCCGGCTGTTCCACGGGAGAGGAGGTGTTCTCCATGGCCATCCTCCTGCAGGAGGAGGGGCTCTACGACCGGGCTCGACTCTACGCCACCGACATCAACGACGTGGTGCTTCAGCGGGCGCGCCAGGGAATCTTTCCGCTGGACCGGATGCAGGAATACACGGAGAACTACATCAAGGCCGGCGGCAGGAAGTCGTTCTCCGAGTACTACACGGCCAAGTACGACGGCGCGCTCTTCGACTCGTCGCTCACGCGGAACGTGGTGTTCTCGCAGCACAACCTCGTCACCGACCGTTCGTTCAGCGAGTTCCACGTGATCTTCTGCCGAAACGTGCTGATCTATTTCGACAAGACGCTCCAGAACCGGGTGCACTCGCTGTTCTACGATTCGATGGTCACCTTTGGCGTGCTGGCGCTGGGAAGCAAGGAGTCCCTCAAGTTCTCGCAGCACGAGCCCTGCTACGAAAAGCTCAGTCCCACGGAAAAGCTCTACCGCAAGACGCGCTGATGTCGCCGCCGCGCGGAGTCGGTTATGATGTGGTCGTGGTGGGCACGTCGTGGGGCGGACTGGCGGCGCTGCGCACCCTGGTGGGGGGTCTCCCGGCCAGCTTCGTGATGGCGGTGGTGCTGGTGCAGCACCGGCACAAGGATTCGGATCACCTGTTACGCGTGCTGCTGCAGGAACGCACGCGGCTCCCAGTGTGTGAGGTGGAGGACAAGATGCCGCTCGAGCACGGCCGGGTCTATGTGGCGCCGCCGGACTACCACACGCTGGTGGAGCCGGGCCACCTCGCGCTCAATACGGACGCGCCGGTCCGCTACAGCCGTCCGTCCATCGACGTCACCTTCCAGTCGGCCGCGGACAGCTATGCGCATCGCACGGTCGGCATCGTCCTCACCGGTGCCAACGCCGATGGGTCGGACGGACTGCGCCGGATCTCCGATCGGGGCGGCATGGCGATCGTGCAGGATCCGGCCAGCGCGGAGAGCCCGCAGATGCCGGCCGCCGCGGTGCGGGCCGTGTCACGGGCGCGCATCCTGCCGCTCGACGGGATCGCTGCCTTTCTCGCGGCGCTGCCGGCCGGCGCGCCGGAACGAAACGAGCCGTGACGCTTCCCGCCCGCCCCTTCGAGCCCTCCAATCCCGTGAGCGCGCCCATCGAGGGCGTCGCCCTGCAGGCGGAACCGGTCGCGATCCTCATCGTGGACGACCGTCCCGAGAATCTCCTCGCCCTGGAGGCGATCCTCGAGCCGCTCGGCCACACCCTCGTGCGGGCCCACTCCGGCGACGAAGCGCTGCGCAAGCTGCTCTCGCACGACGTGGCGATGATCCTCCTCGACGTGCAGATGCCGGGGATCAACGGCTTCGAGACGGCCAAGCTCATCAAGTCGCGCGAGCGCACCAAGTTCATCCCGATCATCTTCCTCACCGCCATCAGCAAGGACGAGGAATACATCTTCGAGGGATACTCGGTGGGCGCGGTGGACTACATGGCCAAGCCCTTCCAGCCGGACATCCTGCGCTCCAAGGTCAACGTCTTCGTCGATCTCTACGTGAAGCAGCGCCAGCTCTCGGCGCAGCAGCAGCTCATCAGGGCGAGCGAGGTGCGGGAGCTGGAGCTCAAGCACATGCGCGAGATCTACGAGTCCGAGGCGCGCTTCTCGGAGATCGTCGGCTCGGCGATGGACGCCATCATCGCCTTCGAGGCCGATGGCCGCATCACGCTGTTCAACACAGCGGCCGAGCGGATGTTCGGCAGCACCACGTCGACCGTGATCGGGCGGAACGTGGCCGCCTACTTTCCGGGCGCGCTCGGGAAGGACACCCTCGAGCGAATCTGTCGTGCCACGCCGAAGAAGTGGGAGGATGCGAGCGAGCCTGCACCGGCGCACACGGGCGAGCACGTGATCACCCTGGCCGGCCGTCGATCCAACGGCGAGACATTTCCCATCGAGGCCACCGCCAGCTGCCTCGACGTGCGCGGCAGGTTGACGTACACGCTGATCGTGCGCGACGTCTCCGAGCGCACGCGTGCCGAGGAAGCCCTCAAGGAGCAGGCGGACTCGCTGGCGCGCGCGATGATCGAGCTGAAGGCGCTGAACGACGAGCTCGGCACGCGCCAGCAGGAGCTGGAGCGCGCCATGGCGGCGCGCAGCCGCTTCTACGCGTCGATGAGCCATGAGCTGCGCACCCCCATCAACGCCGTGCTCGGCTACAGCACGCTGCTCCTGGAGAACATCTACGGACCGCTCAACGAGAAGCAGGCCGAGGGGATCACGCGAACGCACAAGGCCGCCAAGCATCTCCTCGAGTTGGTCAACGACGTGCTGGACCTGTCCAAGATCGAAGCGGGCAAGATCGATCTGCGGCTCCAGCCGGTTCAGTTCCCGTCGCTCATCGACGACCTGTTCGTCACCGTGCGGCCTCTCGCCGATCAGTACGGTTCGGCGCTGGCGCACGAGCACGTCGGCGAGCCGGTCAAGGTCATCAGTGATCCACGTCGCCTGCGCCAGATCCTGCTCAACCTGCTCTCCAACGCCATCAAGTTCGGTCGCGCCAAGCCGATCCACGTGCGCTCGGCCACGCAGGAGGACGGGGGCGTGGTGGTGGAGGTGATCGACGAAGGCGAAGGGATCGCGGAGGGGGACCGCGACAAGATCTTCGACGAGTTCGTGCAGCTCGGCAAGACGCAGCTCACCGAAGGCACGGGACTCGGTCTGCCCATCTCGCGGCGGCTCGCCGAAATGCTCAGCAGCACGCTCGAGGTCGTGTCCGAGGTGGGGGTGGGCAGCACTTTCCGGCTGGCGCTTCCCGCCACGGCCGAGACGTCGCACGCGCGCTCGACACGGGCGGTCGAGCGGCCAGCCGAGCCGCTGGCGGTGGCCGGCACCGCGAAGGCGGAGGTGGATTCACCGGCGACCGCTGCGCCCCGCGCCCCGCGCGCGACCTCGGCGGAGGAGCGAGAGCGGTCGCCGGCACCGGAGAGCGGCGAAGGAAAGGGAAAGCGCCCCGTCAAGCGGTGAGCGCTGCATGACCGTCGGTCCGCGCGCGGGTATATTACGGGATGCGAGTGCTGTGTGTGTGCCGTCACGTCTTTTTGAGCGAGCATCTGTGCCGCTTCTTTCGAGCGGCGGGCGCCGAGTGCGAGCCCGCCGTGGGGGCTGCGGATGTGGCTCGCGTGGCGGCGCGGTGGGAACCGAGCATGATCGTGAGTGACGTCGACATCCTCTCGTCGGCCGTACTCGACGAATGGGCGAACGACCCGGCGCTCGCGTCGATCCCCGTGCTCGCCGTGAGCCTCACGCATCGTCCCGAGGAAGCGCCGCGGCCGGTGAGCAGCAGACTCGCACCGGTCGTGTTCCTGGCGTCGCTGGTCCCGGACCAGGTTCGCGCGATCCTCGCCGCCGCGAGTGGGCCCGGCGGGGTCAGCGCGCCGGCCGGCTTTCACGTGACGGCGGCGCTGCCCCAGGCCGTCGTCGGATGACGGCGCCGCCGAATCCACGTGGGTGCACGCAGAATCCCTGACCGAATGGCGGCCGATGCGCCCGTGACGGCGTTGCCGGACTGGCCGTCCCCCGGAGGCGGTGTGCCGGCGTCGTGGGGCATCCTCGATGCGCTCGACGTGGCGGTGCTCGTGCTCGACGGCGAGCTCCGGATGGTGCACGCCAACGCGCGCTGGACAGAAAGCGTCGGCACCGCGTTCGTGCCCGGCACCTGCCTGACCGCCCTGATCGAGAGTGCGACCGACTCGGCGCGTCCGCTGCGCGACACGCTGCGGGACGGTGCGCCCCGATCCATCGAGCTCGTCGTCGCCGGTCCGCACGGCGAGGCGGAAGCGCGTCGCCTGAGTGTGACGGCGCGCCGCGTGGCCGGCGGACTGGTGCTGCAGGGCGCGCCGGACGTTGACGTCGCCGGCGACATCCGCGACGTGGCCCGTCGGCTTTCGGAGGCCGTGGACATGGCGGAGGTGCTGCGCGCCCTCTGCGACATTGCCACGCGGCAGTGCCAGGCGACCGGCGCGGCGGTGCTCCGCACCACCGGCAAGATGGGCGAGGTCATCGCCGCCGCGGGTGACATGCTTCCAGCACACGGCCGGTCGTTCGAGCTCGTCGGGTCGCTGCTTGCGGAAGCTCTCGCGCGGGAGACCGTGGTGGGCGAGGAGAACTTCCGCGAGTCCGGACGTCCCCTCATGCGCATGATGCCTGAGCTCGCCCTCGGTCCCATCCTGCTCGCCCCCCTCAAGGCGCACGGCGAGGCGCTGGGCGTGCTGGCGGTCGCGCGGCCCGCCGGAGGGTCCGCATTCAGCGAGCGCGAGGGGGAGCGGCTCCGCGTACTGGCCGACCACGCCTCGCTCGCCGTGCACAAGTCGCTGCTGCTGCAGCAGGCGCAGAGCGCCGACCGGGCGAAGGGACGCTTCCTCGCGACGATGAGCCACGAGCTCCGCACGCCGCTCACCGCGCTGGCCGGCTATGGCGAGCTGCTCGCCGATCAGGTGATCGGCCCGATGAGCGACCCACAGCTCGACATCCTCGAGCGCATGCGATCCGTGACGTCGCATCTCTCGGCGATGATCGAGGAGATTCTCGCGTTCACGAGCATCGAGGAAGGTCGGGAAACGTTGCGGCCCAGCGAGTACCTCGTTGCCGACCTCGTGCGATCGGCGATCGCCGCGGTCGGTCCCACCGCCGAGCAGAAGGGCCTCGCGCTCGTCGTGGACCTGCCCGCCCACCCGGTGCGCATGACGAGCGACATCGACAAGGTGCGGCAGATCCTCGTGAACCTGGTGGGCAACGCCATCAAGTTCACCGACCGTGGCACGGTCACGATCGGCGTGGCCGAGGTCGGACCCGCCGTGCGCATGGACGTGACGGACACGGGACCGGGGATCGCCACCGACGAACTGCACCGTCTGTTTCGCCCCTTCGTGCAGCTGGACAGTGGGCTTACGCGCCGCCATGGCGGCACCGGTCTGGGCCTCTACATCTCGCGCCGGCTGGCCACTCTCCTCGGCGGCCACATCGAGGTGTCGAGCACCCCCGGAGTCGGTTCCACGTTCACCGTCGTGCTGCCGCAGTCGTGGGAAACTTCCGCGTAGGCGACGCCAGACGCGCCAGGGGAAAATCCGCTAAATTGCGCGCATGAGCCCCTTCCCCCCAACGACGACGGTCTTCAACGACGGCTACATCGCCGAAATGTTCGAGGCCTACCGTCACGATCCGTCGTCGGTCGACGAATCATGGCGCCAGTTCTTTCGCACGGCGGAGTCACTCACGGGAGTGGCGGCAGGCGCGCCGCGCGACGAGGGGTCGATGCGCAAGGCGGCCGCGGCATCCGCGCTCGCCGACGCCGTGCGACAATATGGACACCTGGCCGTGCAGCTCGATCCGCTTGGCACACCGCCACCCAGCGCACCGGAGCTCACGCCGGAATTCCACGGCATCACCGAGGCGGATCTGCGGCAGGTACCGGCCAGTGCGCTCGGCTACGAAAAAGGCACGGCGGCGGAGGTGGTGCAGCGTCTGCGCGACGTGTACTGCACCGTCATCGGCCTGGAGTTCTCGCATCTCGGCGGCGAGGCGGAGCGTACCTGGTTCAAGCGCGCCATGGAGGAGCAGACGCATACACGCGCCCTCACGGCGGACGAGAAGCAGGGCATCCTGCGTCGTCTCACCGAAGTGGACGGTCTGGAGCGTTTTCTCGGCCGCGCGTATCAGGGCTACAAGCGCTTCTCCATCGAGGGCACCGATGCCATGGTCCCCATGCTCGACGAGGCGATCGTGCTGGCGGCGCACGCGGGCGCGAATCGCGTCGTCATCGGCATGGCGCATCGCGGCCGCATCAACACGCTCGTCCACGTGATGGGCATGTCGTACGCGGAGATGTTCGGCGAGTTCGAGGGGCGCGCCGGGGAGACGAGCGCCGACGCCACGACGGGCGATGTGAAGTACCACCTCGGGTACCAGAGCGAGCGCATCGTGGGCGACCGCACGGTGACGCTGGAGCTCGCCCCGAACCCGAGTCATCTCGAGGTCGTCAATCCGGTGATGAGCGGGATCACGCGCGCGCACCAGCGCGTGGCATCGACCCTGAACGAGAAGCTCGTGCTGCCCATCTGCATTCACGGCGACGCCGCGTTCCCCGGCGAAGGCGTGGTGCCGGAGACGTTCAACATCTCGCGTCTGCGCGGATACCGGGTCGGCGGAACGCTGCATCTCATCGTCAACAACCAGGTCGGCTTCACCACCGACCCGATCGACGCGCGGTCCACGCGCTACGCCAGCGACCCGGCCAAGGGGTTCGAGGTGCCGGTGATGCACGTGAACGCCGACGACGCCGAGGCATGCCTCATGGCGACGCGTCTCGCCGTGGCCTACCGCGACGCGTTCGCCAAGGACGTGGTGATCGATCTCGTGGGATACCGGCGGTGGGGTCACAACGAGACGGACGAGCCGGCGTTCACGCAGCCGAAGCTCTACGAGCTGATTCGCGCGCATCCCACGCCGCGGCAGGTCTGGGGCGCTCGTCTCGTGCGCGAGCGGATCGTCACGGAGGACGAGGTCGCGGCGCTCGACGCGCAGCTCTTCGCCAGGCTCACCCCGGTGCAACAGGCGGTCGCCAGTGCGCCGGCTTCTGCGGCCCGGTCGTCGCGTGGCGCGACGAGCGAAGTGGCGGAGCCGGCAACCGCGGTCCCTGCCGAGCGGCTCGTGGCGTTGAACGAGGCCCTCCTCGCCTGGCCGCAGGGTTTCACGGGACACCGGCGCCTGACCGACGTGCTCATGCGCCGCCGCAAGGAGATCAGCGACGCGAACATGCAGTGGGGTGTGGCCGAGGCGCTGGCGTTCGGGAGCATTCTGCAGGAGGGAGTCGGAGTGCGGCTCAGCGGACAGGATGCCGAGCGCGGAACCTTCGGCCATCGCAACGCCGTCCTGCATGACGTGGAGACGGGCGCCGTGTACACGCCCCTCGCCAACCTGCCGGGGGCGGCGGGCCGATTCGAGATCTACAACAGCGCGCTGTCCGAGACGGCGGTGTTGGGATTCGAGTACGGCTTCAGCACCGCGGCGCCGCGCGATCTCGTGCTGTGGGAGGCGCAGTACGGCGACTTCGTCAACGTCGCGCAGCCCATCATCGACCAGTTCATCTCGGCGGACCGCGCCAAGTGGGGACAGCGGAGCGGCCTCGTCCTGTTGCTCCCGCATGGGTACGAGGGGGGTGGCCCCGAGCACTCCAGTGCGCGGCTGGAGCGGTTTCTCCAGCTCTGCGCCGAGGACAACATGATTGTGGCGTATCCGAGCACGCCGGCGCAGTACTTCCACGTGCAGCGCCTGCCGGCGCAGTACTTCCACGTGCTGCGCCGGCAGGCGCTGCGTGCGGACCGTCGGCCCCTGGTGCTCATGCAGCCCAAATCGCTGCTCCGCGCGCCCGCGGCGGCGTCGAGCCTCGACGAGTTCGCCACTGGAAAATTCTTGCCGGTGATCGACGACGCGACGACTTCGTCGCGTCCCGCCGAGGTGCGTCGCCTGGTGCTGTGCACGGCCAAGATCTACTACGAGCTGCTGAAGGCACGCGGCGAACGCGCCGACGTCGCGCTCGTGCGCGTGGACGAGCTCTATCCGTGGCCCGGGGAGCGGGTCGCCCGGATCGTGGACGCATATCCGAACATCGAGGACGTCGTGTGGGCGCAGGAGGAGCCGAAGAACATGGGTGCCTGGACGTATGTCGCCCCGCAGCTCCGCGTCGCCACGGGCAATCTCCTCACGATCCGCTACGTCGGACGCCCGGAGCGGGCGAGCCCGGCCGAGGGTTACGGCGACGTCCACACCGTGGAGCAGGCACGCATCGTGACCGAAGCGCTCACCCCCGTCGCGGTCCAGCCGCAGATGGCGACCGCGTGACGGCGCGCCGCGTCCTCGCCGTGCTCTGCCTGCTCCTTGCCGCGCCGCGCTTCCTGACCGCTCAGGAGCGCGGCGCGGCCGCGTTGGGCGAAGCGGTGGCGGGGCTGGACGTCACGGCGCGGGTGCTCGTGATCGGTGCGCACCCCGACGACGAGGACACCCAGCTCATCACCTGGCTCGCGCGCGGCCGCCATGTGGAGACGGCCTACCTCTCGCTCACGCGCGGCGATGGCGGGCAGAACCTGATCGGCAACGAGCTCGGTCCGCTGCTGGGGATGATTCGTACCGAAGAGCTGCTCTCGGCACGCCGCCTCGATGGCGGCCGGCAGTTCTTCACCCGCGCGTACGACTTCGGCTTCTCCAAGAGCGCCGAGGAGACGTACACTCACTGGCCCAGGGATTCCATTCTGCGGGACGTCGTGACGGTGGTACGCGCCTTTCGCCCCCAGATCATCGTCGCCGTATTCTCGGGCACGCCCCGCGACGGCCACGGGCACCACCAGGTATCCGGCATGCTCGCGCGCGAGGTGTTCGACGCGGCAGCGGATACGACACGCTTTCCCCGAAGTGCGACGCTCGGATTCGGCGCCTGGACGCCGTCCAAGTTCTACCGCGCCGCGCGCTTCGCGCCGGCGGAGGCCACCGTCACGTTCAACGTGGGCGAGCTCAGTCCGTATCGCGGGCAGACATACGCGGAGATCGCATCGGTGAGCCGGTCGCAGCACCTCTCGCAGGGGTTTGGCAGCCTGCAGCGGCGGGGAACATCGCTCGACTACCTGACGCTGGAAGCCTCCCGCGTGAGTGACGCACGCTCCCCGGAGCGCTCCCCGCTGGAAACCATCGTCACGGACTGGTCGCGTTTCGGTGCGGCATCGATCGACGCCGCGGCACGCGGCGCGCTCGATTCGCTTCCTCAGGCCATCGCCGCTGTGCGGCGCAGCCAGAACCTCGCCGCGCCGGCGCCCATGGTGGCCCCGCTCGCGCGCGTCGCTCGGCTGCTGGCCAAAGCGCAGGCGGGCACGGCCTGTGACGCGCGATCGTGCGCCGCCGGGGGCGAGGAGAGCAACCAGTCCACCCGCGACCTGATCGCTTCCCTGGAGATGGCGCGCCGCCGGACGAATGCCGCCCTCCTCGCCGCCAGCGGCGTGCTCGTCGAGGCCACGGCGCCGCGCGAACTGCTCGCGGTGGGCGATACGCTGCCGGTCACCGTCGCGGTATACAATCAAGGCATCGAGGCGGTCACGCTCGACAGCGTCGCGGTGTCCACATCGCATCGCTCGTCCGTGCCGGTGCCCGTCGGCGCCGATGTGGCGCCCGACAGCGCCGCGCGCGCCACCGTGCCACTCACAGCGAGCGTGGCGATCGGACCGCCGTGGTTGGAGATCGGCCGTCGCGGTGACGTCTTCGTGCTGCCGGGCGCGGGCTCCGCGGCCTCGTACAGTCTCGCGGCGGGTGAGGATCGCACGGCTGCCAGCTACGCGCGGGCTCTGATCCGCATCGCCGGCGTCCCGCTCAGCGTGGACGCGGGTCCGGTGGTGTACCGATTCGCTGATCCCGCGCGCGGCGAGCATCGCAAGCCACTCGTCGTCGTGCCGCGCATCAGCGTGCACTTCGAGAATGAGCTGCAGTACGCGCGTTCGGGCATTTCCCTGCAGCGTGACATTCGCGTCCGCGTCCGCTCGGCCAGTACCATGCCGGCCGCCGTGACGGTCACTCTCGGCGTGCCCGGCGGCATGACGGTCGATTCGCTGGCGCGTCGTGTTGCCCTCGAACCGATGGCCGAGGCGGTGCTGGTGTTCCGGGTCCGCGGTGCACTCGCGGAGGGAACGCACTACATCAACGCCACCGCCACCTCGGGGGCCGGGACCTTCGTGCGCGGCTGGGACGTGATCGGGTACGACCATATCCGCCCCCTGCACTATTTCCGGACCGCCGCGCTGCGTCTGGAAGCCGTGGATGCCGCATTGCCGAAGCACAGGCGCATCGCGTACGTCAACGGCGTTGGCGACAACGTGGCCCCGATGCTCGGGCAGCTGGGACTGTCCGTGACGCAAATCCCCGCCGAGCGAGTGGAGAGCACCGATCTCGCCACCTACGGCGCGATCGTGCTCGGCCCGCGCGCGTTCGCGGCGAGCGCACTCCTCGCGACGCAGGCCACGCGCCTCCTGGAGTTCGCTCGCGCTGGCGGCACGGTCGTGGTGCAGTATGGGCAGGCCGAGATGCAGATGCCTGGCCTGCTGCCCTATCCCATCACCCTCGCGCGCACCGCGCAGCGCGTTACCGACGAGCATGCGCCGGTGCGTCTGCTCCAGCCCGCGTCGCGCCTCCTCTCGTTTCCCAACAGGATCGGCGCGCGCGACTTCGACGGCTGGGTACAGGAGCGGGCCGTGTACATGCCGACCACCGCCGATCCGCGGTGGCAGCGCCTGCTGGAGATGCACGATCCCGGGGAAACGCCCAACGAGCACGCCATTCTTGTCGCGCCGCTGGGGAAAGGTGCGTATGTCTACACGACCCTCGCACTCTTCCGGCAGCTGCCGTTCGGCAACCATGGCGCGGCGCGGCTCTTCCTCAATCTCCTCGCGGCCGACGGCCGGGACCAGGCACCCCGATCACCGCGGCCCTGAATGCACATCTCACTCGCCCAGGCATTCATGCGCCGATTCGCGCGCCCGCTCGTCGTCGCGTTCCTGCTCGCCCTCGCCATCGGCTGCTCGAACGACGGCCGCACCGTGCTCACGGTGTACTCACCGCACGGAAAGGAGCTGTTACAACACTACGAGCGCGCCTTCGAGGCCACTCGTCCGGACGTGGACGTGCAGTGGGTGGACATGGGCTCGCAGGAAGTGCTCGACCGCCTGCGCGCCGAGAAGGCCAACCCGCAGGCCGACGTGTGGTTCGGTGCACCGGCCGAGATCTTCAATCGCGCCGCCAGTGAAGGGCTGCTGCACCCGTACACCCCCGCGTGGGCGGACAAGGTGCCGGCCGAGGCGCGCGGTGCGGACGGCAACTGGTTCGGCACGTATCTCACGCCCGAGGTCATCGCCTACAACACCAACGCCGTGACGGCGGCGGAGGCCCCGAAGGACTGGGAGGATGTGCTCGATCCCAAGTGGAAGGGCAAGGTGCTCATCCGCGACCCCGTGGCGTCCGGAACGATGCGCGCCATCTTCGGCGCCATCCTCGCCCGTTCCGTCGCCCGGACCGGCAACACGGAGCAGGGATGGGAGTTCCTCCGCCGGCTCGATGCCAACACGAAGGAGTACGTGCTCAATCCGGCCATGCTCTATCAGAAGCTGGGCCGTGAAGAGGGGGTGATCACCCTCTACAACATGCCGGACATCGCGACGCTGGAGCAGCGGACGAAGACCCCGGTCGGCTTCACCATTCCAACCAGCGGCACTCCGTTGATCGTGGATGCGATCGCGCTGGTGCGCGGCGGCAAGCACGCCGACGTGGCCACCGCGTTCTATGAGTTCGTCAACACGCCCGTCGCGCTGCGAACCGCGGCGGAGAAGTTCCTGCGTATTCCGGCGCGCTCGGATGTGCCCGACGACGCGCTGCCTCCGGTGATCCGCCGCGCGCGCGCCGAAGTGAAGGCGATGCCGACCGACGCGCGGCTCATCGCCGACAGCCTGGACACCTGGATGAAGTTCTGGGACGCGTCCATCCGGAACAGCCAGCGCGGCAAGTGAGCGCGCCACTCGGCGGCCGCGAGCTGGCGAGCGGCCTGCTGCTCGACGGCGTGACCAGGCAGTACGCGGGCAATGCGGCGCCGTCGGTGGATGCGGTGTCGCTTTCCATCGAGCCAGGCGAGCTCGTGGCGCTGGTGGGAGCATCGGGTTCCGGGAAGACGACGACGCTGCGCATCGCCGCGGGCTACGAGACGCCTGACGCGGGCCGCGTGCTGGTGCGGACCAGTGGCGGCGAGACGCGCGACATCACGCACGAGCCGCCGCAGAAGCGCGGCTTCGGCATGGTGTTCCAGCACTACGCGCTCTTTCCGCACATGCGCGTGGAAGAGAACGTCGCGTTCGGTCTGGAAGCGCGGGGGCTGGCAAAGCAGGAGCGGCTGGAGCGCGCACGCGGCGCGCTCGCCGGCGTGGGTCTCGCCGACAAGGCGTCGCGCCCCGTACAGGCGCTCTCCGGGGGCGAGCAGCAGCGCGTCGCCCTCGCCCGGGCACTCGTCATCGCGCCGCGCGTGCTGTTGCTGGACGAGCCTCTCTCCAATCTCGATCCCACGCTGCGCCAGGCGATGCGCGACGAGTTGCGCGCCACCCTGCGCCAGTCGGGCGTCACGGCGCTGTTCGTCACGCACGACCAGGAGGACGCCTTCGCCGTTGCCGACCGGGTGGCGATGCTGTCGCGCGGCCAACTGCTCCAGGTGGGCACGCCGGAGGAACTCTATCACGCGCCGCACACGCGCGAGGTGGCGGAATTCGTCGGCCGCGCCGCGCTGCGCCCGGTGGAGCGCGCCGCCGGCCGCGCGCGCATCACCGTGGGCGGCATGGCGCTGGAGGCGCCGCTGCGCGGCGATACGCCGACGGGCGGAGACGCCTGGCTCGCCGTCCTGCGGCCGGAGTCGCTCCGTCTCTGCACCTCCGCGGGCGATGGCTGGCCCGGCGAGGTGGCGAGCCGGCGCTTTGCCGGCGGACACACCGTGTATCGCGTGCGCCTGGCCGACGGCGACGAGGTGGAAGTGCTCAGCGACGACGCCGGCGTGCGTGAAGGCGAACGCACAGCCGTGCAGCTCTCCGGCGACGCGCTCGCCATCGTGCCGGCGTGAGGCTCCCGGCGCTGCGTCGCCCCGCCGGCGGCTGGGGCCTCGTCAGCTTCACCGTCGGCCTGCTCGCGCTGCTCCTCTGGAGCGTCGTCTATCCGAACGTGGCGATCATCGCCGGCTCGTTCGCCAACGGCCTCGCGCACTGGCGCGAATTCCTCGCCAGTCCGGCCGATCTCGACGCGCTGCGCGGCACGATCATCGTCTCGCTTGGCTCCGTGGTGGCCTCCCTGTTCATCGGCGTTCCGCTGGCCTTCCTGCTCACGCGCACCGAGTTCCGCGGACGGCGCGTCCTCGGGGGAGTCGCCACGCTGCCTGCCGCGCTCCCCCCGCTGGTGGGGGTGCTCGCCTTCCTGTTTCTCTACGGGGAGAGCGGCGTCGTCACGCGCCTCGTGCAGCAGGCGCTTGGACTCAGCGCGCCGCCCTGGAGTCTCACCGGCCTCACCGCGGTGATCTTCGTGCACGCCTACACGATGTACGTATATGTGTTTCTCTTCGTGAGCGCGGGACTGGAGCGGTACGACACCACGCTCGACGAAGCGGCACAGGGACTCGGGGCGTCGCGCGCGATGCTGCTGCGCCGCGTCACGCTGCCCCTGCTCACCCCGTCCATCACGGGCGCCATGCTGCTCGTCTTCATGAGCGCGCTCGGCTCCTTTTCTGCGCCCTACATCTTCGGCGGCGGAGCGCGCGTTCTGGCCACCCAGATCCTCGTCTCCAAGCTGAACGGCGCGCTCGGGCTGGCGTACGTGGAGACCACGGTGCTGGCGGTGACGGCGGTCGTCGCGCTCCTCGTGCTGCGGCGGCTCGAGGGCAAGCGGCGATACGCCATGGCTGGGAAGGGGCGTGCGACCCGCCGGCCCCTCACGTCGCCCACGGCGCGGGCGCTGCTTCCGCTCGGCGCGTGGACGCTGGTGATCCTGCTGGTGCTCCCGCATGCGATGGTCGTGCTCGTCTCGTTCGCGCGCGACGGCGCGTGGACCACGCAGCTGCTGCCGCCCGAATATACGCTGGACAACTTCCGGCAGCTCGCGCGCGACCGCGAGCTCTGGCGGCCGATCACCAACAGCGTGGGCATGTCCGTGCTCGCCACGGCGGCGAACGCCGTGGTCTGCTTCGCCATCGCCTACGTGATCGTCTCCACCCAGGCGCCGGGCCGCCGCCTGCTCGCGCTGCTTGCCGCGCTCCCCTGGGCGATCCCGGCGACGGCCATCGCCCTCGGCCTCGCGGCCACCTTCGACCGCAACGCGCCGCTGCAGCTGCGCGTGTTGCTCGTCGGCACGTTCTGGATACTGCCCCTCGCCTATTTCATCCGCAACATCCCCATCGTCACGAGCGCCATCGAGGGATCGCTGCGGCAGATGGACCCCACGCTGGAGGACGCCGCCCGCGGGCTCGGCGCATCGCGCTGGCTGGCGCTGCGACGGATCGTCCTGCCCGCGGCGCGGCCCGGCCTCGTGGCGGGCACGATGCTCGCCGCGGTTGCCGCGGTGGGTGAGTTCGTGGCCAGCGTGGTGTTGTACACGCACGCGAATCGACCCATCTCGGTGGAGATCCTGGCGCAGGTGCGCTCGCTGGCGTTCGGCACGGGCGCGGCGTACAGCGTGCTGCTCATCATGCTCGTGCTGCTCATCACCGTGGGCGCACGCTGGCTGGAAGGACGCGTCGCGGACGGAGAACGCTCGCTGCCGGCGGCGTGATGGACGGCGACGGAGACGCCGTCGCATCAGAGCACTCAGTGGAACAGCAACCAGATCAGGAAGACGAGCGCGACGGCGAGCACCAGCATCAACCGGTCGTCTGCGGCGCGCGTCCGCAGCGCGACATCGATAGGGCGCTCGCGTAGCGGCCGGTCCGCAAAGGCCATGTCGAGCAGGCGGATGTCACCGTGCACGATCTCGCCCTCCACCACGGCGCTGTAAGCGGGGCGCACCGGAACGGCAGCGCCGCCACGCGCGCGCTTGCGACGGGCAGCCGGGGGGCTCTGGATCTGCTTGAACGCCAGATCCCTGAGAGCCAGCGCGCGCAGCATCGCGCGGTCGATCGCGCCGAGTGACGGCAGCTCATCGCCCAGCAGCCCCTCGAGCGTTCCGTCGGAGAGGTCGGCGCCGGTTGGTGCGATGGTTGCAGCGCCGGCAGATGCGGGCCCGTCACTCGTGCTCGCCCGCAGCGCGCGCGTCGCGAGCACGTACCGTACGGCGCGCCCGAGCATCGGCCGAGCCGCCGGATCGAGCGCCATCGCGTCGAGGAGGGCGCGCACGTCGGCCGGCAACGGCTTCGCCGATTCGTCCAACAGCCGTGCGCGCAGGTCATGCCTGGCGTCTGGCGCCGGAGCCGGCTCGCGAGATTCGCGCAGCACCGTGAGCGTGGCGAGCACGCGAACCTGTTCCGACAGACGAAGCGCCGTGGGGCGCGAGGCCGGCGGGGCGAGTGCGGCGAGCACCTCGGCACTCCAGGGCGGGGGTAGGCGCAGGGAGGTAACGGCGCGTGCGAGTGCCGGCGTCTCGCGAGCCGTGCGGTCGCCCATCGCGCGCAGCGCCTCGCGGTCGCGCGACGCCAGGCCGGCCGCGGCGTCGCCCATGACTTCGTCGGCGTCAGCGGGGAAATTGGGGGTGGAGATCCACTGGGCGCCATCGCGGAGCTGGTCCAACGCCACGGCGACCGGCACCACATGGTACGATGCCGTCACCATCTGCGGCAGGGCGCGCCAGCTCGTGCGTCCAGGGGCCGGCGGAGCGTCCGCCTCGGGTGACGCCGACCCCTGCGGTGGCGCCGGCGATTCCGATGGCGGTTCGGACGACTCCGGCTCGGGCGACGACGACTCGCCGTCGGCAACTGCCACCGGTTCACCCTCGCCGTCGCTCGCCGGAGGATCGGGCTCCAACTCCGGTAGCTCGTCGTCGAGCAGCACGAGTGGGCGCGCGAGCACCGCGGCCGCCTCCACGGCGGCGGCCTGCACATCGACGTCCGCGAGGGTGGCGACGTCGGCGCGGTGCGGCACGAACGACGACTCCGCCGGCGCGTCGGACGGTCCCGGCGTGAGGAGCTTGATGATCGGGGCCTCGGGCTCCTCGCGATCCCCATTGATGGCTTCGGCGTTGGACGCGGCGTGCTTGAGCTCCTCCACGAGCGCATCGATGTCGTGGCGTCCGGCGGCGATGAGTCGGCAGACCACGAGGTAGCGCGCCGCTCGCTCCAGGTATGCCGCGACCAGCGGCGACCCCGCGCTGAGCACACGCACGCTCGTCTCGAGCGATGGCGGCAGGGGCTGCGTGGCCACGGTGAACAGCTGGTCGGCGAGCACGTCGGCCACCGCCTGGGGGAGCCGCGTCGCCGTGGCCTGGACGACGACCGGCTCGGGCGCCGGAGCGCCCTGCCGCATCAGATCGGCCACCGCGCGCGCCTTGTCCGCCAGACCATCGAGGAGGGCCGCGGCCGGCGACGTGCCGAGGAGCTGCACCACGTCCTCGCGACGCGCCGCGGCCTCGAGCAACGCGATGAGCGGCTCGAGATTCCGGGCGTCAGTGACACCGCGCAGGGGGAGCGTCCGCGACGCGCCGCCGACCGCGTCGATCACGAGGCGCTCATGGCATGATGAAGTTGGGCATCCAATGGCAGTCTCGGCACGGGCTGGCGGCTTCTTGACGGGAGCCCTGTTTCGCGCGTCTGCTCATTGACTTGGCCCGGCCCGGGGCGAAGTTGAAGGGCGGCGACGAAAGCCGCCATGTGTCCGCGCGCCGTCCCACTCATGCCGTTCTCCTCCGCCCTGGAACACTCGGCCGGCAGTACCGACGCGGAACATGCTCGCCTCGATGCCCTTCTCGAGGCGGTCCCGCTCGCCGTCGCGGTCTTCGACGGGGGACTGGTGCTCGTCGCGACGAACGCGCGCTACCGGGATCTCACGGGTCTCGACATCGCCCAGGCGGTGGGCCGATCCGTGTACGACGCGTTCCCCAACGCGCTGGCCGATCTCACCGAGCAGGTGGACATCGCCGCGGGCGGGGTGCCCGTGGTGTCGGTGCGCGTGCCCTTCCAGCACCGGGGGGGGCGCCGACTCGTGGAGGCCACCTTTGCCCCCATCGCCGACGCCTCCGGCGGGCGCGGAGTGCTGTTCGCTGGCAGCGACGTCACCGAGCGCGAGGAGCTGCGCGAGGACCTCGCGCGGAGCGTGGCGCAGCTGGAGTCGATCTTCGACGTGCTCCCCGATTCGGTGCGGGTCGTGGACGCCGATGGAGGCACGGTGCGCACCAACGCGCAGGCTCACCAGGAGCATGCCCCGGCCAGCCCGCAGACCCTCCGCGAGCTCTGGCAGCTCGACCGCCCGCGTACCCTGGCTGGCACCACGCTGTTCGTGCACGAGCATCCCACCGCGCGCGCGCTTCGCGGGGAGCGCGTGCGCGGCGAGACCCTCGAGGTGCGGCGCGGCCCCGACGGAGCCGCCGCCGTGATCGAGGTGAACTCCAACCCGCTCTACGACCCGCACAAGCGGGTGCGCGGCGCGGTGACGGTGGAGCGCGACGTGACCGAGCGGACGCGGCTCCAGCAGCAGGTGCAGACGGAGGCCGAACGCCTGGAGCGCATGGTGCAGGAGCGCACCGGCGAGCTCCTCGCCCTGCAGGAAGCCGCGGCGCGTGACCGGCGGCTCGCAGCGGTGGGACAGCTCGCCGCTGGCGTGATGCACGACGTGAACAATGCACTCAATCCGATCATGGCGGCCGCGTACCTGCTGGAGATGAACGCCGAGAATCCCGTTGCGGTGCGCGACTATGCCGTTCGGATTGCCCGCGCCGCGGAGACCGGTGCAGCGACCGCGGCACGCGTGGGCCGCTTCATCCGCCAGGAACCGCTCCTTGGCGCGCGCGAGGAGACGGTGGATCTCACGACGATGGTGGAAGAGGTCATCGCCATGACGAGACCGCTGTGGCAGGAGCGCGCCAAGGGCGGCGTCGTGCATCTCATGGAGTCGCTGGAGGCCGGAGCGCTCGTGCGCGGCATCGCCGGCGAGCTGCGCGAGGCACTGCTCAACCTCGTGCAGAATGCCCTCGACGCGATGGCGGGCGGAGGCACGCTCCGCATCCGCACGACGGTCGGCCGTCGCGAGGTGAGCGTGGAGGTGAGCGACACCGGCGTCGGCATGTCGGACGAGGTGCGGGAGCGGGCGTTCGAGCCCTTCTTCACCACCAAGGGCGTGAATGGCACCGGGCTCGGTCTCGCCGAGGTGTACGGCATCGCCCGGCGTCACCGGGGACGCGCCGAGATCGACTCGGTGCCCGGTGTTGGAACGACGGTCCGCCTGGCTTTTCCCCTGGGGGCCATCGACCCGGCGTCGGTCATCGAGCCCGTACGAGCGACACGCCGGCCGCGCCGCATCCTGCTGGTGGAGGATCACGACGACAGCCGCGAGTTCATGCAGGCATTGCTGGAAACCGACGGGCACCGCGTGCATTCCGTGCGCAACGTGATGGAGGCCAAGGAGCGCCTGGAGGATCCGCTGTACGGCATCGATGTGCTCGTCACCGACATCGGGTTGCCCGATGGCAGCGGATGGGACCTGGTCTCCTTCGCGCGGGAACGCCGGCCCGCCTTGCGCATCGGTGTGGTGACCGGGTGGGAGCCGAGGAACGAGCGGGATCCCGCATGCGACTTCACGCTGCGCAAGCCCGTGGGCGCCGTCGATCTGCTGGCGCAGATTGCGGGAGACGGGTGATCGCGTCAAGATTGAGTGCCATGACCACATTCATCCCTGGAACGTGATGCCTGACACGGGTTCGTCCATTCGCATTCTCATTGCCGAGGACGACGACAACGCGCGCGCGTTGCTCGTCGAGCTCCTCAATACGATGGGTCACGTGGTCGTCGCCGAAGTGACGGGCGGGCGCGAGGCGCTGGAGCGGACGAAGGATGTGGTGCCGGACGTCGTGCTGCTCGACGTGCACATGCCGGACGGCTCGGGGATCGAGGCGGCCGAGCAGATCGCCTCACAGGTGCCGGGCGTGGCCGTCGTGCTGTTCAGCGGCGACGAGTCGCTCACGCTCTCCGAGCGCGAGCTCACGGCGACGGCGGCGATCGCGTTCCTGCCCAAGCCGACGCCGCCGCGCGTGCTCGACTCCACGCTGCGGCTCGCGGTGACGCGGGCGCGCGAATTCGCCGTGGCCAAGAAGGACGCGCAGGCGGCGCGCGGTGCGCTGGAGAACCGCAAGACGATCGAGCGGGCCAAGGGCATCCTGATGCGGCGCACCGGCTCATCGGAGCAGGAGGCGTATCGCATCCTGCAGCGTACGTCGCAGGACCGCTCGGTGCCGATGGTGGAGATCGCCCGTGCCGTGCTGGCGAGCGAGCCGGGGTTCCAGGAGAACGCCAAGGACGACGGATAGGACGCTGCTGGAGCCCTCAGCGGGTGGCGTGTACCCTGGCCGGCGTCTCGATCCCCCTTCCCAGATAGATCGTCGCGAGCACGAGCCCCGCACTCAGCAGGAACGGCAGCGGGAGATACCGGTCGAACAGGTAGCCGAACAGAATGGGGAAGGCGACCCGCGCGACACCACCGAAGCTCTGCTGCACTCCCATGTACAGCCCGCGCTCGCGGCTCGAGATCACCTTGGACAGCATCGCCGTGACGCACGGAAAGGTGAACGCCGTGCCCAACGGCAGCAACGCCACCGCGAGGGCGAGCGGCACGTACGGCAGCCCACCCACGGCGGACGACGGCAGCCATCCGCCGACCCATGCCGCCACACGCTCGGGGTCGGCGAGGGGCCGGATGAACGCCATCGATGCGATCCCCGCCGCCAGCAGCACGGTGCCGTAGCGCGAGAGCTGGGCCTCGCCGTAGCGGTCCACCATGCGGCCGAGCACGAACACGCGTGTGACCACGCTGATCACGCCCGTGTACGCGAAGAAATAGCCGATCGTCTTCTCGGTCACGCCGAACCGCACGGCCAGATACAGTCCCAGCATCGACGTCACGCCCTGAAACGCGCCCATGGCGATGGCGTAGATCCAGATCAGCCGCGACGCGGGCTCCGCGGAGTGCGTCACCACATGCATCATCGCGTCGCGCGTGCGCAGGCGCGGCGTGGCAGCGGCCTTGGACTCGGCGGCCTCCTTCATGTCGCGCGACTCGTCCAGAAAGCGCCAGGCGAACGCCATGTTCACCACGCACAGCCCCGCGGCGAAGAAGCCGGGTCCTCGCGGGCCCCAGGCGTGCGTGAGGGAGCCGAGCACGGGGCCGATGGCGACGCCGGCGTTCGTCGCCGCGGAGAGCCATCCGAGCGCCTTCGCGCGTTCGTCGGGTAGCGTGGCGTCGGCCACGTACGCCTGGATCACGCTCACCGTACCCCCGCCTGCGCCCTGCACGATGCGGCAGAGGAACAGGAAGAACAGCGGATGTGGCAGCTCCAGCGCGTAGCCGAAGATCACGTATGCGATCGCCGAGGCGCCCAGGCCGACGAGCAGCGCCGGGCGGCGGCCATACGCGTCGGACATCCGCCCCCACATCGGCGCCGTGACGAGCTGCGCCACGGCGAACGAGCTCACGAGCATGCCGACGATCAGACCACCCTGTCCCAGCGACTTGGCGTAGAACGGCAGCAGCGGCAGCACCATCAGCAGCCCCACCATGTCGATGAAGGCCGTGATCATCAGGATCCACAGCTTTGCCCCGGTTCCGCTTCTCATCGGGCGCTCGTGCGCACGCTCATTCGGTCGTCGTCTTTCCCAGGGCGGCGGGGGGCACGGCGCGTCCGACCACGCCCGCCACGGCGATGATCGTGAGCACGTACGGAATCATCTCCACGAACTGCGAGGCGATCACATTGGTGCCCTGGAGCTGGATCTGCAGCGTCTCTGCGGCGGCGAACAGCAGGCACGCGAGGCCGGCGCGCACTGGATCCCATCGTCCCAGGATCGTCGCGGCCAGGGCAATGAAGCCGCGTCCGCTCGTCATGCCGTCGGTGAACTGGTGCTGGTCCAGCGCCAGGTATGCACCGGCGAGCCCCGCCAGCACGCCGCTGAGCACCACCGCGAGGTAGCGCACGCGCGCGACCGGCACGCCCACCGACGCCGCCGCCACGGGATGCTCGCCCACGGCGCGAATGCGCAGGCCGAATGGCGTGCGATACAGCACCCATGCAACCAGTGGTATCACCGCGACGCCGATCCACACCAGCGGGTTCTGCAGCAGCGCCACGAAGCCGGTGCCGCTGCCTTTCACGGTGAATCCGGGGATGCGCGGCGAGTTGGAGGAGCTGTCGAACGCGAGACGGAGGAAGAATCGCGTCAGGCCCACGGCCAGCAGATTGATGGCGATGCCGACCACGACCTGGTCGCCGCGAAATCGTATGGCGCTCACCCCATACAGCAGCGCGAGGAGCGCCCCTCCCGCCACGGCCGCGAGCACGCCGATCCAGGGAGAGCCG
>JBKJIY010000071.1:0-7231 GCA_046598315.1 Gemmatimonadaceae bacterium
CGATGCGCGCCCACGCCGGCGACCGCCGCGAGACGACCTACTCCCTGCAGGAGCTCGAGGACGCGGCGGTCGCCGGCGTGGGCGCGCATCGACCGCTGCACCCAGTCGGGCAGCGCCGCGAGCGTGCCGTGGAGTGGATTGCGGAGGCAGAAGTTGAGCGAGAGCTCGCGCCAGGTGAGCATCTCGTTCAGGAATGCGTCGCTCTGGGCAGACGGCGCCGCCGCTCGCACCGTGCTCACGACCTCGTGCGCCGAGATCATGCCGAAGTGGAGATAAGGGGAGAGTCGACTGGAGCCATCGTAATCCGAGGGGTTCCGGCGCCGCTCCGAGTAGTCGCGCAGTCCGCCGGCGGCGAAGGACGCGAGACGGGCTCGCGCGGCGCGCACCCCGCCGCGGAGCTCCACCGCGCCGATTTCGTGATCAACCTCGCAGCTCGCCACTTCATCCGACACGTCGCAGCGCGCCACGTCCAGCCAGTCCGTGTCCAGTGACTCGAGCAGGGCCGGTGGGAAGGCACGCTTGGGCGCTCGGTCCTCGACCGGCTCCAGTGCATGCTCCAGCAGCTTGGCCAGCTTGGGCCGGATGGTGCGCGCTGCGTACTCTTCCTTGTAGAACGACGCAGCCGGTACGACGCCGACCGAGTCGACCGCGAGCACCCGGCAGTTCACGCGCTCGGCGAAGCGCCGGGATCGCGCCGCCACGCCCGCGGTCGGGAAGTCGTCAGTGATCACCACGGCAGCACGGCGCGCGAGGCGGTCGAGCACGCGCCGATCGTCGTCGCGGCGGCGGCGCAGCGCGAAGCAGTAGGTGAGTCCGAGCACATCGGCGCGCGCCGCGAGCTCCTGCGCGCCCTGCAGCATGAAAGTATGGAAGCGCGCGGACGCGTACTCGTAGGTGGGATCGATGCCGTGATGAATCAGCAGCGGCTTGCCGACGCGGTCCGCCTCCGTGACGGCGAGGCGCAGTGCCCAGTTGTCGTCGAGGCGCTGCGTCGACTGCATCCAGTACAGCACGAATTCGCCATCGGGTTGCAGGCGCTTCTCGTTCAGTGGAACCGTGCGCAGCGAGAGCTGGTCGCGCACATAGGGAGATCCAAGTGGATGCTTCATGTGGTTGATGAACAAGGGAGCGCAGTTGGCTGTTCCAGGGCGGGCGACAAAGCCGTGACCTTCCCGCCGGCCGCGCGTCCTGTTGACAGTGCGGAGCGGCGGGTTACATTTCCGGTCGTAACGGCGGCTCCGCACGGTTGCGGGGCCGCCTCTGTATTGAACGTGGATGTTTCCGGGCGGATCGAGCCGGCCATCCGCGCCAACGCGGGGCTGTAGCTCAGCTGGGAGAGCGCGCCGTTCGCAACGGCGAGGTCAGGGGTTCGATCCCCCTCAGCTCCATATGTGACGCATACCGTTGGCACGCCCTTCGCCAATGAAAGTTTTTGCCCGCCGCCGTTCGGTAGGACGGAGAGTTCCAATGACGGTGAGCGTGGCAAGCTCCTGAGCAGCACCCAATCGCCAGAGCGATCAACGCCGCGGACCCCAAGGTCCGCGGCGTTTGTGCATGGATCGACAGCAAGCCGAGCTCGGCCGTTTGGGGTCGCAACCAGGGGAAGCATGCATGAGATACGACGTCCCCCGACAAACGGATGTACCGGTTGTTCTCCGTCTTCGTGTCTTCCTGTCTTCCTATAATTAGCCCCGAGCGTCTTCCCTCATCGCCAAAAACAGCTCCCGCAGCCAGGCGTTCTGCTCCAGCTCCACCCGCGCCCCGAAGTCGTCCATCGCGCTGCTGGTGAGGGAGTTGAGGAATCGCAGGATCGGGCTCTCCTGCACCACGAGCCGCGCCTGCCGGGTGAGCATCGTCGGCCCCTCGGCCTCCCCCCCGCGGATGCCGAGCCGGAACGCCGCCCCCTCGCCCGCGAACGGTCGCCGGAGCGGTGCCCGGAGAAGGCGCGCCGTGATGAAGGGCAGGTCCCACTTCGGCTCGCGCTGCGCCGTCACCGACCAGGCACGCTCGCGGTCGCCGCGCGACTCGTTCACGAAGTCCATCGACAGATCGTGAAATCCCACGGTGAACAGCTTCACCTTCACAGTGAAGTCCGCCAGCAGCCGTAGCGAGTCGGGCATCGGCCTCGCGGGCCCCACCAGCGGCACCATCCGACCGCGCATCGTGCGGACGCGGATCACGAGGAAGCGGTCTCTCGCCGCCGCCTCCAGAAACGGGGCACCGGCGCGGTCCGCGAGCACGAAGCGATACTGCGCCGGATCGACGTACTTGCGCACGTACTCGCCCAGCGCGGGATACCGCCGCCGCAAGCGATCGGAGTGGATGGCGATGCCCACCGTCATCATCGTCGAGCCGTCCACCAATGGGGTCGGGCGCACCGAGTCGAGGGAGAAGGCGGCACCGAGGATCGCCGAGGTACGCGGCATCGTGGCGGCGAGGTCGGCGCGGACAGCGCGTTCCGAGCGGCCCTCGCCCGCCGCGATCAACCGCGACACCACCAGAGCCACGTCGGCCGGCCGCACCGTGCCCAGCGCGAAGTCGACGTCCGTCTGCCACCGGAACTCGTCATCGGTGAGCCGCGTGAGAGACGTGAGATGTCGTGCATCGCCGGGCAGCACGGGCACGCCGGCGCCTGCCCCCGCGGTGAGGGTATAGCGGCCGGCCGCATGGGCGCCGGACGTCTCGAGCTGTCGCACGTTGCGCGACGAGCCCGTCCAGGTGGCCGTGTCTCCGAACACCGAGGACGGCGCGAGAGCGCCGCGGGACATGCTGACGCGGGCGTACTCGTACTTCCTATTGCGCGCGACGTCGTCGAAACGATCGGCGAGGCCCGTGAAGAGTTGCTCGGCGTTGCCGCGTGCCCGCGCCGCTCCGCCCATCGCGAGTACGGCGTCGCGGCAGCCGGTGAGCGCCAGCGCGATCGCAAGCACGATGCAGGAGCGGCGACGGGAGCTGCCGGATCGGGGGATGAGGAGGGACAGGCGGCGGTCTCCGAGAGGGACGTAGGGGTTGAAGGAACATCCTACCCCCGCTATTTTACAAGGGTGCCGCCGGACGGATCTTGCATTCGACGGTCATTTGCTGCCCCTTGGTGTAACTGGCAACACGTCTGCCTCTGGAGCAGAAGAGTCCAGGTTCGACCCCTGGAGGGGCAATGAGAAGCCCGATCACGACGTCTGTCGTGGTCGGGCTTGTTCACATCGGGAATTCGACTGGGGCGCGGTAGGGGAGAAAACGCGATGCCGGTGTATCGAGTCGGCGCGCTGGGCGCCGCCATGCTCAGACGCGCCTTGCTCGAGATTCGATCAAATGCCGCCGGGTTGGATAGCGAACTCCGTCGTTCAGGCCAATCGCGCCACGTAGACCGCCACGCATGCGGTCTGCATGGTCAACTTGAAGTGGGCGTGCTTCCAGTGCTTGTTCCCGCCTCCGTGGGCCGCGGCGAGGCACGCCGACTGGACCTGCAGCGCCTGGGTTCGCGCGACCGACGCCGCCGCCGTGGCCTGGTCGCACGACGCCTGTTGCGCTGGCGTCGGCTGCTTCGATGCGGCGAGCGCGCCAGCGACACCTGCGCATCCCGACACGACAGTCGCCGCGAGCTGCGCGCGACCGGCGCCGCCGTTCCCGGGCAACGCGGCGGCATGGGCCGGACGCACGAGCACGAGGCTCAGCTTGCCGAGCACCGACGCGATCCCTCCGCCGGCGCGACTGCCGGACGGTGCAGCCTGCATGCTCGACCTCGACAGTCCCGGCGCTCCCTTGAAGTAGCCTGGATTCCTCCGCTCCGTCTCCCGCACGCCATCTGGCGTCAGGAATGCCCGGAACTCGCCCCGTTCCTGCGGCGACAGGCTCTGCAGAAGCACCTTGTCGATGCCCAGAGCGCCATCCTTGATGCGGGCAATGATCCGCTGCGATCGCGCATCGAGCTCTCTGGTCCGTCGTTCGTGCTCGAGGGCGAGATCCTCGAATCGGTCCACGAGAACCACGCTCCCGCTCCGCCCCTGGGACCGGCTGGCGGAGATCGCCTCGGCGATTGCCGTGTCGAAGGCCTCCGTCATCGCGCTGACGTACGCCGCGAGAGGACCGGTGATCGCCTCGCCAAATGCTGGCGAGACGACATCGATGCGCTCCAGATCGTCGAACGAGCGCTCGATCGCCGTGAGCCGTCCATCTGCGTCGCGAAGCGTCACGGCGAAGCGAGCGGCCGAGACGCCGCCCGGCGCGGGTGGACGTTCCTGGCCGAGGAGCGTCAACGGCACCGATCCCGCGCCGAGCGCGAACAGGGCGGCGAACAGGCCGACGCGGGCGACAGTCATCCGGCGAGTCAACTGAGGCATATGCATTACGGGGACTCCGCGTAAGAGAGATGGTCAGGGCGAGCCGTTTCCGTCGCCCCGCAGTTACGCGGCGGTTGAGACCGTGGTCCGCGATGCGCGACGGCGGCTCGCAGGAGGACCCGGGCGAGTGGGATCTCGCGACACTGGGTCTCGACGGCAGAACAGGTTTACAGGGGGCAGGCGCGAATATGGAGTCGGTCGCAGGCAACCACAATGACTACGGGCTGCGTCGCTCGCCGCGATCGGCGGTCGTGAGCCCGCGCGGCTGTACGGCTCACGCCAGTTCCGCTCCCTCCCGCAGCATGGCCTCGCAGATGCGAGCCCGGCGCGGCAGCCCCACGCGCTCGAACAGCGCCACCGCCTCGCGCAGCTTGTCCCGCGCACGTTCCAGATCGCCCGGCCCGCGACGCGCGAGCAGCATCCAGGCATGCCATCGCAGCACGTCGCCGTGCGCTGGGAGATGCGGCGCGGTGCGCGCCGTCTCCAGCGCATCGGCGAAGTGCCGCTCCGCCGCGTTCCATTGCCCGCCTGCGGCGGCGGCGATGCCGCAGTCGCACTCGACCAGCGAATCCACGTCCACGCGGGAGCCCATCGCCAGCGACTCCACACATTGCGGATAGTACGACGCGGCGCGCGCATGCTCGCCCAGAATGGCCAGGCCCCGAACCACCCGCAGCATCGCGCCCCGCGCGCCCCCGGTCGCGGCGGCGCCCGCCACCGGAAGCCGGTGCGCATGCTGATTGAGCACGTCCATTGCCCGGCCGGGATGCGTCTGTGCCGAGTGGAGGAAGTAATCGCCCCACGCGAGGTCGGACCACGCCTCGTTGCCGAAGCTCATGCCGCTCTCGGCGATCAAGGCTCCCGGGTCGTCGCTCTGTCCCGACTCGAACAGCGCAATCGCCAGGTATATCTGTCCTGCCGTCGCCCAGCTGCCGATCCTGCCCCAGGAATCGATGCCATACCGGGCAAACTCCTCCAGCGCGCGCACGCTCGCTCCATGCGTCCACTGTACTCCACCGCGCACGTGGTCGGCCACGAACGTGGCGCCGACGTGGCCGATCTCCCGCGCGCTGCGCTCCACGTCCGCCAGCATGGAAGCGGCAACCGCGGAGCGACCGGCGTGGAGGAGCATGCGCAGCAAGGTCGCCTGGAAGCGGATCGCGTCCCACCGCTTTCCCGCGAGAGCGCAGACCGGATAGGCGGCGGAAAGATCAGCGATGGAATCGGTGATGCGTCCGAAATTCGAGTAGATCACGCCACGCGCGCCCAGTGCCTCGGCAACCAGACTGTCGTCGCCCAGCGCCTGCGCCAGTGCCAGCGCCTCCTCGGCATGTGCGAGCCCGGCGGAGAGCCCTGACGTGAGCATCGTCGAGTACGCGGCGCGGCAGAGCAGGGTGATGCGCGTGGCGCTCGGTGCGTCGGGGATGAGGGCGAGCGCACGATGGAACAGCTCGGTGGACCGCGTGTGATCGGAGAGCGTCCAGATGAGCACGTCGCTCATCGCCAGAATGACGACGATGATGTCGTCGGTGGCACCGAGCGACTCGAAGATCGCGAGTGCGTCCTCGAGCGTCTGCACGGCGTCGCGCCACCGTCCCAGACCGCGCAGCGCCTCGCCGCGCGCGAGCAGGAGCTCGGCATGCCGCCGGTCGCCTTCCGTCTCGACGATGGACAACGCGTTGCCGACATGCGCCAGCGCTTCGTCGAATGCGCCGGCGGCGAGCGCCTGCTGAGACGCCAGCAGGAGCACGCGCGTGGTGCGTTCGCTCTCGACGGCAGCGCCCGCATGGAACAGGTGGTACGCGAGATCCGAGCTGCGCGCGCCAAGCTTTCCTGCGTACGCTTTCTCGATCGCGTCGGCCGTCTTCTGATGCCGTCGCTGCCGTCGCGGCATCGAGAGCGTGGACAGCAGCGTCTGCCGGATCAGCTCGTGCGCGAACAGGTAGCGGGTCTCGCGCCCCACCGGCTGCGACAACACGAGGCCGGCGCGCTCCGCCTGCTCCAGTGCGTCGAGGATCGCGTCGCCATCATGCTCACCCAGTGCGTCGAGCACCGGCAGCGTGAATCGCGGACCGACGACGGCCGCCGCGGTGAGCACGGCGCGGCACACCGTGCTCACACGCTCGAGGCGCCGGCCGATGACGAGGCGGACGCCTTCAGGTACTTCCAGCGCACCGATCTCCAGGTCAGACAGCCACTGCCCCCCGGCATCGAGCAGCCGGCCTTCCTCGCGGAGATGCTGAAACACCTCCTCCACGAAGAAAGGGTTCCCCTCCGTCTCCTTGTAGATCGCGGCGACCAGCGCCGGCGGCGGCTCCGGCGCCCCGAGCATGGCGAGGAGCTCGGCGACGTCGCTCTCCGGCATGCGACGCACGATGAGTCGATCGGCGAGCCGCTGCCGCGTGAGGCGCTCCAGCGACTTGGCGAACGGGCGGGAGACGTCGAGCTCCACGTCGCGATAGGTGCCGACGATGAGGACGCGAAGCTGCGCCAGTTGCTGCGCCAGATGCTCCAACAGCAGCAGCGTGGATTCGTCCGACCAGTGCAGGTCGTCGAGGAGCAGCACGACTTGCAGGTTGCGGCTGCCGCGCTCGAAATACTCGCGCATGCGCGAGAAGAGATAGTGGCGCTGCTGATCCGGCGGCAGATCGAGCGGGCGCGGAATGTCGGTGTAGAGCTGCCGAATGGCCGGCATGATGCGAGCGAGCTCCCCGGCGCCGTTGCCCAGCAGCGCACGGAAGCGACCCGGCGGAATGACGCGCGACATGTACTCGAGCAGCTCCAGGAAGGGCAGGTACGGCGGCGCTCCCTCCATCTCGTAGCAGTGGCCGACGGCGCAGAAGAAGCCGCGACGTCTCGCTTCGAGCAGCACAGCCTCCGCGAGGCGCGTCTTC
>JBKJIY010000073.1:0-14913 GCA_046598315.1 Gemmatimonadaceae bacterium
TCGTGTGGCATGGCGGCGAATCGCCTGGAGCATCGCGCGGCGAATGAGACCGCTGCCACACGAGAATCAACCAAGGCTTTTCTCCCCTAGACGCACCGACGTCTCTACCGCGGATCCGCCTTGCGCGCGATCCCCCGCGCGATCTCGTGCTCAGGAACGTGCCGGCGGCGCCAACGGTACGTGCACCTCCTTCGGTTTCACGCCGCCCGCGCCACTCGCGCCCGAAGCTTCGTTGTCGGTGAAGAGGCGCGTCATGAATCGCTGGCCCTCGCCGATCCGCTCGACCTCGACGGCCACCGCGTCGACGGACTGCTCCAGGTGCGTCAACCGGTCGCCGAGCTCGGGTGCCGAGTGAGCGTGCGCCATCGTATCTCCCAGCGACCCGCGTTGCGCGCCGCGCCGCGGGAAGAGCCGCCACATCAGGCCTGCGGTGATGACAATCAGCAGCACATGCACGCCGGTGTGCTGCAGCTCTCCCGCCACGAGGGCGACCACCGCCCCAGCGATGTTGACGCCAAGAAAGAGCACGGCCACCATTTTCCATGCGCGCGAACGTGACATCATGAGAATATCCCCCAAGTCGGAACGGTTTCCGGGTCGCCTCTCCCTGGACCCTACGCGCGCCGACATGGCCTGGTGTCAATCCCCTTCGCGATCGGCGCCAGTGCCAACACGCACCGTGACGGCGCGCTGCCGGCCTTGCGCGGGCACCGCGCCACGTTCTATATGAGCACACGTCGTTCGCGACTGGCCCACGCGCTCACGGGCCGCCACCAGCATTCCATCAGGAGCCGTCCATGCCGAAGTGCGACGTCTGCGGAAACGAGTACCCACGAGCCTTCCAGGTGGTGATGGACGGCGTGTCGCACACGTTCGACAGCTTCGAGTGCGCCATCCACAAGCTGGCGCCACCGTGCGCGCACTGCGGCTGCAGAATCGTCGGCCACGGGGTCGAGGCGGCGGGTACGTACTACTGCTGCGCGCACTGTGCCCATGCGAAGGGTGCGTCGGGCATCGTGGACAACGCCGCGCACGCGCCGAAGGAGTGAGCTCCGGACTCGCGTCCAGGTGCCACCGCATCGCCTGTGGATCGAGCCGCTGCCCGGGTATTCGCCAGCCATCGGGCGCCTGGCCTGCATCCTCACCTGCGCGCGCGAGCGAACGCTCGCTGACGTAGACGGGCTGACCACCGACGCGCTCGACCACCGGCACGATGCGCAGGCCAATTCCATCGGGGCGCTGCTGGCGCACATGGCGGCGACGGAGCGTGTGTATCAGCTGCTCACGTTCGAGGACCGGGGATTGTCGCCCGAGGAGGAAGCGACATGGACGCGGGCGCTCGACCTGGGCGCGCCGACGCCGGGCGACGGGCGCGGTGTGCCACTGTCGCACTATCTGGATGAGATGGCCACCCTGAGGCGCGCGACGTTGTCGTCGCTCAGGCAGCGGGATGACGCCTGGCTCGAGCGTGCCCTACCGGCCGCGCCGGAGCTCAACGCACACTGGGCCTGGTTTCACGTTGCGGAAGACGAAGCGAGCCATCGTGGACAGATTCGCTGGCTCAAGCGCCGGCTGCCCCGGCACATGAGCGACCACGCAGACCAACATCCAGACACTTTCTAAAAGCGTAAGCCACGAATCAATCGAATTTGGACGAGAACGACCGAATCACCTGAGGCTTGATCCGGCCGTTCTCGTACCAATTCGGAAAATTCGCTCCTCCCGCTGTCAGGCCGTGGCGCACTACACCGCTAACCGCGCGGCGTCTGGGCAGCCACACGCCGCAGCGAGTGCCGCCGATTCGGCTCCTTCTTCAACGTGGACCGATACTCCGCCATCGCCTCGGCGCGCCGGCCCACCATCAGGAGCATGTCGCCGAGCAGCTCGCGCGCCGGTGCCAGGGGACCCGGCGTGACGGCATTCTTCTCGGTCGCGTCCTCACGCGCCACCGCCTCACGCATCCCCGCCATCGCCTCCTCCTTCCGGCCCTCGGCGAGGTCGAGCCAGGCGCGTGCGCCGAGATGCTGGATGGCCACCTGTTCGGCCCAGTAGCCCTCGCCTTTCGCGCTCAACCGCTGCTGAATGGCGGCGAGCGAATCCACGGCCGCGCTGGCACGTGCCAGCTGGCCGGTGCGCGCGGCGCCGAGCGCGCGCGCGAAATACGTCATCGCATCCGTGTACGGAAAGGCACTCGTGTTCGGCTCGAGGGCGGCGGCTTCCGCCCAGGCGCGCCGCTCCAGCGCCCAGCGCGCCGGTATGGCTGCGAGGGCGAAGACTCCCGCCGACCCAGGCGCGGCGCCGGTGACGGCGTTGACGTCGAAGCGGGCGTTGAGGGCCGGGAGTCCATCCAGCACCGCTTTCGCGTCGGCGGTCCGCCCCATCTGCAGGTAGGCGTACATCGCATAGTCGGCCGCGTGCAACGCTTCCGCGATCGAGCCGGTGCCCAGCGCCACGGACATGGACCGCTTGTTGGTGTTGACCGATTCCTGCCACATGCCGACCCGCGTGAAGGTGTGCGAGGGCATGTGCAGTGCGTGCGCCGCGGACGGCGCGATGCTGGCGTAGCTGCGCGCGGCGGCTCGCGCCTTGTCGGCGAGCGGGGGATAATCGTAGCTGTGGATGATGTAGTGCGAGAGCCCGGGATGGTCCGGCTGCTTCGCCAGCAGCGACTCCAGGATGCCGCCCGCCTTCAGCTGATTCGCGTACGTCTTGTCCGTTGGCGGCGCGGAGGCGGCGAGCGCGATCGCGTAGAAGATCGTGGCCTCGGTGTCCGCCGGCTGCCGCAGCGTGAGCTCGTGCATCGCGCGCTCGTAGGCGACGATGCGCGTGCGCTGATCCTTGCGCTCGACGTCGTCGTACAGCTGGCCGACGGCCTGGATGTACCCACGTTCGCGATCCGACGCATGCGCGACGAGCCGCATGGCGGCGTCGACGGACTGCCTGCCCTGCGACAACTGGGTCATCGACCGGTTGCCGGCGGACATCGGATTGGTCCACCGACTCAGCGCGATCCCCCAGTGCGCCATCGCACAGGTGGAGTCGGCGGCGAGCACTTCATTGAAGGAGCGGATGGATGCACCGAACTCGAAGGAGTGCAGGAGCGCGATGCCGCGGTCGAACTGCGGGGCGACCGCAGGACTGCACGAGGTCGCGAAGTGCACGGTGCCGAGCTTCTCGGTCGTGGCTCCTGGCGGGTGCGCATGGCCTTGCGCGTGCGCGGCGAACGACGGCAGGGCGAGCAGTACCGCGGCGGCAGCGGCGGTCAACAGACGTTTCATGAGGGCTCCTTGTTGCTGGAGTGTACGAAAACCGAGCGGTTCCGGCAAGCACGATGACGTGGCGAGCACTCGGCGCCCGGTACATCTTTCGCCGATGCCAATCACACATCGCCTCGTCGTGGGACTGCTTCTCCTCGCGACCGCTGCTGCGCCCTCTGCTCTCCGCGCGCAGACGCGCGCCGTCCAGGCCCCCGACCCGCGCCGGGCGCCCACAGCCAAACCGGCGATCCACGCCAGACATTGGCTCGCCCTCACCGGCAAGCCGCTCTCGGCCACCGCGGGGGCGCTCGTCTTCGCCAAGGGCGGCAACGCCGTGGACGCTGCCGCGGCCATGCTCGCCGCGGGATGCACGATGTGGGACACGCTCTCGTGCGGCGGCGAGACACAGGCCCTCATCTACAACCCACGCACGAAGAAGGTGATCGGCATCAATGCGCTCGGCGTGGCCCCCTCGGGTGCGACGGCGGCGTTCTACCGGAGCAAGGGCCTCAAGAACCCGCCCGAATACGGGCCGCTCGCCGCCGTCACGCCGGGCACGATCGGCGGCCTGCTGACCATGCTCGCCGAGTACGGCACGCTGTCGCTGGCCGAGGTGCTCGCGCCGGCGATCGGGCTGGCAGACGGCTATCCCATCGAGGCGCAGCTAGCCAACACCATCGAACGGCAGAAGGGCTGGATCAAGCAGTGGAAGTACGCGCCCGAGATCATGCTCACGCACCGCGGCGAGGCGCGCGAGGCGCCGGAGGCGGGAGAGATCTTCGTGCAGAAGGATCTCGCGAGTACCTGGCGGAAGCTGGTGGACGCGGAGCGCCAGGCGCGACGCGCCGGCAAGTCGCGCAAGGAGGCGATCTACGCCGCCAACGATCGCTTCTATCGGGGCGACATCGCGCGCGAGATCGTGCGCGGCGCCCGGGAGGACGGCGCGCTGTTCACGATGGACGACCTCGCGAACTACCGCGTGCGGATCGAGGAGCCGGTGCGCACGACGTACAAGGGCATCGAGGTGTACAAGCTCCCCTTCTGGCAGCAGGGCCCCGCGATGCTCCAGGCGCTCAACATCCTGGAGAACCTGGATGTGAAGGCGATGGGATACAACACGCCGGCGTACATGCACACGGTGTATCAGGCGATGAGTCTCGCCTTCGCCGATCGTGACTTCTACTACGGCGACCCGTACTTTGCGCCGGACGAGCCGGTGCTGGGGCTACTCTCCAAGGCGTATGCGCGCGACCGCGCGAAGCTGATCGATCCGTCGCGCAACGACCCGACCATCAAGCCGGGCGATCCGTATCCGTATCAGGGTGGCGCGAATCCGTTTGCGTCGTTGTTGGCGAGCTGGAAGAACAGCGACTTCACGCCGGCCGATTCGCAGCCGAAGAGCGGGCAGCAGGACCGCGTGATGCCCCCGGTCGTGCCATCCGAGTCGGCGTCGGCCGCCAGCGATTCGGCGTTCAAGGAGTCGTTCTACGCCGGCACCACTTCTATCGAAGCGGCGGACGCGGAGGGATGGGTGGTGTCGATCACGCCGAGCGGCGGGTGGGTGCCGGCGGTGATCGCCGGGCGCACGGGAATCGGCTTGAGCCAGCGCGCGCAGAGCTTCGTCACCGACGCCAGGGACGGCCCGTACAACGTCATCGAGCCGGGCAAGCGGCCACGCGTGACCCTCACGCCGACGATGGCGCTCAAGGATGGCGCCCCCTTCCTGTCGTTCGCCGTGCAGGGCGGGGACTCGCAGGACCAGAACCTCCTGCAGTTCTTTCTCAACGTGGTGGAGTTCGGGATGACCGTGCAGCAGGCGGCGGAAGCGCCGAACCTCAACAGCCTCCAGATGCGCTCGTCGTTCGGTGCGCACGAGACCCGTCCGGGGCGCATGGTGGTGGCCACCTCCCTGCCGGAGCCGACGCGTGCAGCGCTGCGCGGCATGGGATACACGCTGGAATTCGAGGAGCGCACCTCCGGGCCGATCAACGCCATCTGGTTCGACCGCAAGCACGGGTCGATGTGGGGCGGGTCCAGTAATCACGGCGAGGACTACGGCATCGGCTGGTGAGCGCGCGTCGGCGCCTGCGTGGAGGCGGTCAGCCGATGGCCGTCTCCACGCGATCGCACGTCCGCCTCGCCGACTCGCTCACGCGCCCCAGCAGCGCCTTCGCCTGATCGAGCAGCTCCGCGCCCCGCGACCGGTCGCTCAGCGAGCTCACGTTGATGCGCACGTTGTACACGGCCCCCTTGCACCCCGCTTCGGCGAGCAGCGCGGCCACCCCGGCGTCGCTGGCCGCGTTGGTGTTCCCGCGCTCGGCGACGGCGAGCGCGAGATCGGCGACGTCGGCGCAGGCGTGCGCCGTCTCCAGCGGAACCTCGGCGGCGGCCATCAGCGCGTCGTCGATCCGCGCCGTCTTCTCGCCCTGCTGCGCGTCGGTTTCCCCAGGCAGCTTGTACGCGGCGGCCACCCGTGCGTACGCGTCCGCGTCGCGCTGCACCAGGCCGGCGAGCACGTTGCCCAGCGCCGCGGCGCGCACGGCGAGCTCGCGCATCTCGGCCTCCACCCCGGCGTACTTCTTCTTGCCGATCGTGAGACCGGCCACCATCTGTGCGAGCGCGGCGCCGAGCGCGCCCGCGTGCGCCGCGACGCTGCCGCCGCCGGGCGTGGGCACCGGCGCGGCCACCGAGCCGACGAATCCGCTGAGGGATTCGCCGCCACTGAGCGCGGCGCGCACCTTCTTCTCGAGCACCATGTCGGTGGTGAAGTCGCGCAACTGTATATGGCGTGCCGCCGCCTCGAACAGCACGCGCTCGGGGACGAGCCCAACGAGCTCGCTCCACGTGGGCGATACGCCGCGCGCTTCCGCCTCCAACTTCACCATGTCGAACACGACGTGCAGCGGGGTCTTCTCGGTATCCACGAGGTTCATCGAGACCTGCGCCTGTCCGTCCACCTCGAACCCCATCCCCTTCACGTTCCGGAGCCCGCCGGACGAGCCGCGCACCGCCCGCGCGACCTCGCGGGCGACGGGCATGTTGGACGCGGGGCCGAGGTACACGTTGTACGCCACGAGGAACGGGCGCGCGCCGATGGCCACGGCGCCAGCGGTGGCGTGCATGTCCGAAGGGCCGAAGTCGGGCGTGCGGGCCGGCGTCCGGCCGATCTCGTCCCGGATGCCCTCGAACTCCCCGCGGCGCACGTCGGCGAGGTTCTCGCGATCGGGGCGACTGGCGGCGCGCTCGTAGAGGAACACGGGAATGCGGAGCTCGCGGCCCACACGCTCTCCGAGCTGGCGCGCCAGGGCGACGCAGTCCTCCATCGTGCTCCCCTCGAGCGGAATGAAGGGGACCACATCGGTGGCACCCATGCGGGGATGCTCGCCGCTGTGTGCGGTCAGGTCGATCAGATCGCGCGCCATGCTGATGCCGGCGTAGGCAGCGTCGGCCACCACATCGATGGGGGCGACGAAGGTAATGACGCACCGGTTGTGGCTCGCGTCGGCGCTCGTGTCCAGCACGTGCGCGCCGGCCACGCCGGCGATCGCGTCGCGGATGGCCGCGACGACCTCGGGCCGGCGCCCTTCGGAGAAGTTGGGGACGCACTCGATGAGCTTCATCTGGTCAGCGCTCGGACGGCTGGTGGGCACGGTGGTCGGTCCTCGGTCATCGGTCATCACGCTGCAACTGCGCCAATAGCCACGCATGCATCGCCGGATTCCCCGCCACCACGGCGCCCTCGGCCACCGAGCACGGGGCCCCCGCGAAGTCGGTGGCCAGGCCGCCCGCCTCGCGCACGAGGAGAAGGCCGGCAGCGATGTCCCATGGCGAAAGTCGGAGCTCGAAGAATGCCTCGTAGCGGCCGCACGCCAGGTCGGCGAGGTCCAGCGCGGCGGCGCCGCAGCGGCGGATGCCCGAGGTGGCGCGCATGATCCCAGGCAACAGGGCCACGTAGCGCGCGATCTCGTCGTCGCGGGAGAAGGGCAGGCCGGTTGCGATCAGTGCGCGGGCCGGCTCGGTGATCTCGCTCACGCGCATCGGCTGGCCGGCGCGGCGGGCGCCGTCGCCCGCCGTGGCGCTGAACAGCTCCCCGGTGGCCGCGTTGAGCACCACGCCCGCCGTGATGACGCCGTCCACGAGCGCCGCGATCGACACCGCGTACCAGGGCACGCCGTGAAGGAAGTTCGTCGTCCCGTCGAGCGGATCGGCGACGAAGACGAGGCCGCGCGTGCTCTGCGCATCGGGCGACCCCTCCTCGGCGAGGAGCGTCGCGTCGGGATGGCGTGCGGCGATGACCGACGCCAGCGCCTCCTCGCTCGCGCGATCCACCTCCGTCACGAAGTCGCGCGTCCCCTTGGTGTGCCAGTCGAGCGACGCACGCCGCTCGGCGCCGGCGCGGATGACGTCGGCGCTGCGCGCGGCGGCGGTCACGCACGTGGCGAGCAGGGCGCGGCGCTCGCCGTGCGACGCGGGCGCGCTGCCGCCGATGCGCATCTCGTTTGCTTGCGACGCGTTGGACGCGGTCATTACGTTGCGCGCATGGCACGCATCTTCAGCGGGATCCAGCCCTCCGGCGAGCTCCACATCGGCAACTACCTCGGTGCGGTGAAGAACTGGGTCGCGCTGCAGGGCGAGACGGAATCGATCTTCTGCATCGTGGACTACCACGCGATCACGGTCGAGTACGACCCCGCGCAACTGCGCGTGCGTCGCCGAGAGCTCGCGGTGTCCCTGCTCGCCGCCGGCATCGATCCGGCGCGGGCGATGCTGTTCGTCCAGTCGGACGTGCCGGAACATACCGAGCTCGCCTGGATCTTCAACACCGTGACTCCCCTGGGAGAGCTGGAGCGGCAGGTGCAGTTCAAGGACAAGGCCGGCCGGCAGGAGAGCGTCACCGCCGGGCTGCTCAACTATCCCGTGCTCCAGGCGGCCGACATCCTGCTCTATCGCGCCGACACGGTGCCCGTGGGCGAGGATCAGGTGCAGCACCTGGAGCTGTCGCGCGTGATCGCCCGCCGGTGGAACGCGCTCTACTCGGCCGACGCGGATTTCTTTCCCGAGCCGCAGGCGCTACTCACCCCCACCCGCCGCATCATGGGGCTGGACGGGCAGAGCAAGATGTCCAAGTCGCTCAACAACACCATCGGGCTGCTCGAGACGACCGACGAGATCTGGGCCAAGCTTCGGCCGGCGATGACCGATCCCAGGCGGATCAGGCGCACCGATCCCGGCACGCCGGAAGTCTGCAACATCTATCATCTGCACAAGGCGTTCAGCCCGCCGCCCACGGTGGAGCACGTGGCGGCACAGTGCAGCACGGCCGGGTGGGGCTGCATCGATTGCAAGAAGGTGCTGGCGGACTCCATCGAGACCGAGCTCGTGCCCATCCGGACGCGGGCGACGGCCCTGCGCGACACGCCGTCGCTGGTGGAGGACGCCCTTGCCTCCGGCGCGGCGCGCTGCCGAGCGATTGCGCGCGAGACGATGCGCGGCGTCCGCGACCGGATGGGATTCGCGCCATGACGTTCGCGTTTCTGTGGGCGCCCGAGGTGCCGGATCTGCTGGCGCGCTGGAGCTCGCGGCAGCGCGGCTTTCTCCTCGCGCTCCTCGTGCCGCTGGCCGTGGTCGTCATCGCCGACTGGCGCGTCCGCCGGCAGCGATAGGATGTATGCCGGCCATGCCGGCGTCGCGCTGGTGCTTTCGGCACGCCAGCCGCAGATCGCCATCGCGCCGCTCATGCTCGCGTGCTACGGACCCGACTGGGTGGAGTCCAGCATCCGCGTGCTGGCGCTCCCGGTGAACGACGTGCTGTTCACGCACAGCATTCCGGCGATGGTCGTCGGCGCGGTCGTCGCGGCGGCGCTCTACCGGCTCGCGTTCCGACGGTCCGGGGCGCGGTACATCGCGCTCGCCTGGCTGCTGCACTGGCCAGCGGATTTTCTCACGGGCACCAAGCCGCTGATCGACGCACGCCACATGGTGGGCCTCCAGCTCTACGAGCGTCCGTGGGCCGATCTCGCGCTGGAGACCGTCGTCATCATCGCCGCGTGCTCGCTCTACTGGCGCGCGTTCGGCACCAGTGCCGCGCGGCGTCGCACGATCCTGCTCATGGGACTCGGCCTCGTGCTCGCCCAGGCGGGACTGGACTACTACTTCGCCTCGCGCGGCGGATGGGGCTTCGTGCTGGCGGCGCCGCGGACCGACTCGCATGTTTCGCGCGCTGAGCGACCCGGCCGCGGCGGGACGGTTCGCATGGTGCCTGCGCGGCCGGTCTCCACCTCAACCGCGAGCGACCGATGTCGACGGACAATCCCACAGGTGTCGTGACGTTGATCTGCCTCACCTGCGGCAAGGAGCAGTACTTCGTACAGGCGGTGCCGGCGACCGTCCGATGTGAGCAGTGCAGCGGCACCGTGTTCCGCACCTTCACGACCCCCACCGAGCCCGACGACGCGACGATCGACGCCCTCGAGGCGCAGGCACGCAGCATGGCGTACGGCGACAGTTCACCGGACACCACGCGGGATGACGTGCGCGACCTCGACATGATCTGATCGGCCGGCGGGCGGGAGCCCAGACATGCTCGCAGCGCCAGGACAGGACGTCGATCTCCCGATGATGCTGGACGTCGTGCTCGCCCTGCGCCTCGACCTCCTCGCCAAGCTGCTGCTCGCCGTGCTGCTCGGCGGCATCATCGGGTTCGAGCGCGAGGTCGCGGGCAAGCCGGCCGGGCTCCGCACGAACATCCTGATCTGTCTCGGGGCCGCGCTCCTGATGGACATGTCCGTCCGGATCGGCATCGGCGAGGGCGGCGTGCGCATCGGCGATCCAGCCCGCATCGCCGCCCAGATCGTGAGCGGCGTGGGGTTCCTGGGCGCGGGCACGATCATGCAATCGCGCGGCGTCGTGACGGGCCTCACCTCGGCGGCGACGATCTGGGTGGTGGCGGCGATCGGCATGACCATCGGCGCCGGCCACTACATCGAGGGCGTGGGCGCGGGACTGCTCGTCACGTTCGTTCTCTCCGGCCTGGGTGCGTTGGAGCACTGGGTGCGACGCGCGCGTCGCGTGGTGAGCGCCACCATCCGGACGCGCGTGGGGACGCCGCACGAGGAGGTGGCCGCTCTCCTCAGCGTCCACGGCATCCAGATCAAGGCTCAGCGGGTGTTCGACCACCCGGAGGATCGCACCTTCGAGTTGAAGCTGGCCGGACCGTCGCGGCAGTTCGAGATCGCCACTGCCGCCCTCCTGGGGCAGGAATACATCTATGGGGTCCACATTGACTGAGCCGCGCCGTGTCGTCGTGGACCTCGCGGCGAAATCGAGGAACTGGGCGCTGCCGCCAGACGGCGAGCGTCGCCTCCTCGACGCGGCGCTCCCCGGCTGGACGCTGGACGTCGTGCGCGCGCCCACGAGCTCCGATGGCGACGGCTCGCAGCAGGGGAGCGACGAAGCGCTGGCGCTGATGCCCGGCGCGGAGATCTATTTCGGATTCGGCATCACGCGCGATCTGTTCGCCGCCGCGCCCCGCCTCCGATGGGTGCATTCCGCTGCCGCCGGCGTGGGCAGCGCACTCGGCTCCGGCATCGCCGACACGGACGTGGCGCTCACGAACTCCGCGGGAATCCACGGGGCGCCGATCGCCGAGTTCGTCGTCGCCGGCATCCTGCACTTCCTGCGCGGGCTGGACGTGGCCATCGCCCAACAGCGGCGCGGAGAGTGGAACAAGGCATTCTTCGTGGCCGATGACTCGCCGTTGCGCGAGCTGGCCGATTGTCGTGTGCTCATCGTGGGGACCGGAGGGCTGGGCGGCGAGACCGCGACGCGCCTGGCCGCGCTCGGCGCCGAGTGCGTCGGCGTCCGCCGGCGTCCCCACCTTGGCGCGCCCCCGGGCTTTGCGCGCGTGGTGGGCCAGGATGCCCTGGACGCCGAGCTCGCCGAGGCCGATGCGCTCGTCCTGGCCGCGCCCCTCACGCCGGGCACGGCGGAGCTCATGAGCCGTGACCGCCTCGACCGGCTCCCTCGGCGCGCCATCGTGGTGAACGTGTCGCGCGGCGCGCTGCTGGACGAGGCGGCGCTGGCCGACATGCTCGAATCCGGCCGCCTGCGCGGCGCGGTGCTCGACGTCTTTCGGGAGGAGCCACTGGCGACAACCAGCCGCCTCTGGCAGCTTGAGAGTGCGCTGATCGTGCCGCACGTATCGCCGGTGTCGCCAGGGCGGTTCTGGCCACGACAGCTCGATCTCTTCCTGGACAACTGGCACCGCTACGCCGCGGCAGCTCCGCTGCGAAACCTCGTCGACAAGCAGGCCGGGTACTGACGTATGGAGCGAATCATCAAGGCTGCCGTGGATCGCGGCGCATCGGACCTCCACATCAAGGCGGGCGACGTCTTCCGGGCGCGCATCCACGGCAAGCTCGTGCCGCTCACCAAGCAGACGCTCACGCCGGAGCAGACGCGGACGATCGCGCTGCACCTGATGTCCAACGAGGACGACAAGGCGCAGATCGACCGCATCACCGACTACGACTGCTCGTGGTCCGCGGCGGGCATCGGACGATTCCGCGTGAACATCATGAAGCAGCGTGCGAGCTTCATGGTCGTGATGCGCGTGATCCCGTTCGAGGTGCCCACCTTCGAGAAGCTGCGCCTGCCGGCCGTGCTGGCGCGCGTGGCCAATGCCGAGCGCGGCATGGTGCTCGTGACCGGCGTGACCGGGTCGGGCAAGTCGAGCACCATGGCGGCGATGGTCAACTACATCAACCAGCACGAGAACCGGCACATCCTCACGCTGGAGAACCCGATCGAGTTTCTCCACAACGACATCCAGAGCGCGATCACCCAACGGGAAATCGGTTCCGATACTGCGGACTTCAAGATGGGCCTGCGCGCCGCACTGCGGCAGGATCCCGACGTGGTGATGATCGGCGAGATGCGCGACGCAGAGACGATCGACACCGCGATCAAGGCGGCGGAAACCGGACACCTCCTCATCTCCACGCTGCATACGCCGGACGCGCAGAGCACGATCCTTCGCATCATGGCGATGTTCTCGCCCGAGGAGCAGGCAGTGGTGCGCATCCGCCTCAGCGAGACCCTGCACTCGGTGGTGTCGCAACGGCTGCTGCCGCGCGCCGACGGCCACGGCCGAGCGGTCGCCTGCGAGGTGCTGATCGTCACGCCGGCCGTGCGCGACATGATCGCCGACGGCCATCGCATCGGCGAGATCCGCGACTACATCGCCGACGGGCGCGACCAGTACGGCATGCAGACCTTCGACCAGCACCTGCAGGATCTCGTGCAATCCAACGAAGTCACCTTCGACACCGCGATGTCCGCGGCGAGCAACCCGTCGGATTTCGAGCTCAAGATGCGCATGTTCCGTCGTTCCTCCACCGGCACGACGGCGGCGCAGGTCGCCGCCGCCGCCGCGCCCGCACGGCCCACGCCCAGCCAATCGCAGCCCGCCGTCTCGCCACCGGGCGCCATGGACGGGATCACGCAGAATGGCGCCGGCTTCGACTTCCTCGGACAATGATCTCACTGCACGGCATCCTCGCGCCCGTCGTCACTCCGTTCACTCCCGCCGGCGAGATCGACGCCGACGGCTTCGTCTCCAACCTGGGCGCGCATCTCGGCGCCGGTCTGCGCGGCATCGTCGTCGCCGGCTCCACCGGGGAGGCGGCGCTGCTGGACGAGGACGAGCGTCTCCGCCTGGTGGAGCTCGCGCGCGCCGAGGTGCCCCGCGACCGCACGCTCATCGTCGGCACGGGGGGCGAGTCGACGCGCGCCGTGATCGCCCGCTCGCGCGACGCGGCGGAGCGCGGCGCCGACGCCGTGCTGGTGGTGGCGCCGCACTACTACGGTGCGGCGGTCGGCGACGACGCGCTGGAGGAGCACTACGTGCGGGTGGCCGACGCCAGTCCCATCCCGGTGCTGCTCTACACCATCCCCAAGTACATGCACTTCGCCATTCCCGCCGACGTCGTCATGCGGCTGGCGCGGCACGAGAACATCGTGGGAATGAAGGACAGCTCTGGTGATGCCGCATTGCTCGCAGGCTATCTCGCCGCGAAGAGCCCCACGTTTCGCGTGCTCACGGGAAGCGGCACGCTCTACGGGGAGGCGCTGCGGCTGGGCGCCGACGGCGCCATTCTCGCCGTCGCGCTGTTCGCGCCGGAGCGGTCGCTGGCGGTGCTGACTGCGCACGAGCAGAGCGATGCACCCGCCGCGTTGGCGGCGCAGGCGCAGCTCACTCCCCTCGCGGCGGAGATCGTGGCACGGCTGGGCGTCGCCGGCGTGAAATGCGCGCTGGATGTCGTGGGACTCACGGGTGGCACGCCTCGTCCGCCCCTGCGGCCGCTGTCCGGTACGTCGCTCGACACTGTGCGCCATCTCGCGAGTGGCCTCGCGCCGGAGCCGACGGCCGCACGCTGATGAGGTCGATGTCCGGCGAGGGCGCCGCGCACCTCGCCGTGCTCGCGAGGGCGCCGCGACCGGCGGGAAGTCCGGCCGAGGGCGAGGCGCGGAACTACGCCGAACACGTGCTCCGGTGCGCCGGATTCACGGTTCACACCGAGCCATTCAGCTACTCGAGCTTTCCCGGTCGGTTCGCGACGCCCGTGGGAGGAGCGCTCCTGGCGGGGACGATTGCCCTGGCGTCCACGCTGGCACTGAACGGTGGGCCACTGGCGTGGACCCTCGGGAGCCTCGGCGCCGGCGTCGCGGTGACCGCGCTGTTCGTGCGGCGCATGCTCGGTGACGCGGTGCTCGACCTGCCGTGGATGCGCCGCAGCTCGGCGAACCTGGTGGCCACGCGCGGCGCGGAACCACGGGTCTGGCTGGTGGCGCACCTCGACAGCAAGTCACAGCCGGTGCCCTCGCTCGGTCGCGTCGCGGGCATCACGCTCCTCGCGCTCGGCCTCGGCGTGTCGGTTGCCGCCGCGGGACTGGAACTGTGGGGGGGCGGCTCACGTATGCTGTGGTGGGCCGCGATGCTCGCCACGGCGGCGGGCGCGCCTGCCGTGATGGCGAGCGTGGTGGGCGCCAGCTCGCCAGGCGCCGTGGACAATGCATCGGGCGTGGCGGCAGTCCTGGCTGCGGCGTCGTCGCTCGGGGCCGACGCGGCTGTTGGCGTGCTGCTGCCGAGCGGCGAAGAGCTGGGGCTGGCCGGCGCGCGGGCGTGGGCCCGGTCGCGCGCGGCGGGCGTCGCGCTCAACTGCGATGGCGTGGATGATGAAGGGAGGATCACCATCATGTATACCGGTACGGCACCCTCACTGCTGCTCCGTACGCTCCGTGACGCGGCCGCGGCGCCGCTGCACGTGCAACGGATGCCGCTCGGGCTGCTCACCGATTCGGTGGCGCTCGCCGACCGCGGCTGGAGCACGGTGACGGTGAGTCAGGGCTCGCTCGCCACGCTGCGCCGGGTGCACACCCCTCACGATTCACTCGCCAACCTGCGCGGCACCAACATCGACGCCGTTGCCGCACTCCTTGCCCGCGCCGCGGAGGCGCTCGCTTGATGGAACTGGTCCTTCTCGTTGGATTGCTGGCGCTGGCCCTCCTCATGATCCCCTTCGGTCTGCCCGGCACGTGGACCATGGCGGCCACCGCGCTCGGCTACTCCCTGCTCGTGCCCGACTCCATCGGGACC
>JBKJIY010000108.1:0-6327 GCA_046598315.1 Gemmatimonadaceae bacterium
GGCCGACATCTCGGATCCACAGGAGCTCATCGCCCGGGCGAAGGCGCTCAGCACCGAGCTCGGCACGCCGATCACCCCCGGCTTCGAGGCGCTGGTCTTCAAGGCCTCGCGCGGCATCGAGGACATCTACGAGATGACGATGGTCCGCAAGGACGGCACGCGCTTCCACTCGGTGCTCTCAGTGACCGCCCTGCGGGACGCGCAAGACGCGATCATCGGGTACTTGTTGATCGGCAGCGACAACACCGCTCGCAAGCACGCCGAAGAGGCGCTTGCGAAAGCGGGCGCGCTGCAGAGCGCGATCTTCAAGAGCGCGAATTTCTCGTGCATCGCGACGGACGCCAAGGGCGTCATCCAGATCTTCAACGTCGGTGCGGAGCGAATGCTCGGGTACACGGCGGCCGAAGTGATGAACAAGATCACGCCCGCGCGCTTTCACGACCCGCAGAAGGTCGTCGCGCGCGCCACCGCGTTGAGCCTCGAGCTCGCGACGCCCATCGCACCGGGCTTCGACGCGCTGGTGTTCAAGGCATCGCGCGGCATCGAAGACATCTACGAGATGACGATGGTCCGCAAGGACGGCACGCGCTTTCCCGCGGTGCTCTCGATGATCGCGTCTTGCGCGTCCCGCAGGGCGGTCACCGACACCACGGCCGCGAACCGGCTCCTGTCCTTGCGGATGTACGTCAGCTCGTAGATGTCCTCGATGCCGCGCGAGGCCTTGAACACCAGCGCCTCGAATCCCGGCGTGATTGGCGTGCCGAGCTCAAGGCTCAGCGCCTCCGCCCGCGCGATCACTTCCTGCGGATCGGAGATATCGGCCGGAGTGATCTTGTTCATCACGTCGGCCGACATCTCGGACTCCGATGAGGTGATCGCGCGCGCCAAGGCGCTGAGCGTGGAGCTGGGCACCGACATCACGCCGGGCTTCGAGGCGCTGGTGTTCAAGGCCTCGCGCGGCATCGAGGACATCTACGAGCTCACGTACATCCGCAAGGACGGCAGCCGCTTTCCCGCCGTCGTCTCCGTCACGGCGCTCCGCGATGCCGACGACGCCATCATCGGCTACCTGCTCATCGGCACCGACAACACGGCGCGCAAGCAGATCGAGGAGGAGCGGCAGAAGCTCGACCAGCGACTGCGTGACCAGCATTTCTACACGCGCTCGCTCATCGAGTCCAACATCGACGCGTTGATGACGACCGATCCGCGCGGCATCATCACCGACGTCAACAAGCAGACCGAGGCCCTCACCGGCTGCACCCGCGACGAGCTCATCGGCGCCCCGTTCAAGAACTACTTCACCGACCCGAGCCGCGCGGAAGCGGCGATCAACCGCGTGCTGAGCGAGAGCAAGGTCACCAACTACGAGCTCACCGCGCGAGCGCGGGACGGCAAGCTCACCGTGGTCTCGTACAACGCGACGACCTTCCACGACCGCGACCGCCGCTTGCAGGGCGTGTTCGCCTTCGGGCGCGACATGACGGAGCTGAAGCACTTCGAGCAGACGCTGCGCCAGAAGAACGTGGAGCTCGAGGACGCCAGCCGCATGAAGTCGGAGTTCCTCGCCAACATGTCGCACGAGCTCCGCACGCCGCTCAACGCCATCATCGGCTTCTCCGAAGTGCTCGGCGACGGCCTCGTCGGCGAGATGTCCGATCAGCAGCGGGGCTTCATCGGCGACATCTTCCGGAGCGGCAAGCACCTGCTCTCGCTGATCAACGACATCCTCGATCTGTCCAAGGTGGAGGCCGGCAAGATGATGCTGGACCTCGAGCCGGTGCAGGTGTCCACGCTGTTCGTGAACAGCTTGTCGATCATCAAGGGACAGGCCGCGGCGCGACAGATCTCGCTGGACATGGACGGCGTGGGCGAGCTGGGCTCCATCCGGGCCGACGCGCGCAAGATGAAACAGATCGTCTACAACCTGCTCGCCAACGCCGTGAAGTTCACCATCGAAGGCGGCCGGGTCGCGCTGCATGCCACACGGGTGGCACGCGCCGATGTCGGCAAGTTGTCCGGGGCATGGCCGGCGCGTCGGTTCCCCCTCGCCGCGAACGAGTTCGAGGAGTTTCTGCGGATCAGCGTGACCGACAGCGGCATCGGCATCTCACCGGAGGGGCTCGAGCATCTGTTCGAGCCGTTCAGCCAGATCGACAGCGGTCTCGCCCGAAAGTTCGAGGGCTCCGGGCTCGGCCTGGCGATGGTGAAGCTCCTCGCCGAGCTGCACGGCGGCGTGGTGGCAGTGGAGAGCGCCGTGGGCGAGGGATCATGCTTCACGGTCTGGCTGCCGATTCGTCCCGTGCACGATCGGATGCCCACGCCCATCAGTACGCCGGTGTCCCCGCCCCCCGTCGTCGCGGCGACCGCGTCACGGACGGCGCTCGTGGTGGAAAGTGATCCCAAGTCGGCCGAGCTGATTCGCGTGCAGCTGGAGGGCGAGGGCTTCGAGGTGCTGCACGCTTCCTCCCCGGAGGCCGCGATGCTCATCGCCGGGCAGCGTCCGCTGTCCCTGATCACGCTGGACGTCCTCATGCCGGACGCGAACGGGTGGGACTTCCTCACGCATCTGAAAAAGGTGCCCGCGCTGCGCTTCATTCCGGTGGTGATCATCTCCATCCTCGCCGACCGCAACACCGGGTTCGCGCTGGGCGCGGCAGCCGTGATGCAGAAGCCGATCAGCCGCCAGGAGCTGTCGGACTCACTCCTCGAGCTGGGCCTCTCCCCGCTCTCCGGCGGACAGACGCTCAAGGTGCTCGTCGTCGACGACGACCCCGCCGCCGTGGAGATGATCGCCGTCCGGATTCACGGGCTCGCCAGCACGGTGTTGCGGGCCTATGGCGGACGCGACGCCGTCGAGATGGCGCGGCGTGAATTGCCCGACCTCATCGTGCTCGACCTCCTGATGCCGGACATGAACGGCTTCGATGTGGTGGAGGCACTCGATCAATACCTCGAGACGCGACGGATTCCCATCGTCGTCGTGACGGCGGAGCAGATCTCGGCAGAGGACCGGGGGCGGCTCAGCGGAGCCGTGACGACCGTGATGGGCAAGGCCGGCTTCGATGGCGAGCGCTTTACGGCCGAGGTCCGCCGCGCTATGTCCCGCCGGCCCACGAGCGCCTGACATGGCCAGCGTGCTCGTGGTGGAAGACAATCCCGCCAACATGAAGCTGGCGACCTTCCTGCTGGAGTCCGCCGGCCATTCCGTGATCAGCGCGACGGATGCCGAGGTGGGACTCGCCCTGGCGCGTGCCGAGCAGCCGGACCTGATCCTGATGGATATCCAGCTCCCCGGCATGGATGGACTGGAGGCGATCAGCCTGCTCAAGAGCGATGAGGCCACTCGCGCCATCCCGGTGATCGCGCTCACCGCGCTCGCCATGAAGGGCGACGAGGCACGCATCATGGAGTCGGGATGCGACGGCTACATTGCCAAGCCGATGCGCTATCAGGAGTTTCTGGCGAGCATCACCCAGCAGTTGGCGCGCCTCTGACAGCCGCCCCCACCTCTCCGCCAGGCGTCACATGAGGCACCACTTCCTGACCCCGGGCACACGGCCACGCACGCTGCACCTCGCGATGGTCGTGTCGCTCGCCGCACTGTCTCCGGCGCCATCGAGCGCACAGGCGGCGCGGCGTGGCGCCGAGGCCACCAATGCCCGCGTCGAGCGGCTCATCGGCGCCATGACCACCGCCGAGAAGATCGGCATGATCCGCGGCGGATTTCCCGGGGTGATGGGTCCCGCGCCCGCGGATCCGCTCGGCGAGGTGGGCTACATCCCCGGCGTCCCGCGCCTCGGCATCCCGGCCCTCCGACTCACCGACGGCCCGGCGGGCGTGCGACTCGGCCTGCCGACCACGGCCCTGCCGGCGCCCGTCGCGCTGGCGGCCACGTTCAGCGAGGCCCACGCGCGGCGCTACGGCGCCGTCCTCGGCCGCGAGTCGCGCGCCACCCGCCAGGACGTCCTCTACGGGCCGATGATGAATCTCGTGCGCGTGCCCCAGGCGGGGCGCAACTTCGAGACGCTCGGCGAGGACCCCCTGCTCGCCGCGCGACTGGCCGTGGCGCAGATCGGCGCCATTCAGCGCGAGGGCGTCATCGCGACGGCCAAGCATCTCGCCGCCAACAATCAGGAGAACGAGCGCTTCTCGATCAACGTGAATGTGGACGAGCGCACCCTGCACGAGATGGAGCTCGTGCCCTTCGAGGCGAGCGTCAGGGCCGGCGTGGGCAGCGTGATGTGCTCGTACAACAAGGTCAATGGACTGCACGGCTGCGAGAATCCCACGCTCCTCACCGACATCCTGCGCACGCGCTGGGGCTTCGACGGTTTCGTCGTATCCGACTACGGCGCCAACCACAGCACGGTGCGTTCGCTGATGGCGGGAATGGACGCGGAGTTCATGAGCGACCGGTTCGCCACGTTCGCCGACTCGCTCCGGAGCGGCGCGGCCACGATGGGCACGCTCGATACCGCCGTGCGGCACATCCTGCGCACGATGGGGCGCTTCGGGCTGCTCGCCGGCGCCTCGCCATCCGGCGGACGCGCTGTCGTGCGCGATCGGGTGCGGCTCGATACGCTGGCCGGCGCCCGCGTCGCGCGCGAAGTCGCCACCGACGGCGCCGTGCTGCTCCGGAATGGAGGCGCGCTGCCGTTGCGCCACACGGACCTGCGGTCGCTCGTGGTGATCGGCGCAAGCGCGCGGCGCCTCGTCCTCGGCGGCGGGGGCAGCTCTCGCGTGGCCGGCATCCGGTCGCGTCAGACCACGCCGTTCGACGCGCTCGTGCGCCAGGCGGGCGCCGGTGCGAACATCCGCCACCTCGCCGGCATCGATCTCGACGGCGTCGCCATACCCGCCTCGGCCCTCGCGCCGCCCGCGGGAGCCACGGTCGCGCGCGGTCTGCTGCGCACCGACTCGCTCACCCGGCGCACGCAGATCGACTCGCAGGTGGAGTTTCTCGGCGCCGCGTCGCTCGCTCCCGGCACGCGCGCGACGTGGACGGGCACGCTGAACGTGCCGACCACGGGCGACTACGCGCTGTCGCTCCAGACGGACTGGGGGATCGGCCCCTTTCTCCGCAATCCGGGCGGCAATGCGTGGATCATCCTCGACGGCGTGCAGGTCGCGTCCAACGCGCCGTTCGACAGCCGCACCCTGAGCGTGCTGCCCACGTCGCGCGGCCTGACCAACGCCACGGGCCGCGTCCGTCTCGATGCCGGCCCGCACGCCATCAGCATCGTGTTCGGCGTGCGCGCCGGCTTCGCCGAGGCGCTCGCGCCGCAGTCGTTGCAACTCCGTCTGGCCTGGGTGACCCCGGAGATGCGCCGCGCCGACATCGACGCCGCCGTGTCGGCGGCGCGCGAGGCATCGGCGGCCGTCGTCTTCGCGCACAACGAGGGCACGGAGGGCGTCGATCGTCCCTCGCTCGCGCTCCCCCTGGCACAGGACGAGTTGATCGCCGCCGTCGTCGCCGCCAACCCTCGGACCGTCGTCGTGATGAATACGGGTGATCCGGTGCTCATGCCCTGGGCCGAGCGCGCCAACGCGATCCTCCAGATGTGGTATCCCGGGCAGGAGGGTGGCGACGCGACGGCGGCGTTGCTGCTCGGGACGGCGAATCCCGGCGGCAAGCTTCCCGTCACCTTCCCCGTGCGCGAAGCCGACGCGCCCACGGCCACCGCCGAGCGCTATCCCGGCGTTGGCGGGCAGCAGCAGTACTCCGAAGGCACGCTGGCGGGCTACCGGTGGTACGACACGCGCGGCGTCGCGCCGCTGTTCCCCTTCGGCCACGGGCTGTCGTACACCGCCTTTCATTATAGTGGCCTCACCGTCTCGCCCCGCGCCGGCGGGTACGACGTGAGCTTTCGCGTGCGCAATGTGGGACAGCGACGCGGTGCCGAAGTGGCGCAGCTCTATCTGGGTGCGCCCGTCGATGCGCCGGTGCCCATGGCCGCGCAGGCGCTGACCGGCTTTCAGCGCGTGGAGCTCGATGCGGGCGCGGAACGCCGCGTCGTGATGCACGTGGACGTGCGCGCGCTCTCGTACTGGGCCGTGGAGCGCCATGATTGGCGAGTGGCGCCCGGGACCCGGGCGCTCGCCGTCGGCTCGTCGTCGCGTGACGTTCGACTGCGCGGCCAGGTGGTGGTGAAGGTGCGGTGACGCTCGGCCTGTACGCGCGCCTGCACGCGCGCCTCTCCGACGCGCAGGGGCCGCGGCTCGTGTTCTCCGAGGGGATCGCAACGTCGGCGTCGATCCTTGCCGCATCCCATGTGTGGAGCCACCGCTTTCGCGCGGCGGGACTCGTTGCGGGGGATCGAGTCG
>JBKJIY010000002.1:0-50556 GCA_046598315.1 Gemmatimonadaceae bacterium
GCGTCCGGCCGGGCGCCATCGAGATCTCGTCGTGCACCTCGGAGCCGGAGGCGCGCGCCGCCGCGAATCCCATGCCGATCTCCACGCCCTTCACCGCAGGGATCGACATCATTGCGGCACCGAGCCGTCCATCGAGCTTCCGGTCCCACGAGACGTGCGAGCCGAGTCCGACGGGCAGGCCCTCGACCACCACTTCGCAGATCCCCCCGAGCGTGTTGCCCGCGCGCTTCGCGGCGTCGATGCGACTGATCATCTCCTGCTCCGCCGCCGGATCCAGCGTGCGCAGCGACGAGGCATCGGATGCCGTGTTGAGCGAACCCGGCGCCGGCATCTCGCTCGGACGACTGGCGTCCACGCCGCCGAGGTGCACGAGGTGGCTGCCGATGGCTACGCCGAGCTCCCCGAGGAGGCGCCGCGCGATGGCGCCCGCGGCCACGCGCGACGTGGTCTCGCGCGCCGAGGCGCGCTCCAGGATGTCGCGCGCGTCGTCGCGGTCGTACTTGAGAATCCCCGTGAGATCGGCGTGTCCCGGACGGACACGAGTCACGGCGCGCCGCCGCAATGCACCCTCGGCATCCGACTCCCGCGGCGCGGCATCCATGATCTCCTGCCAGTTGGCCCAGTCGCGGTTCCGCACGAGCATCGCGATGGGGCTGCCGATTGTCTCGCCGGCGCGCACGCCGGACAGCAGTTCCACGCTGTCTCGCTCGATCTGCATGCGGCGGCCGCGCCCGTATCCCTGCTGCCGGCGCGCGAGCTCGACGTCGACGTCGGCGGCCAGCAGGCGGAGGCCGGCGGGCACGCCCTCGACGATGGTGACGAGCGCCTGTCCGTGCGATTCGCCGGCAGTAGTGAAGCGGAGCATGAGACGTTGCGTGCGTGGAGCGGTGGATGAATGACGCGAGCCCGGCGGGAGGGCGCCGGGCTCGCGGGGGCAATCTACGTCACCGCGCGCCCCGGCGGGTCAGGGTGGGGGCGCCGCGATGTCGGCCGCGGTGACGTTGATCACCACGAGCCCCGTCGCCGAGAGCCCGAACAGCTTGAGGACGATGAAGCTCGGAGTGCCTGGCGCAACGCCGACATTGTCCGTGGCGAAGGGCAGCGACGCGCGCAGCGGACCGTAGAGGTTGGCCTTGGTGGCCAGCCTGGCGCGGGTGGTGTAGTGGAAGATGTCCAGCGCCTCGATGGTGCCGTTGGCCGACGAGACGAAGGCGAGCCGCTTGTCTGCCGCGCTGCCGTCGCCGTTGGCCTGCGGGTGGAAGGCGATGCCCGCGCCGGAGCTGAACGTGCTCACCTTGCCCTGCAGACGCTGCGTGAAGGGCACGTCCAGCGTGGCGAAGTACGTCTCCCCTCCGTGCACGCCGAGCGTCTTGCCGGTCGAGTCGATCGCGAGCCCGAACAGCCGGTCGGCGGCGTTGTTGACGAGATCGCCCACGCTGATGGCCGGTGACGCGTACTGATAGCGTGTTGCGCCGGGAAGCGAATCGCGCAGAATGAACGCGCGGGCGAACGGGGCGCGCACGCCCTCACCGAAGCCGATCGCGTTGCCGTTGCCGCTGCTCGCGGCAAAGGTCGTGTCGGTCAATCCAAGCGAGGCCTCGTCGGCATTGATTCGCGTGTCGATGTCGGTCGTCGGCACGGCGACCCTGAGCGCGGCGATCGCCGCGGCGATGCCGAGGTTGCTCGAGCCGCAGGCACTTGGAGTGAGCTGGCCGCTGGCATGGTCGCAGATCGTGAGCACGTCGTTGTCGGTGCTCGCCGCCGGCGCGGGCGCCACGCCCATGCTGTCGACGTTGGCGATGAGATAGGAGTTCGGGTCGTTGCCGGTGCTGGCGAAGTCCAGGATGAACCGGAAATCCGGGGCCGGCGCCGAGGGATCGAGGAAGCGGACGGTGCCCCTGGGCGCGGCGAGCGTCGGTCGTGTGGAGACGTACAGGCGGTTGCCGCTGCTCTGCTCCACGAACTGTGGGCGATCGGAGAAGCTGATCGGCGCACTGACGGTGATGCGGATCTTGCCCGTCTCCGCGTTGCGCACTTCGGTGACGCGGTAGAGGAAGGACACGCGAGTCCGAATCCGCCGGAGACTGTCCTCCCGCATGCCGGCGGCAGTGGTGGCGCCGATGAACACGCGACTGACGTTGGTGCCGCCCGAGTTGGCCACATACAGCGTGTCGCGCACGCCGGTCCGGGCGACCGTCATCCCCCAGGGCTGAGCGCCCACAGGGATGCCGCTGGCCGAGAACGACGTCGAGGTGCCCTGGAAGACCTCGAGCTGGTTGAAGTTGAGATTGGAGAGGAAGACGTTGCCGCGGGCCTGATCCACGGTGAGGTCGGCGATCGTGCCGCGACGCGCCGCGGGCAGGGCGAAGGTGCGGCCGAACACGATCAGCGTGGAATCCACGAACGCGCCCGCGCGGCTGGTCTGCGCACTGGTCGTGGCTGCGGAGACGGAGTAGCCCACGAGTCCCGCCTGGTCGATGGCGAAGGACGTGAGGGCGAGTTTCTTCCCCTGCAGCGTGATCGGAAGCGTGAAGCCGAAGGTGACGATCTGCGAGCTGGACAGCGGCGCGGCGAACCGCACCGTATCCACCTTGACGATGGCGTTGGCAGCGTCGCGCAGCTCGTAGCCGATGGTGGCGATGCCATTGCCGCTCGCCGACACGGTGAGACTGTCCGTCGTCTCGGATCGAGCGCTGATGGACTGCACGACGCGTGGCGCGGCTGCGCCGGACCGCACCGGCACGCGCAACGGCGCGGCGGTGCTGAGCTGTCCGTCCCCGCTCACGGCGAACGGACTGATCGTGACGACGCTGCCGGCGGGTGCGTTCGCCGGGATGAAGAACACGCTATCGAGCGTGCCCGGGCTGGCCGGCGGAGCGAAGGTCCGCACCGCGCTGTCGTTCAGCGCGGTCGGCCAGCTCGCGTCGCCGCGTATGCGGAAGCCGAGTCGGATGACGCCCGTGGCATGCGAGGCCGTGAGGCGCACGCGGAGGTTGACGCCGGCGCTGGCGCTATCGCCGACGAGCGGGGTGATGATCGCGATGGTCGGCCCCCTCGACAGCTTGACCGTCACGCGGGAGGTGTCGCCGAAGCCCAGGGCATTGGCCACCACACCTGTGACGATGAGACTGTCGGTAGTGGTGTCGATGGGCACCGCCGCCTTGAGATAGCGCGTGATCGTCGTATCGCGCAGGCCGGTGCGGAAGGTGGTGGACACGCGTGGATAGCGCGTGACGGTGTCGGCCGTGCCGAGCGACGGGTTGCCGCGCGCCGACACGCCGAAGAACGCCGCACTCGCCAGCGAGTTGTCGTCATGCAGCGTCGCGGTGACGAGGATCGAGTCGCCGACGTTCACCGTGGAGCCGACCACCGGCGTGTTCAACACGATCCGTGGGCGCAGGGTGTTGGTCACCTTCAGCGCCGCGCGCGTCGTGTCGGCGAGGCCGGAGCGATCGGTGACCACGGCGAGGACGACGAGCGAATCGCTCGCGGTGTCGATCGGCGAGATGACCTTGAGATAGCGCGAGAGGGTGGTATCGCGCAGGGATGTGCGGAATGCGCCGGTGGCGGGGGCCGTGATCGTGGTATATCGCGCGACGGTGTCCGCCGTGCCCAGCGTCGCGCGTCCCCGCACCGAGAAGCCGCGGAAGGTCACCCCTTGCAGCGCCGCGTTGTCCCTGAGCACGGCGGTGACGAGAATGGAGTCGCCGGCGCGGAGCGAGCTGCCGGTGAGCGGAGCCGTGAGCGTCACGGCCGGCTTCTGCCCGTCGCTCACGGAGAACCCGAAGCCGGTGGCCGGGCGCGTGATGAGCCCCAGGCTGGTGCGCGCGAACGCGGAGAACGTATACGTCGCGGGCGACAGCGTGTCGGCCACGACGTAGTTGAACGCGGCGGGCCGGAAGGTGGTGGCGCCGGTGGGCGCGGCCACGCTGTCCGAGCGCACGAGGGTGCTGTCGGCGGCGTTCACGCGAAATACCCGGTAGCCGGCGAAGAACACGGCAGCGGTGTCACCGGCGACCACGCGAACGAGAATCGCCTCGCCGGTCTTGACGACGGCGCCCGGCCGGTCCGTGGTCAGCGACAGCCGCGGCACGAGGCTCACCGCCACGCGCGCCGTATCGGCGTTGTTCGACGCGTCCGTGACGATCCCGAACACGACCAGGGAATCGGTGAGCGTGTCGATGGGCGTGGTCACCTTGAGATAGCGGCTGATGACGGTGTCCCGCGTCCCGGCCACGAACGATCCGGTGGCGCTCGGCGCGGTGATCGCCGCATACCGCACCACCGTATCGGCCGTGCCAAGCGTCGCCGCACCGCGAATGGAGACAGCGCGGAAGGAGACGCGGGCCAGGGCCACGTTGTCGGTGATCCGAGCCCGGACCAGGATGGAGTCGCCCACCTGCACGCGGCCGCCCGCCGCCGGCGCCTGGAAGACGAGCGCTGGACGCTGCCCATCGGCGAGGATGAAGCTCGCGACCGTGCTGGTGCGGTTCGTCAGGCCCGAGCGGTCCAGCGCGAAGCCGATGACGGAATAGCCGCCGGTGAGCAGCGTGGCCGGCAGCACCGGAGCGAACGAGGGCGAAAAGATCGTCGGACGCGTGCCCGAGGGCACGAAGGCGCTGTCGACGCGCACGATCGTGGTGTCGGAGCCATTCACACGCACGAGACGGTAACCGGCGTAGGCGATCCCGGCGCTGTCCGCGGCGACCACTTTCAGGTCGAGCGTATCGCCTCCCCGGAGCGTGCGGCCGGACCTCGAGGAGCTCACCGTCACCGTCGGCGCGGTGGTGTCGGACACGGTGACGACGATGGAATCGACTTTCGTGTTCTGCGAGACATCCGTGGCCGTGGCGCGGATGGTCAGCTTGTCGCCGCGAGCCAGACCGGCGAGCGGCACCGGCAGAGTGCGCGTGACGGTCTTGGCTCCCGTGGCCACCACCGCCGTATCCGACGCCACGACCTGCGCCCCGTTGCGCATCGACGTCTGCAGTGCCGCGATCCCCTGCGCATCGGTGGCCGTGATGGTCACGGTCAGCGGCGTGCCCTGCTCCACCGTGTTGTTCGTCCCGGCGGACAGCGTGAACTTCAGCTCGGGGCGCGCGAGGTCATCCACGACCTTGCCGCCTGGCTGCGTGGGGAGCCGCGTATCACAGCTGGCGACGAGCGCAGCCGTGACGAGAAGCGCGGAGAGCCGCGCCGATGACCGAATGAGGATCATGTCTGCTCCAGGGCGCGACTACCGCCGACCCGCATCGGAGGGTGGCTGCCCCTCGTCGATGATGTGAGGCGTGATGAGGATGAGCAGGTCGCGCCGTTGCTCTTGCCGCGTGGTGTAGCCGAACAGCCGTCCGATCAGGGGCAGGTCCACGAGGATGGGGATGCCCGACTTCGTGACGCGAACGCTCGTCTGCGTGAGTCCGCCGATGACGACGGTCTGTCCGTCGGCGACGAGGAGTTCGGTCTTGTTGCTGTTGTTGTCGATCAGCGTGCCGTTGTTGGTGAAGGTCACGTCGGAGTTGACCGTCTCCACGCGCATCATGATCTGGCGGTTGTTCGTCACGCTCGGGGTGACCTTGAGCGTGACGCCGGTCTGGACCCGCTCCACGGTGACGGGCCCGGTGAGCGAGGTGCCCGCGCCGCCGCTGCTGACGAGCGGCACGAACGGCACCTGCACCCCCGAGATGAGCTCGGCGGTGCGATTGTTGAGGGTGGTCACGCTCGGCTCCGCCTGCACGTCGAGCAGCGAGACTTCCTGCAGCGCGTCGAGGAAGGTGGAGAAGTCGAAGTTGCCCAGTGCGGTGGAATAGATGAGGCGCAGCGCGGCGCCGGGCACGTTGCCCGATGCGTTGGCGATGGCCGACACCGTGTTGCCGCCGAGCAGCACGCGCGGCGGGTCGTTGGCCGTGAGCGGTGTGCCCACCGAATCGGCACGCTGCACGATCGTATTGAAGAACTGCTGCCGCGTCCCGAGATCGTACTTGATGCCGAGCGCGTCGAGATCGGTGCGATTCACGAGCACGATCTTGGCCTTGATGTTCACCTGCGGCTGGCGCAGATCGAGCAGCTCGGCGAACGACACGAGCTCGTCGAGCGAGCTGAGTGGCGCGGTCACGCTGATGCTGTTCGTCACCTCGTCCGACGAGATGCTGCCGCGCCCGCGACAGCTGGCGGCGTCCACGCCGGCGCTCACGGGCGCGGCGCCGCCGGCGAGCGTGGGCTGCGCCGGTGGCGCGCCCGACACGGGCGGCTGGCCAGCGGCCTGGGAGGACGACAGCGCGGGGGCGCCGGCGCGCTCCGAGGGGATGCACTGCAGCAAGCGCTGGCGAAGCTGGTCGCCCACCGCGGTGGCGCGCTGGTAGTTGAGGCGGACGATGCGCGTGGCGAGCGGCTCCGTCGCGGTGCGCGCGGCGATGCGCTCCTGCGTGTCCACGATGATGATGCCGTTGCTGTCCTCGGCGCCGGCCAATCCCTGGGCGGAGAGAATCGCCTGGAGCGCGACGTCCCAGGGCTGGTCGCGGATCTCGGCGTCGACCTTGAGTGCGCCCACACTGGAGCTTGGAATGATCGTGCGTCCCGAGAAGGAGGCGAAGGCCGCGAGGACGTCGCGGATATCGGACCCCTGATACACCACCGTGATGCGAGGTTGCTGGGAGCGCTGCTGTACGTGCGGCTGTTGCGGGATCGGCGTGCGCATCGGCGCGCGCAACGCGTCAGCATCGGACGCGGCGTCGGCGCGAACAGTCTCCACGTTGTCGGCGACCGCCCGGTCGATCGCTCCGCGACCGACCGCGGCGTCGGCGGTCGCGGGGGGGCCACCGCTGCCCACATGCCATGCGGCAAACGTCGCGCTGTCGCCCGACGTGACGCTCACGCGCACCTGACCCTCGGCGCGCGAGACCTGGTACTGGTGCGGACCGTCCATGTAGAGCACCACGCGCACCGTGCCGCGGCGATACTGCGAATACCGGACGTTCGTGATGCCGGCTCGCGCGACGCGGTCGTAGCCGCGCGCCGGCAGCCCGAGCGAAGCGCCAGCGAGATCGAGCACGATCCGGTCCGGAGAGCGGAGCGTGAAGTCCTGCACCTCGACGCCGCCGTCCAGTCCGATCACCACCTCGGCGCGGCCGGACGACGGGACGATGCTCAGTGACCGAACGGCGGCGGCGGCCGGGCGGGCCGCGGCCGGTTGCACGCTCGGTCCGAGCGCGATGGCTGCGGCAGCGATGACCGCCAGGACTGGCTTCATCAATTCCTCACCTTTGTTGTATCCGATAAGACCAGCGAGTCCTGACGGCTGAGCCCGAACTCGTCGATCGAGAAGATGACGGCGCGCGGCCTGATCTGGGCCACGCGCATCCGGCCGAGGACGGAGCCGGTCCCGACGCGGTACTGCGCGTTCGTGACGAGGTCGCGCATGATGGCCACGCTCCGTCCCCCCGTGGTGGTGTACAGTATCCCGACGAGCCTGAGGTCCGAGAGCAACGGCCGCAGGTCCTCGGTGAGAATGAGCGAGAAGAATGGATCCCGCCGTCCGTCGGCTGAGTACGCGAACACCTCGCGCGTGACGGGCGCGGTGCGCGCCGCCGAGGCATCGGCGCCGGGCGCGGACGTCGCCCGCGGCGTCGGCACGGCAGGCACGCTCCCCGGTCCCGACCGCGGCACCGCCTGCCCCGTCTGGGCGGCGACACGCGCGCTGGCCGCATCGGCACTACGCTGGGCAGCGCGCTTGGCCGCGCCCACGTCGGGCAGGGCCTGCGCGCCGCCGCTGGCGGCGCCGGCAAACGTCAGAGCGGCGATGAGCCTGATGGTGCGACGCATCACATCCGTTCTCCAGGTTTGCCGGGATCCGCGGCGGGCTTGAGCGGCGTGGGCGCCACGTTGGTGCTTCGCGCCACGTACGTCTGGATCTCGAAGCGCGCCTCGACCGGCTGCGATTTGACGCGCGCGCCCGCCTTGCTCTGCTCCGCGGTGGCAGGGGCGAGCGTCAGATTGATGGGCGCCACGATGCGCTGCAGCGAACCCACGTTGGCCAGGAAGTCGCCGACCTGGTGGAAGTTGCCGCGGACGCTCATCCGGTACTTGAATGCGTCGTAGGTATCGCCGGCGAGCTGGGGGAGCGGCTGCACGTCGGCGATGTCGATGCCGACGCGACGCGCGGCCGTGGACACCTGCTCGAGCAGGGCCGGCACCTCGTTACTGGTCGGGACGAGGCGCCGCATCAGCTCGAGGTCCTGCGTGAACTGCTCCGCTTCGGCGCGCAGCTGCTGGGTACGTCCCTGCGCGAGCTCGGACTTGGAGCGCTGGTTCAGCACGACCAGCGAGTCGATGCGCGCCTGGCTCTCGTCGAGGCCGACCTTGGTCGGCTCCCAGACGTACATGTAGAAGGCGCCGACGAGGGCGACGGCGACGAAGCAGATCATGAACATGACCTGGTCTCGCTGGCGAGCGGGCAGAAGCGCCATCGGCTACCTCACCGTGACGTCGAGGGGAACCCGGCGCACGGTCTCCGCGGACGAGCGCGAATAGATCATGTCGAGCTGGAACTGGGTGACTTCCTTGCCGTGGTCGTTCGCACGCTCCGACTTGGCGAGCTGGACCTGCTCCAGGAAGGGCGACGATTCGAGCTGCTTCATGAAACGCGTCAGCGCCTGGATGTCCACCGTGTTGCCGACGAGCCGGATGCGCACCGTATCGCGTGGGATGACCGTTTGCAGCAGCTTCCGCTTGCGGCGGCCCGGAACGGTGTCAGCCGGCGACGTGGGCGCCATGGTGGCGACCGCCTGCTGCGCCTGTCCCAGCCCGGTGAAGCCGAGCGAGACGAGCCAGGTGTATGGCGGCAGGGACCGGCTCACCTCGTCCATCACGTGCGGCCACACGAAGCGGTCGTCGTCGATGGCGCGAATGAGATTGAGCGACCGCAGCACCGTGTCGCGCTTGGACTCGGCACGCTCCCGCTCCTTGAGCACCGATGCGTAGCGGATGGAATCCTGCACCGACTTTTCCAGCTCGCCCTCAACGCGGCTCACGCGCGTCGCCTGCGTCAGATAGAGCACGCCGATGATGGCGGCGGCGCCCAGCGAGCTGCCGATGGCGCCGAGGAGCCACGGATCGCGCACGCGCTCGCGGACGCTCCCGACGATCGCTCCGAAGTCGAACGACGAGCCGCCATGACGAGACTTGCGGCTGGCACCGGGAAGCAGATTGATCTCGATCATGTCGCGTCCCCGCTCAGGCGACCTGACGCAGCGCGAGCCCGATGGGAAGCATCAGGAGCGGTGCGACCTCATCGGTGACGAGGCCGTCGAGCGCGCCGTCACGGATGCGGAGGTTGGCGAGCGGATTGGCCTGCTGCACCGTGAGGCGAAGCCGGTCGGCGAGTGCGTCGGTGAGTCCGGGGATGCGCGAGCCGCCACCGCAGGTGTAGATGTGCCGTACCTGGCCACCCGTCCGCGATGCGGACGCGAGGAAGGCCGCCGCACGCTCGATCCCCACCGCGATCTCCTCTCCGCGGCCCTCCAGCACCGCCTCGAGATCGGCGGAACGATCGTACCCCTGCAGAAGCTGCTGCGCCTCGTCCGCGGAGAGACCTCGCTCGCGCTGCAGATCCTCGCGAAAGCGGCGGGTGCCCACCGTGATGTCGCGAGTGAGAATCGGCACGCCGTCGTCGAGGATGTTGATGTTGGTGACCTCGTGACCGATGTTGACGAGCGCGACCACCCCTTCCATCGCCTCCGGATAGTTGACCTCGAAGGCGTTGTGCAGGGCGAAGGCATCCACGTCAACGACGGCGGGGTCGAGGCCGGCGTCCGTGAGGATGCGCAGCTTGGATTCGATGAGCTCGCGCTTGGCCGCGACGAGCAGGACGCTCATCTCCACGCCGTCGCCGAGCGGATCGAGGATCTGGAAGTCGAGCTCCACGGACTCCATGTCGAACGGGACATGCTGCTCGGCCTCCCAGCGCATCAGCTCCCGCGCCTGCTGATCCTTGACGCGCTCGATCTGGATCTTCTTGATGATCACGTCGCGCCCGCCCACGGCGGTCACCACCTGCTTCGTCTTGACGGCGGCGGCGGCGAGCGCGCCCTGGATGGCTTCGGCAACGATGCCGGGATCCATGATCTCGCCTTCGACGATGGCGTCGGCGAGCAAGGGCACCACGGCGATCTTGACCAGCTCCGGCTCTTTCCTGGAGTGGTCGATCACCGCGACCTTGATGAGTCCCGACCCGATGTCCAGGCCGACCGTGGTTTTGCTGCGACCGAACAATGCCATGGCGAAGATCGGGGGAGCGAGAGGCCGGTACGGGAGGAGTAGCGGACCGGCAGGAGCGCATGCAGCGAGGGTGGTGCGGCGGACGCGACGTTGCCCCGCTTCGCCCACACTTGTCAACGGGCGTTAGGCAAAGCTTCGTAATGAACTGCCTTGCTTACACTTGCATGCGGAGATAACGCGTCGACAGGGTGACGGGTCCCGGAAAGCGCCGCGATCTGCGAGCTCCCGTATCGAACACACGACCGGACGGGGACGATGGTAACATCGGAACCTCGCGCGGCTGTGTGACTTGCGTCACGCTCGGCTCCGCTGTTCCGCCATGTGTCCGGTGCACGCTCAATAGAGGTCGGCGCGGCTCCATCGCGCGATCGGCGCGGGCACGCGCCGGCCGCCGGCGCTGTCGGCGGGAGGCGCTTGCATGATGAGCCGTACGCGGCGCCGTGCACCTGGCCGTGCCGAGTCGCCAGCGACGACGTCGACGGAGACGATGAACCGATCGGGCGTGAGCCGGTGGACGCGCGTGCGGCCCCGCACGGGGGGCGAACCCTCGAGGCGCGCGAATGGGCGATCGAGCGACGCGCCGACGGCCAATCCGTACTCGCCAGCGTCCCACTCGCTCACCCGCTCGGCGAGCGCGCGCTGCGCCGCGCCGTCCACCATCGCGCTCGCGCGGGCGGAGTGGACGGCGCGCGCCGCTGCGCTCGCCGAGACGAACGCGCCGGCGAGCAACGCGGAGGCGAGCGTGAGGAGCGCGAGCGCCGCGACGAGGGCCGCGCCCGGCCGACCGCTACCGGGCGCCGTCGGCGAGCGCGACATCCGTCGATTCGCGACGCACGCTGTCGGCTCCCGTTGTCCCCGCGCGCCTCACGAGCGCCAGCAACCGCACGCGCGCGATCCGCGCAGCGTCGGTGCGCTCCGCGTCGCTCAACTCCACGCCGGTGGCGTCGAAGTAGCGGAAGCCCGTTCGCGCGCCGTCGAACGGGCCGAGGAGATAGGGGCCGGCGACGGGCTGCGGTGGCGCGTAGCGACCTGTGGCGTCGCTCCATTCGCGCATCCCGAGTTGCCAGGTGCCGTCGCCACTCCGATAGATCGAGTAACGCACCCACCGCGTCACTCGGAGGGGAGCGCCTGCGGGAATGGTGTCGGCGCCATCCAGCGAGAGCCCGCGAAGGGACGAAGTACCGGCGACGGGAGCGCCGCAGCTCCCGCCGGCATCGGTCGCGAGAATGCGGCGGCCCACCCATGCGGAATCGCGGTCACGATACCACCAGAGCGAGTCCGAGGCGCGCGGCGCGACGGCGGAGCCGGAGAGTGCCAGGTCGCTCGAGGCGGTGCGGGCGAGCGCGGCGCGTCCCACGGCGGTTTCGCAGGCGAGTCCCGCGGCAATCGGTTCGCGAAGCTGCAGCGACGTATCGGTGGCCTGGCCGGGCGCAAGGTCGCCGGCGCGGGCCGACACACCGGCGAGGACCCCCGGAAGCAGCATCGACATGGCGCGAAACTGCCGGTCGTCGTGCACCTGTTCCCGCACCGATCGCTCCGCCCGCTGCTGTCGCAGCGCGCTGCCCGTGGCCGATGCCAGGACGATGGCGGACAGGGCGAGCGCGACGAGCAGCTCGACCAGAGAGGCTCCTGATCGCGCTAGCACAGCAGGGCGCTTTCCATGGTGAGCGTGCGCCGCCCGCGAGCGGAGAGCCAGACGACCGTCGCCTCCAGCGTCGCGACGCCATGGTGCACCGCGCCGACCCGCCACACCTCGCGCACCTCGCCAGCAGGATCGTTCAACGAGCCGGAGGACGCGCGCGTGCATCCCTCCGCGGCGAGGAGGGCCAGCCGAGCCGAGGCGCGCTGCACGGCGCGTTGCTCAGCGGCGGCGCCATGCGCCGTGCGTAGCGCCAGCACCGAGCTGCCCGCCATGCCGAGGAGTCCGACACTGACGAGCATCAGCGCGACGAGCACCTCGACCACGGTGAGCGCGCGGCGATTGCAGTTCGCGGGAATGCGCATGCCGCCAGTGTAGGCTCCGTGTCCGAGGCGCGCGCACCATTCCAATGCGCGCCGTGTCGCGAACGCTGCGCCGCCGACCGTGGCCGCCCACGAGGCTGGTGCGCAACGCAAAACGGGCGCGCCAGACCAGGTCTGGCGCGCCCGCTCGTGCCTTCCAACGAAGACCCTACGTGCTCACTTGCAGGCCGGCTCGCCGTCGCCGGCGGTGGCGACCGTGGGGTTCGTGGTGTTGACGCCGATGCCGCAGGCGAACGGCGATGGGATCTGCGTGTGCGTGACGGTAGCGAACCAGTAGCCGCTGCCCGGCGTGATCGTCGGCAGCGAGACGCCCGTGGACGGCTTGAACTTGAGGCCCTTGGTCGTGTCGTTGGTGGAGTACTTGGTGGAATCGGAGAAGTAGGACTCCTGCGCCGTCACGAGATTGCGGAGGTCCGACTTCATCGCAGCGATGTACGCCTTGGACTTGGTGTTGGCGAACTTCGGAATGGCGATCGCGGCGAGAATGCCGATGATCACGACGACGATGAGAAGCTCGATGAGCGTGAAGCCCTTGCGAGTGCGGTTCATCATGATGGGTCTCTCCAGAGAGATCGAGGAGGTGACGAGCCGAAGGGCCGTCGGGGGGAGGAGCACGTGCTGCACCTGCTGACGCCGTGTGCTAAGGCAACCTGCGGACCGTCTCGCGATAACTCTCCAAGTCGTTGGCATACCGCGCTTTGCAAGCGGTGCGCGGAACGGGCCGGGCAGTCGTGCATGCCGGATTTTGCGGGATACCTAGCAGTTTGCCACCCTCACAACCGCACTCCGCGCGTCGTCATCGCTTCCGTCCCAGGGCGGTATCGGCCGCGGCGACGACGCCGTGCAGCCGTCGTCGGTCCCTGGGGCCGACGAACGCGAAACCCTTGAGCGCCTCACGCCGCGCCTCGGTCCAGCGCTTCTCGTTCGCGAGGCAGGCGGCGTAGTCGTATCGGCCTTCACCCGTGAGCGAATCCACGCCGTACCCCCATTCGAACAGGGCGTTCGCCGGCTTGCAGAGTCCGGTGCGGGCGTAGGCGGACGCGATGGAGAGCGTCATCGAGGCATCGTAGGGAAAGAGCCGAATGGCGTGCCGGTACTCGAGATCCGTCTCGCGCAGACGGTTCTTCTGACCCATGTGCCGCGCAAGCAGGAAATGCGCGCGGTAGCTCCGCGGCGCATCCTTCACCAACTGCGGAAAGAAGACGTCGTTGTTCTTCCAGACGCGTTGGCGGTCGATGCTGCGGCCCACGCCGAGCACGAGAAGGACCGCGCACAGCGCGCCCGCGAGCCGGCGCTCGCGCTGCCGACCCTGCGTGAGCATCCAGTCGGCGACCGCGCCGGCCACGAGCACCACGCCAACGCTCGGCAGAAACAGTGTGCGCTCCGCCGTCACGAACCCCGCGGGCACGACGAGGTTGCTCACCGGCAGGAACGAAACGATGAGCCACAGCAGGCCGAAGCTCGCGACCGGCGACCGGCCACGCAGGACCAGGGCGAGCAGCATCACGCCGCCACCAATGAACAGCCCGGGAATCTGCACGAGCTCGAAGCCCCTGGTCACGTTCACCTCCTGCGGCGAATAGTCGCCGCTGAGATGCGTCGGAAACACCAGCAGGGCGGCGACGCGCGGAAGCTCGGTCATCATCGTGCCGATGCGGTCGTACGCCGTCATCCCCAGATATCGGAAGATGGGGAAGGGCACGAATCCGGCGAGGTTCTCGCGCTGGATCAGCCCCCGCACGTACAGGTATGCGAGCGCGATGGCGACGATCGAGAGGGCGAGGACGCGCTCCTCGCGCCACCGCTCCCACAGCGTGGCGCGGCGAATGACGGTGAGCTCGGCGGCCAGGAGAAGTCCGGGCAACACGATCGCGTGTTCTTTCGTGAGGAGTGCCAGAGCGAACAGCACGAGGATCGCCAGGATGTCCCCGGTCGCCAGGGCCCCGAGCAATCGCCGGCGCACGTACAGGCCGACGGCCAGCGTGAGGCAGATGGCGACGATGAGCTCCGACTGGCCTACCAGATTGCCCGTGACCTCCACGTGCACCGGATGCACCGCGAACAGGGCGGCGGCGACCCAGGCGCCCCGCTCGGACAATACCGCGAGGGCGCACCAGCGGACGGAGAGCGCCGCGCCGACGGCGAGCAGGATGCTCACCAGATGGAACACCCAGGCCACGCCCTGGCCCAGCGTCCACTGCAGCGTGAAGGCCGACATCACGACGGGGCGGTAGCCATCGCCGCCGAGCTCCTTGGGCCAGTACGACTGGGCGAAGAGCCGCCAGATGTCGCGCAGCGCGTGCACCCGTCCGTTGAGCTGGATGACGTATCGGTCGTCGAAGGTGAAGTCGTGGCCGATGCTCGTGGCCGACGCCGCGAGCGCCAGGAGCATGATGGTCGCCGCGGGGAGCCAGCGACGCTGTGCTGTCGTCAGCGCCACAGGCTGAACTTCAGGATGTGCCAGAGCGCCGCCACGCCGTCGCGCCAGCTGATCTTCTTGCCCTCGGCGTACGTGCGGCCCGCGTACGAGATGGGCACCTCGTAGATGCGAGCGTCGCGTTGCGCCAGCCGCGCCGTGATCTCGGGCTCGAATCCGAACCGGTCCGACGTGAGCCGCAGCGAGCGCGCGAGATCCCCGCGCACCGCCTTGTAGCAGGTCTCCATGTCGGTGAGGTTCAGGTTGGTCATCATGTTGCTGAACGTCGTGAGCACGCTGTTGCCGATGGAGTGCCAGTAGTAGAGCACGCGATGCGGCCCACCGAGAAATCGCGAGCCGAACGAGGCGTCGGCGTTGCCGCTCACGATCGGCTGCAGCAGGACGGGCCAGTCCTGCGGATCGTACTCGAGGTCCGCGTCCTGGACGATGACGATGTCGCCGGTGCTCGCCGCGAGGGCTGCCCGGATGGCCCGGCCCTTTCCGCCGTTGCGCTCCTGCAGGATCAGCCGGTCGATGTAGCCGGCAGCGTGCAGCTCCGCGAGCCGCTCGCGCGTTCCGTCAGTGGAGAAGTCGTCGACGCAGATGATCTCCTTGGCCACGGGCGCCGCGTGCACGCGCGCGAGGATCGTCTCGATGGTGTGCCGCTCGTTGAAGACGGGCATGAGCACGGAGAGCCGTACCGTCCCGGGATCGAACGGGGTGAGCGCACGCGGGCGCGCCGCGAGCGTGAGGGGAGCGCGCAGGGGGGCGAGCGGGAGATCCGGGGTCATCGCTGGTCGCAGACGAGGGGCAGGGGCAGGGTCATGGTCCCGGCTGTACCTGGAACACGACGGCGTTTCCAGCGCGGTCGATCTCGCGGAGTCGCGCGCGCAACAGAGGCAGGCGTGCGCCGTCGACGATGTCGGGAGAGAGGGAGAGGACGTACTGGGCGGGGACGACGCGGAGCATCTCGTTCAGCAGGATGGCGCCTTGGCGCGCGTCTCGTCGCGCGAGATACTCCCTTGCCGTGAAGCGTGCCGGCGGCGCCGCGCGCCGGCCGGTGTACAGATACACCATCTGCTCGGCTTCGCTCAGCACCACGTCGGACAGGGCGGTGTTCGCCCGGACCCACTCCACGAGGGGCACGATCTGCGCGCTCCCGTCTCGGGCGGGCCGCTCCCATTCGCGCGTGGCGTACGACCGCCACTCCACGCGCACCGTCGAGAGCGCGCACGCGGCGACCGCGAGCACGAGCGTCGCCCGCGACAGGCGGTGCGCGGACGCGTTCCACAGGTGACGTGCGCCGGCGGCGGCCAGGAGGACGACGAACGGCCAGATGCCCCAGACGTACCGCCATGGCGCGAACGCCAGCAGCGAGACGATGACGAGGTATGCGGCGAGAAAGACCGCCGTCACGGGAGCGCGGCCGACGATGGGCCACATCCCGGCGACCACCAGTGCGGCGGCGGAGTAGAGCGCGGCCAGGCCAGCGAGGCCCGGCAGGCCGAAGCGCACGCGATCGGCGAACAGCAGCCAGATCTCGTGCACGTTGCGCCCCACCGTTCGCAGCATCAGTCCCGCGCCTCCGTCGCGCAGGCCCTCGGCGAACCAGCCGGCGTACGAGCCGTACGCGCCGCGCAACGGCGGCGCGAGGGCGTCGGCGGCGCTCGCGCTCCAGAGTATCCATGGAAGCTGCACCGAGACGGCGACGGCCGAGAATGCGGCGAGCAAGCGCCATTCGCGTCGCACCATCAGTAGCAGGCCCACGGCGCCGAGGAGCGCGACGGCATGTGTGCGCAGCAGCATGAGCCCACCCACGGCGAGTCCGCACGCGCACGCCGTGCGCAGTCCCGGCCGGCGCAGAAGCGCTTCGGCCAGCAGAAGCGCCGGCCAGAGCGCGGCAAGAAACAGCGTCTCCGACAGCACGGCGCCGGCAAGGGTGAGCGTAGGCGTACTGATCGACGCGACCACCGCGGCCACGGCGGCGCTCTCCTGGGTCCATCCGAGCCGCCGTCGCGCGAACGTGAACAGGCCGAGGGCCGCGACAGCCAGGAGGATCACGTTGGCGCCGAGCAGCAGACCGATGTTGTCGGGAAAGGCGGGCCAGAGCCGCCACAGCGCGGCGAGGAAGACGGGATAGAGCGGTGGGTAGTGTACGGCGGCGGGCGCCGCTGGCAGATGGAGGTAGTGAAACCCCCGTCCCTCGGCGATCGCACGACCGAGGAGGAGGTATACGCCGTCATCGTGAAAGACGCCGACGAGATAGGGCGCACTCGCCCACCATGCGGCCGCCGTCACCAGCGCCGCCACCAGAGCGGGGGCGATCCAGCCGGGGCGTACGCGCTCGCCGGCCGCGTCGAGCACGACGACCGTCACGCCTCCACGCCGTAGCGGGACAGCTTGCGATAGAGGGTGGACGGGTCGATCCCCAGCACCTCGGCCGCGCGGCTCTTGTTGCCCCCTTCGCTCTGCAGCACCCACATGATGTACGCCCGCTCCACCGCCTCCATCGTGGGGTTGGCGGGCGCGCGGTCTGCCACGAGCGGCTCGCTCGCGCGTTGCGTGACGCGAACCGGCAGCGACGCCGGATCGATCTCTTCGCCAGGCGTGAGGATGATCGCGCGCTCGAGCGCGTTCTCCAGCTCGCGCACGTTGCCGGGCCAGTTGTAGTGCACCAGCGTCTCGATCGTGTCCGCCGTGAGGACCTTGGGCGGCTCCTGCCGGATCTCGGCGATGCGCGCGAGAAAGTGTTCCGCGAGCAGGGGGATGTCGTCGGCCCGCTGGCGCAGCGGCGGGAGGTGCAGTGCGATCACGTTGGGCCGGTAGTACAGATCCGTGCGGAACGACCCGCGGCGAATCTCCTCCTCCAGCTCGCGGTTGGTGGCGGCGATGAGGCGGACGTCGATCGGCTGCGGCTCGGTGCCTCCCACCGGAATGACCTCGCGCTGCTGCAATACCCGCAACAGCTTGACCTGCGTGGCCGGCGTCGTCTCGCCGATCTCGTCGAGGAAGAACGTGCCCTTCGCCGCCGCCGTGAACAGCCCGCTCTTGTCCCGGATCGCGCCCGTGAACGAGCCCTTGACGTGGCCGAACAGTTCGCTCTCGAGCAGGCTCTCGGGGAGCGCGCCGCAGTTGATGGACGCAAAGCTTCGCTCGGCGCGAGTGGACAGGTCGTGGATGTAGCGGGCGATCACTTCCTTGCCCGTGCCCGACTCGCCCTGGATCAGCACAGTGGACTCGGTGGGCGCCACGGTTTCGGCCAGTCGCAGCACTTCCATCCAGCTCCGGCTGCTCCCGACCGGACGGGCGCTCGTCCCGACCTCGTGGCGCTTGATCACCTGCCGGAGGGTGCGGTTCTCCACGCGCAGCTCACGGTGCTCCGCGGCGCGCTTCAGGATGGCCAGCAGCTCGTCGTTCCGGAACGGCTTCTGGATGTAATAGAAGGCCCCCTCGTTCACCGCCTGCATCGCCGACTGCAGCGTCGCCTGCGCCGTCATGAGGATCACCGGCGTGTCGGGATTCTGCTGGCGTGCGGCCGCGAGAATCTCGACTCCCCCCACGTCGGGCATGCGAACGTCGGAGAGCACGATGTCGGGCTGTACGGCGGCGAGTTGCTCCAGGCCGGCGCGTCCCCCACGCGCGGTGTGCGCAGCGAAGCCGGCGTTGCGCAGCAGGATGCCGAGCGACTCGAGGATACCGGCTTCGTCATCGACGACGAGGACGGAGGGGATTCGGTTGGAGCTCACGTGGCGGCCGTGGCGGGAGTGAGTGCGCCGAGCGGGTCAGCCGACACGCGGAGGGCGGTGGGAAGGACGACGGTGAATCGCGTGCCCAGCGGGCTGCTGTCGAGGAAGACGAGTCCGCTGTGCGCGTCGATGGCGCGATGGACGACGGCGAGCCCGAGCCCGCTGCCCTCCGGTTTGGTGGTGAAGAACGGGTCGAACAGGCGGTCGCGAATGTCGAGCGGAATGCCGGCGCCACTGTCGCTCACCGTGATGGCGACGGCATCGCGCGCCGGCGCCGGTCCCAGCCCGAGCTGGTCGTACGAGATCGACGACACCTCGACGACCACCGTGCCGCCCGCGGGCGACGCCTGCAGCGCGTTGAGCAGCAGATTGAACAGCGCGCGATGCAGCAGGTCCTCGTCGCCCTCCACCACGAACACGTCGCGCTCGGGCGCGCAGGTGATCTCCACGCCCGCCGGGCAGTCGGGATGCGAGCGGGCGAGCCGCACGGCATGCTGGGCGAGGACCGCCACATCGAGGGACTCGCGCCGGGCCACGCGGACGCGCGCGAAATCGAGAAACTCGGAGAGGAGGCGGCTCAACCGGTCCGACTCCCTCATCACGAGGTGCGCGAGCGTCTGCTCGTCCTGGCCGGCAAAGGGCGAGCGGGAGAGCTGCTCCACGGCGCTCCGGATGGAGGCCAGCGGGTTCCTGATCTCGTGCGCGAGCGAGGCGGAGAGCTCGGCGATCCCCTCGAGGCGCTCGGCGCGCAGGCGAAGCGTCTCCAGGCGCTTCTGGTCGGAGATGTCCTGGAAGATCGCCGTGGCCGTCCGGTCCGTGAGGCGTCCGTCGCCATCGGTGTACGTGGTGGTCACACCGATGGGAAAATTCTTCGCCATGGCGGTGATGTGACCCTCGGCGCGCGTCGTGCGCTCTCGTCGAAGGAGGGATCGTCGCACCGCTTGCGCCAGTTCGGGCGCGATCGCTTCGATGCCGTCGAGCACGGGACGTCCCACCAATCGCGTGAGGTCGAGAGCGAGGAGGTCCTGGGCCATGGGATTGGCATAGATCAGCCGCCCGGCCGCGTCCACCGTGATGATCCCGCTGCGAATGTTGTGGAGAATGTCGGCGGCCTGGAGCCGCACCTGCGCGAGCTCGGCTTCGGTACCCGCTCCAGCCTCCTGCAGCTTGGCACTCAGATAGGCACTCCCCAGCGCGACGATGGCGAACACGCCGAGCTGAAGCCAGAGCGCGGCGGTGCGCTGGGGGTCCACGCTCCAGAACGCGTCGGCCACGTACAGCACGTTGCCCAGTGCCGCAATGAGGAGCCCTCCTCCCACCGGGAGGAGGAGCGACGCCGAGGCGATCACGAGGATGTAGAGGGCCGCGAAGGGCGAGACGCTCGCCCCCGTGACGTGCACGACCGCCGTGACGAGCAGGAGGTCGAAAACGGATTGGAGGTAGTAGAAGGTGGGGGTACGCGGCCGGTGATAGAACTCGCTGTACACCACCGACGTGGCGGTGACCGCGAGCGACACCGCGAACGCAAGCGAGGCGACCAGCAGCTTCTGCGTATCCGCGGTGGCATCCGTCCACGCGAGCACGGCGGCGAGAAAGATCGCCGTGGCAATCGTGAGGCGTGCGACGTACACCCAGCGCACGAGGCGGGCTGGGTCGAGCAGAAACGCACGATGTTCGGTGGTGGGACGGTCCAGGAGAGTCAGGATCAGGCTCGCAAAGTGCCTACCAGCGCCGAGGCGTTCTCTGACGCATTATGCCATACTACGGCATGGACGATTCGCTGCGGGAGGCGTTACGATATGGCACGTGAGGGGGAGCTGGTGCTGTCGCCGACGATGGCGATTCCGCGCGCGGAGCTCGTGTACAAGGCAACGCGGGGAGGCGGGCCCGGAGGCCAGCATGTGAACACGTCGTCCACGCGCATCGAGCTGCTCTGGAACGTACGGGCCACCACCGCCGTGGACGCGGAGGCGCGGGCCCGGATCGAGGACCGGCTGGCCACCCGCATCGATGGCGAGGGCTGGATTCGCCTGGTATCCAGCGCGCGGCGGAGTCAGGAGCAGAATCGGGAGGCGGCGGAAGAGCGGCTCATCGCGCTCGTTACCCGCGCGCTCGTCGTGCAGAAGCGACGCAAGCCGACCAGGCCCTCTCGCGGCCAGAAGGAGGCGCGTATTCAGGAAAAGAAGAAGCGGGGCGAGACCAAGAAGCAGCGGCGCCCGGACTTCGACTAGCTGTCCGCGCCGCGCTCGTCGCTCTGTGCCGAGGCAAGGCGCGACTTGAGGCCCGGGAGCGCGGCGCGGGCATGGCCGGCCTGTCGACTGCCGGGATGTAGCTCGATGATCCGCCGCAGCTCTACAAGGGCGCGCCCGGGCTCCCGTAGCGGGCCGTCGTACAGGTCCACCAGCCGGCTGCTCGCGTACAGCCCGTCGCGGGGGGTGGCCATGGGCGACGCGCGCACCTCGCGAAAGAGCTCAGCGGCTCGCACGGGGTTGTGGGCGCGCTGCGCATAGAGCTCCGCGGCGCGCACTCGCGGGAGAATGGCGCCCGGCCGCTCGGCGATCACGGCCTCGTACGATTCCAGCGCGCCCGCAATGTCACCGCGCGCCACCATGGACTCCTGATACGAGAACTGTTCCTCGTAAGGGGTATGGGAACCGGTGGGAAAGGTCACCGCCTTGACCACCGCCCCCGCTCCGGCGCCGAAGCGCATTCCCACATAGGCCGCGAGGCCGGCCGCGCAGAGGGCGCAGGCGAAGATCGCCGCGGCCGCGATGTAGCCGGTGAGGTGCCAGATCTGATCGACGATCAGGCCCCAGAGCATGACATTGAGGAAAAACACGGGGAGCGCATACCCCACCGCCTTGATCCACAGCGTCGCGTCGGGCCCCTGACGATCGAAGAGCGACCGCTTGTAGCGGGGCGAGTCTTCCTCGCCCTCTGGGAGCACGGGGGGTGCAGACGGCATGATGTGTCACATATTGCGGTATTTCTTCAGCCGCGGCCAGCCGCGTGTGCGGGGCACTGCCGGAGCCGAGATTGGGCGGAAACCACTCCGGATGCGCCGGTTCGTCACGTCCCCCGGCCTCGCGACTGGGCCGGGTCGGATGGAATGGCTAAGGACGGGGCACCAATGTTGCCCGAGTGAACGGACGCGACGTCGCCACTCGGCGGCGTTGGACACGACCCCAGCTGCGGTTCTGCCGCAGGACCGACGCATGCTTCGTCTCATCCCTCGCCACACGGTGCGTCTGGCCGTGCTGGGCGCGATCTTGTGCGGGCTACCCGGCTCGAGCGGGGCCCAGCAGTTCGGCCGCAACAAGGTGCAATACGAGAAGTTCGACTTCCGTATCCTGCGCACGCCACGACACGACCTCTACTTCTACCCAGCCGAATCGCTCGTCACGCGCGACGCCGGCCGGATGACGGAGCGCTGGTACGCGCGGCACTCCGACAGCTTCCGTCACACGTATGATCGCAAGTCGCTGATCTTCTACGCCGACCAGCCCGACTTTCAGCAGACGAACGTCATCGGCGAGTCGCTGACGGAGGGCACGGGCGGGGTGACGGAGGGGCTGCGCACCCGTGTCGTGATGCCCTTCACCGGGATCTACGCCGACAACGACCACGTGCTCGGCCACGAGATGGTGCACGTGTTCCAGTACAGCGTCGCCGAGTCCGGCCCTGGGGGACTGGCCCGTCTGGGCGCCCTTCCGCTCTGGCTGATCGAAGGCATGGCCGAGTATTTCTCGCTCGGGCGTGACGACGCGCTCACCGCCATGTGGCTGCGCGACGCCGCGGAACGCGACAAGCTGCCCACCATCAAGCAGCTGAACACCGATCCACGCTTCTTTCCCTACCGCTACGGGCAGGCGCTCTGGGCGTACGTGGGGGGGCGGTGGGGCGATCGCGCCGTGGTGGACGTCTATCGCACCTCGCTCCGCATCGGCTTCGAGGAGGGGATCCGCCGCGTGCTCGGCGTGTCCACCGATTCGTTGTCCAAGGACTGGATCGCCGCCACCCCCCGGGCGTCCCTGCCCGTGCTGGAGGGTCGCACGCGGCCGAACGCCGGGGGCGACGCCGTACTGCAGAGCGGCAAGAAGTCCGGCGACATGAACCTCGCGCCCACGGTGAGCCCCGACGGTAAGCTCGTCGCCTTCTTCGCGCGGCGCGGGTTGTTCGAGATCGAGCTGTTCGTGGCCGACGCGCAGACGGGGCGCGTGATCAAGAAGCTCGCGAGTCCCACCAGCGACTCGCACTTCGACGCCATCAGCTTCATCTCGTCCTCGGGCTCCTGGTCGCCGGACAACCGGAAGTTTGCCTTCATCGCCCAGGCGGACGGCAATCACGAGATCGCCATTCTCGACGTGCGCTCGGCGAACATCGAGAAGCGCGTGCGCGTGCCGGGAGTGGGCGCAATCTCCAACATCGCCTGGTCGCCCAACGGCCGCACCATCGCCTTCGCTGGCCAGAAGGGCGGGCTCGGCGACCTGTTCCTGCTCGATCTCGAGGCCGGCAGCGTGACGCAGCTGACGGATGACCGCTACGCCGACATCCAGCCGGCCTGGTCGCCCGACGGCCGCACCCTCGCCTTCGCGACGGATCGCGGTCCCACCACCGACTTCACGACGATGGTGTTCTCGCCGCTGCAGCTCGCGACGATCGACATCCCGACGGGCAAGGTGAGCGTGTTCTCGCCCTTTGCCAGCGGGAAGCACATCAACCCGCAGTATTCGCCCGACGGCAAGAGCCTGTTCTTCATCAGCGATCAGGACGGCTTCAGCGACATCTATCGACTGGAGACCGCGAGCGGCGCCGTCTCGCGCGTGACGCGACTCTCCACGGGCGTGAGTGGCATCACGCGCATCTCGCCGGCCCTCACCGTCGCACCGTCGAGCGGGCGGATGCTCTTCTCCGTGTTCGAGGATCAGGGCTACGCCGTGTTCGCGCTCGATTCATCGCGCACGCGCGGCGAGCGCATCCTGCCCGGGACGACGGTGGCCAACGCCGGCATCCTGCCGCCGGGCGATACGCCGGGCCGGTCCATCGTCACGGGCTACCTCAAGGATCCGTTCACGGGACTCGCCGATGCGGCCGAGTTCACGATCTCGCCGTACAAGTCGACGTTCTCATTGGACGCCATCGGGCAGCCCTCGGTGGGCGTCGCGGCCGGCGGGCAGTTCGGCACCGGCGTATCGGGCGGCGTCTCCTTCCTGTTCGGCGACCAGCTCAGCGATCAACAGATCGGTGTCGGCGTGCAGGCGAACGGCACGGTGCAGGACATCGGCGGCCAGGCCGTGTACCAGAACCTGCGCAATCGGTGGAACTGGGGCGCCTCCATCTCCCACATCCCCTACCTCTACGGCGGCGTGGGCTACAGCAACGGGCAGAATGGCGTCCAGCAGGACCTGTATCTCCAGCGGATCTTCGTGGACCAGGCGGGAATCAACACGGCGTATCCTTTCTCCAGCACACGCCGCGCCGAGTTCGGGTTGAGCGCGACGCGGCTCGGCTTCGGCACGCAGATCCAGAGCTTCGATCTGTTCGGCAATCCGATCTCGCAGACGGACGCGCCATCCGAACCCACATCGTACTACCAGTCCGGCAGCGTCGCGATGGTAGGTGACAACTCCTATGCCGCCTTCACCGGTCCCATTCAGGGCGCGCGCTACCGTTTCGAGCTGTCACCCACCTTCGGCACCTACCGGTATACCACCGCGATGGCGGACTACCGCACGTACCGCTTCCTGCGGCCGCTCACCTTCGCGGCGCGAGGACTGCACTACGGTCGGTACGGCCGCGACGGCGACGACCCGCGACTGTTCCCCATCTTTCTCGGTGAGGAGACGTTGCTTCGCGGCTACGGGTACGGGTCGTTCGACAGCCAGGAATGCCGAGCGTCCCAGCAGAGTGCGCGCACGCAGGGCTGTCCGGTGGCGGACCGCCTGTTCGGCAGCCGAGTGGCGGTGGCAAGCGCGGAGCTTCGCATTCCCCTGCTCGGCGTGCCGGAGTATGGGCTGATCAGCTTCCCGTACCTGCCGCTGACCGTCTCGCCGTTCGTGGACGTGGCACAGGCATGGAATGGCTCGTCGAGCTTCCAGTCGCGCTTCAGCTCCAACGCGACCTTCAGCCAGGGCTTCGTCGCCAGCGCGGGCATCTCCGCCCGCGCCAATCTGCTCGGGTATGCGGTCATCGAGTTCTACGCGGCGCACCCCTTCCAGCGCCCGGGCAAGAACTGGGTGTACGGCATTCAACTGGCGCCGGGCTGGTGAACGCGGGAGGAACGGATTCACCGAATTGAAACGAGAACGGCCGGATCGGAATAGAGCACTCGGACGTTCTCGGCCCTCATCGTGCCGCGGCAGCCCCACGCAGTTCGGGATAGAGCGCCCGATAGATCGTCGCGTTTCGCTGGACGATGCGCACGTAATCGCGTGTCTCCGTGTACGGAATCCACTCGGCGAACAGCTCGGCGTCGGCCGTCCCCGGACGTCTGATCCAGCGCGCTACGCGCGACGCTCCGGCATTGTACGCGGCGAGGGCGCGGGCGGGTGGCGCTCCCCCGGCGAGGCTCCCGCCCAGATGGACGGTGCCGAGCTCCAGGCTCACGTCGGGCTCGAACAGCAGGCTCTCGTTCCACAAGGGGTAGCGCTTGCTGGCGGCGATGGATGCACCGACCGAGGGCAATAGCTGCATCAGCCCGCGCGCATTCGCCGGCGAGAGGGCGCGCGGATTCCAGCTCGACTCCTGGCGTACGAGGCCGGCGACGAGCGCCGGATCGAGCCCATGACGGAGTGATTCCTCGCGCAGCGCGTCCACATGCACGATCGGGAACGCCGCGCGATAGAGCGGGCGGGACGTCGCGCCTCGGTCAAGCGCGCGGGTCGCGACGCGAATGGCGCGAGACGGGTGGCCGAGCTGCACGAGCATCTGCGCGATCACGTCCGCCGCCGCGGGCAGGCTGTCCGCGAACGCGGCAAGGGCCTCCAGCTCGAAGCGCGCCTCGGCGTCCATGCCCACGCGCTCGAGCTGACCGATGCGACGGGCGGCGCTGTCCAGCGTGGCGCTGCGGGGAATGGTGTCCGCTCCCGTCGGCGCCTGCCATCCTTGGCGGCTCATGCGGCGCGCGACCAGTGCCGCATAGTACGACAGCGGTGCCGCCGCGGTGAGCGCCGTCCACCGGCGCTCGGCCTCGACGCGCTGGCCGAGCCGGTCGTACGCGCGTCCCGCCCAGTAGCGCGCTGCATTGACCTCCTCGTCGCCCGGATACCGCGCGACGAGGGAATCGAACTGCGCCGCGGCGCCAGCCGGCGCCGATGCCCACAGCAGCAGTCCAGCGCGGAATCGGGCGAGTGGCGCCTGCGAGGCGTCGGGATGACGCCGCAGCAGCTCGGCTAACGAGCGCGACGCGCCGGCATGATCGGCGTCGTCCACCTGCAGGTCGGCGAGCAGTAACAGCGCCGGCGCCGCCGCGCTGCGCACGGTCGGGTGCGCCGCGATCACGTCGCGCAAGGCGGAGCGGCCCGCTGCGCCGCTGCCGCTCTGCACGAGCAGTCTCGCCCGCTGGTAGCCGGCCAGCGGGGCGACGACCGCGGCGGTGGACAGCGACGCGTACTGTCGCAGCGCATCACCGGTTCTGCCCGAGCGAGCCAATGCCCCGGCGTGGACGAGGCGATCGGCCGGCGCGAGCTGGCCGGCACGGTCGAACCCGGCCGCGGCGCGTGCGGCCGCGCCATGCGCGGCGGAGGCGCGCGCCACCGTGAGCTCCTCTACCGGCGAGAGCGCCGCGCCAAGCTGGTCCAGCACCTCCACTGTGAGTCGCACCTCGGCCGCCCTGGGGTCATTTCCGAGATAGGCAACGATGCGACGCGCGAGCGCGCCGCGCGTGACGTCGTCGCGCGACCCGAGCGCCGCCACGCGAAACGCCGCGCTCGCGTCGCCGAGCGCAAGGAAGGCGCGCTCGGCGCCGGCAAGATCACCGGCGCGCTCTCGCGCCTGCGCGTCGGTCGGCGCGATGCGCGCGCGCGCGGCGGCGCCGCGCACCTGCGCGAACTGCGTGGCCCTCGCCGCGCTGTCGGCCAGCACCCCCGCCGTGCGCAGATGGAGCCAGTCGGAGAGGAGCGGAAGACGTGCGGCAGCGGCGAGATAGTGTGACGCGGCGCTATCACGCGCACCCGCGCGGTCATGCGCGCGCGCCAGCAGGACATGGCGCACCACGCGCGGCGCGTCCGTGCCTGCCGCGCCCAGCGCCAGTTGCGCATTCGGCACCGCATCCCGACCGCGCTCCAGCTCACTCCGCGCGAGCAGCTCGCGTCCCTCTCCGCCGAACTGGCCGTCGAGCCACGCCGCGCCGCGGAGCAGCCGGTCCACCTCGGCCCATCCACTCCATGCCTGCGCCGCACGCGCGCCAGCGAGGCGGCGTTCCGGCGGCGCCGAGGCCGGAGTCCGCAACGTCGCCGCCATGAGCGCGGTGGCGCGCCACGGTCGTCCGGCGCGCACGAGCGAGTCAGCGCGTGCCGCGAGCGCGTCCCCGTCCAGCGACGCCGCTGCGCTCGTCGCGTCGATGTCCACCGCGCGACCGCGCTGCGTGGCGGCGCTCGATTCTGTGGACGACCCGCAGGAGAGGGAGAAAAACAGGACGACAGGCAGACAGGAAGACAGGAAGACAGTGACGTTGCGGGCACACCGCCCAACCCTGCTCGCAGGATTCTCTTCCTGTCTTCCTGTCTTCCTGTCTTCCTGTCTTCCTGCTTCTACTTCAGCCAATGTGCAAACCACTGCCTGAGCCGGCCGAGACGGTCGACGAGGAGCCAGGGCTCGCCGCCGCGGGAGAGCTCGTGCGTGGATCGCGGATATCGGACGAGCTCCACGGGCACGTTCTGCTTCTTGAGCGCCTGGAACCACAGCTCCGCATTGCCCATCGGCGTGCGGAAGTCTTCCTCACTCTGCACGATCAGCGTCGGGGTGCGAACCCGGTGCACGTACCGGATCGGGGAGAGGGCGTCGTACATCTTGAAGTTGTCCCATGGCTTGCCGTAGAACTCGAACTCGGTGAGCCCCTGGGCATCGGAGGCGCCGTACCAGTAGGTCCAGTCGCTGATCATGCGGTCCGCCTGCGCCGCCTTGAAGCGGTTGGTCTTGGTGGTGATCCACGCCGTCATGAAACCGCCGTAGGAGCCGCCAGTCACGCCCATTTTCGTGGAGTCGATGTCCGGGCGCGCGGCGGCCAGGTCGGCTGCCTTCATGAGGTCCTCATAGTCCTTGCCGCCCCAGTCCCCGCGCGACGCGAACGTGAACTCGGCGCCGTAGCCGCTCGAGCCCCGCGGATTGGTGAACAGCACGTACATCCCCTGCCCCGCGAGATTCTGGAACTCGTCGAACCATCCCTCGCCATACTGGGAGTGCGGGCCGCCGTGAATGTAGAGGACCACGGGATACTTCTTTCCTGGCTGGTAGCCATACGGCTTCATCAGCCAGCCCTCGATCTCCAGGCCGTCCACCGACTTGTACGTGAGCCGCTCCGCATCGCTGAACGCGACCTCTCTCGCGAGCTGGTCGTTGAAGCTCGTGAGGCGACGCTCGTTGCGGCCATCCGCGTCGGCAAGGAACAGCTCCGTCGGTTTCGTCATGCTGGTGGCCACGTAGGCCACCCGGCGACCGCGCTCGTCGAAACTGAAGCCGCTCAGCTTCCGCCGCCCCCCGAGGAGCTGCGTCGCCTGCCGCGACACCGGATCCAGCTTGAACAGGCCGCTGCTGCCTCCCACGTCCGCGCTGAAGACGATCGAGCCGTCGGCGAGCCATTCGACGTTGTTCGGCTCATAGCGAAAGTCGTTCGCCATCACGTTGGCGGGGACACCGCCCGCGACGTCCACGAGATGGATCCGCGCCGACGAGGTACGCGTGGCACGGCCGACGAAGGCGAGGCGCCTGCCATCGGGCGACCAGGCGAGATTGCTCTCGGCGCCCATCCACCGCGCCACGCGGCGCGGCGCGCCCCCGCTGATGCTCGTCACGAACACGTCGACGTCGTTGCGCGGCGCCTCGTCGCGCCTGGCGTCATACGGGAGATAGGAGAGCGAGTCGCGCTCGTGCTCGGCGACGGAGTCGGCGCGCAACTCGGCGTCGGCCGTAAAGGCGATCCACTGCCCATCGGGGCTCACGGTCGCGTTGCGGTGGGAGTACGCCGTGCGCGTCAGCTGCCGCTTGGCGGTGCCGTCGAAGCTCTGCACCCAGATGTGCGACGGTCGGTAGACGCGCGCCTCCCAGGCGCCCGGTACGTACCCGCGATCGTTGGACTTGTAGCGCGCGTCGGTGACGTGCCGGCCATCGAAGCGGGCGGGGTCGGCCGGCGCGGTGATGGCGCCGTAGGGCGGCCGAGCCATCGGCTGCATCTTGCCGAACGCACCACTCCTCATTCTTGCCGAGTCGGTCGCGGTCGCCGTGTCTGCATCGGCCCACACGGCAAAGCGACGATCGCGCGGCGTCGTCCCGGCGGGATACCGCTCCACCTGCGTGGCCTCCCCACCCGGCTGGTCCATGCGGATCGCCCAGCTGTTGCCCTTGCCGCCCGGACGCGCCGATGTGAAGAAGAGATAGCGGCCGTCGGGCGACCAGCGCGGCGCGCTGCTCTCCGTGCCCGGCGACGTGTACCGCTGTGGCTCGCCGCCGGCCGTCGGCACCACCCAGATCTCGTTGTGCCGCTTGTTCTCCGACTCGCGCACCGTCGTCACGGTGAAGGCCACGCGGTCGCCCGCCGGCGACATGGCGGGTGAGCTCACCGTGGTGAGCTTGTACCAGTCCGCCGGCTGGAAGGCACGCGGACTCGCGACCGGCTGCTGCGCCGTGGCCGGAGCCGCGACGACTGCCATCACGCAGACGAGACGAAAAGTGGGATTCATCGGTGGATCAGGAAGGTGGATTTCGAGGTACGGACGATGGACCATCCGGCATCAATATTATACGCGCGAGCCGGTCGGCGGCGTCGACGAATACACAAATGGGCTGGCAGCACGCTGCCAGCCCATTTGCGGTCGCGTCGGATTGCTACTGTGCGCCCCACCAGCGCCCAGGTCGCTTTCCTCCGCTACTCGCTCAGCCCCGTCGGCCGCGATGCGGACGATCAGAGCCACGTCCGTCGCCCCGCTGGCCACCATCCGCCCACCCGGCGCGGCGCGCTTCCATCGCCCGCTTGTTGGCGTCGAACGCCCTCTGGTTGTCCGGTGAGAGCGCCGCACGAATCTCGGCGCGCTCCCGTGCGAACAACGTCTGCATCTGCTCACGTCCCGCCTGCCCTCGCGCCCACGCAGCCTTCGCGGCCACGCTGTCGCCTCCCTGCCTCGCCGTCCGCGCCGCCATCATGTGCGGCCGCATGGAATCGTGCAGCGCCCGTATCTCCAGCCGGTACCTGTCGTGCACCTGGCGAACGCTCGTTCGCTCGGCGTCGCTCAGCTTCACGCCCCGAAACAACGCGCGCGCCGGACGCGCCTGCATCCCTCGGCCCATCGCTCCACGCCCGTCTCGTGCTCCACGTTCGGCCGGTGCCTGCGCGCCTGCGAATGGCGCGGCGAGCGTGACTGATGCGACGACGAACGCGATGATACGGATCCTACGCATGGTCCCTCCGGAGTGTTGTGACGCGTGGTCGCGCCTCCACCATGGCAGACGTCCGTGGCCTCCCGATGTTAGGCGCCGCCCTTCACGCAGGCGATGGCGCTGATCTCGATGAGAATGTCGCGCAGGTCCGCCCCGACCGTGGTACGCGTGGGAAACGGAGTCGTGAAGAACTCGCCGTACACGGCATTCATCGCATCCCAATCCCGCGCATGCTGCAGGTACACGGTGACGCTGACGACATCGCTCATGCCGGCACCGGCTTCGCTCAGCACTCTCCGGACATTGGACAACGTCTGTCGCGCCTGCGTTGCCACGTCGTCACCGACCAGTGCGCCGGTCGCCATGTCCCGCGGTGTCTGACCGCTGAGAAAGACGAAGCCGCCGGCGCGGATGGCGGGGCTGTACGGGCCCTTGGGTGGAGGCACGTCTGCGGGCATCGAAACGGCGGTCCAGTTCGGCATCGTCGGGAGTAGTGAGTGTGGAGGGACGGCCGCGAGGGCGCGGCGGCCTGCCTCAATAATACGCGCCCGCTGGTGCCAGACGTCAGAAGGCACACCGGACCCTGTCCGGTGTGCCCCTGCTCTCCCCGCCGCTCCACGCAAAGTCGGGTCGCCCACCCGCGTACGCTTTTGAGCGACCAGGCCGCTACGCGCCCAGGCGGAGGGGCATGAGCGCGATGAGAGCGAAGACGGCCCGCGTGCGGGCGACGAGCAACGAGAGGGAAGTGCGCATGAGGCTCCGTGCCATTCATCTACCGGGAATCGCGGCGCCGCCGGAAGGGTGGCGCCATGCGTGCCATTCCAAGTGTCGGCAGCCAGGCGAGCTTCCTTAGCGCGGACGAGCGACCGCCGACTCGGCGAGCCGTCGCGGCGAGCCGGCCGCGCCGGCCCGCGGCTGCCAGAGTCGCAACGCGGCCATGTTTACCCTGCCCGCTCTCACCAGCACGGGTCCGACCGCGACGGAGCGCCGCTCCGCACCCTCACCGAACTCCACCGCCACCTGGTGGTATCCCGCGCGGGCCGCGAAGCGAAAGACGACCAGCTCCTGAGGCAGAAGATGCCACGACCGAATGTCGGCGCGCTCCAGCAGTGCCGCGCCCACTCCCGCCACTGCACCGGCAACTTTGCCCCTGCGGTCCTTCACCGCCCTGGTGACCGCCCGCTTGGCGACCGCACGACCCGTGGCTCGCGCCAGTACGGCGAATCGTTCGCGGCGCTCGTCGGCCCCCGCCGCATCGTCCAGCAGCGCTCCACCAATCATTCGCCTGTCACGCATCGTCGCGTCGTCGCCGTCGAGACTGAGGCGCGCCTCAGCGCCCCACACCCGGGCCGACCGTCTCAGCACTGCCACCGCCATCGCCATCGCCACGCGACTGGAGTCGTTTTCCTCACCCAGAACAAGATCGATCGATTCCGAGGAGCGGTGCGCCACAAAGCCGCTCTCGAGGACAAGCAGAATCTCGCCCTCGCCCGCGCGGTTCGACTCACTGCCGGCACGTGTACCGGTCAGCACGCGTTCCGCGTACGACCGATCGAGCGCATGCGCGGATCGGTATGACACCTCAGCGTCCATCGCCTGTCCCGCTTGCTCGAGCACGACGCCAGCCAGGTGATGCAGCAGGGCATGGGTGGCGCGCTCGGCGTCGTCGCGCTGCAGGGCGTACTGCGCGAGCAGCGATTCCAGCCGGCGTGCCTCCACGGCGGCCCCGTCCCAGTCGGCGAGCTGCACGTACGACATCATGCCGTAATACGGGATGAGCAGGCGCTCGAGACGCCGCGGCTGGTACGGTCGCGCCATGTCATTCGTGACGAGCGCCAGCGCGTTGCGCGAGACGCTCGCGGTGATGCGGTCATCGGCGAGCATGGCGGCGCTGTCGAACACCGCGGCGCTGCGCTCGAACTGTGCCGAATAGTAGGACGAGATGCCCGTCGTCAGCGCGCGCAGGAGTGCGTCGTCCTCTCGCCAGGAAAGCGCGGTGGCGAGGTCGCCGCCCTCCAGCGCATCGCGCAGACGCTGCTGCGGCCGCGCGATGCCCTGGTGTCCCGTCGCGTGACTCTCCAGCGTGGATCGCATCGTCGCTCCCACCACGGCACAGCCACCCAGCGCGAGCGCCGCCGCGGCGAGGATGACGAGGCGGCCCGTGCAGCACGAAGCGACTTTGCCCGCTCGAGGAGTGCGCATCTCGTAGACCTGAGGTGCTGGTCCGCGCGTCAGCGGCGGCGTTGATCGAGCACGACGAGACGCTGCCTCGCCTGCGCGATGGCCTCGGCGAGCCTGGCGTTGGCATTGCCGACCGCGTCGATCTTCTCGAGCTCCAGCTGGTGCAGGAAGAGCGTATACCGGAGTTCCGCTTCCATCGGCCGCAGCAGCTTGTCGAGCGCGGTCGCCATCTTGTACTGCAGCTCCGCGTCGGCGCGGTGGACGACGCTTGCCCGGTCGTATCGCTCCAGCGCGCCAGTGAACTCACCGGCGGCCGCGAGCGCGTCCCCCTCGGCGCGCAACGCGGCGGCGCGTACGCGGTTGGCATCGGATGCATCGGCACTCGCGGCTACCGTGCGCAATCCCTGCGGCTCCCGATACGTGAGACTCGCGACTGCCCCGCCGGCGATCTGCACGAGCGCCACCGGTGCCACCGCGTCGCGCGGGCCGGCGTCCGCATCGCGCGGGGAGAGCACCGCCACGCCGCCACTTCGGCGGAGCGTCCAGGCGACGTCGGTGGTGCGTGTGGCGGTGTAGACCTGCGCCTCCGTCATCCCGAGTGTCAGTTCGCCGCGGCCGAGCGCAGCGCACACGGCGGGCGCGCAGCTCCCGAATGCCACCGCGGCGAGTGAGTCGCGCTTCACACGTCCTTCGCTGCCCGCTTCGAGGGCCCGGGTCGTGGCGGCATCGAGTGCTCTCGTCGGCGTGCCGACCAGTTCGCCGTTGCGCACGAGGGTGATGGCGCGTTCGTCGATCCGCTTGCCCTGACTGGCGCAGCCGGCGGAGGCGAGCGCCGTGACGAACAGTGCAGGCGCGAGCGAGGCAAATCTGGAGACTGTCATGACCGTGTCCCGGATGAGGTGATCAAAGTCCGAAGCGGGCGCGCTCGATGTACTTCTTGATCTTGTGCTGCCCCACCCAGACCTTGGCGTTCGTCTCGAGGTCGATCAGGGCGGCATCGATCTGGTAGAACACGACGCGCTCGCGGCCGTCCACGTCTTCTACCGCGTGCAGTTCGCCGGTGAGGGCGAAGCGCGCGCCGAGCTCGTGCCCCGGCCTGCTGCGCGTGTCGGCGCGGGCATGCTGCTGTTGATCCTTCCGCTCGTCGCGCAGCTCGGTCCGCTCGCTCCGCGAGGCCACCACGCGAGCGGTGCCGGTGGTGATGAGCGCGCGCTCGATGTCTCTCGTGAACGTGCCGACGGGAATGTGCTCCATCGTGCGGTTGGCGAACGTGCCGACGATCACGGCCGGCGCCTCGCCGCCGTGCGTGTCGGTGTAGCGCTTGGCCCACCCCGCGCCGAGCGTCTGCTCCACCAGCACGTTCGCGACGAGTCGCGAATCGGTGTCGTTCCACCGGCCCGAGAGATCGGTGACAGCGGACGGTTCGATGCGCGTGACGCGCTTGCTGACGCAGCCGGCGGTGGCGAGGAGAAAGACGACGGCCGCGAGCAGGCGGGCGGGGGCGCCGCGAACAAGTATCGATGTCGACATGTGTCGGCTCCTGGAGTGCGATCGTTCGGCATCGCACCTCGCATCGGCCGCTCCACAACGGCGAAACTCGTTAAGGTCTTGTGTCACACACGTTTAGTGATACACGTGTGGTCTCCGCTGTCCACGCAGGGTGACAGAGTTGTTTCAGTTGGGGAGGACAGGCCTCTCGCGGCGAGCGGCTCGGGCGCTACCTTCCCGACATGGTGGACTTCCCAGACGACGCGTGGACCGAGGACGAGGTCGAGGAGCAGTTTTCCGGTGGCGACGGCACCGTCGACACGGAGGCGATCGTCCAGTGCCCGCACTGCGGCGAATCGAACGAGATTGCGCTGGATCCCGGCTCGGGCTCGGAGCAGGAGTATGTGGAGGACTGCCAGGTCTGCTGCCGGCCGTGGCTCATGTACGTCAGGTACGGTCGCGACGGGACGGCCGAGGTCGAGGTGTACGCGTCGGACTCGTGACCGGCAGCGCGGGTGAAGCGCCTGGCGTGAGGCGCTCGGGGTGAGGAACTGCGGAGTCACGTGCCGGCGGCAGGCGCAACGCCGCCGCCGTGCTCACGCTCCCGCGATCCGGGCCACGAAGGCGAGGAGAGCCACGAGCAGGGTGAGCTTGACGCCCGTCGTGACGATGCGCGGATCTGGCTGGCTGGCGATCATGAGAAAAATGGAAGGGGCGGCAGTGCGCCGCGTGGTGTGAAGGCCGTTCATGTCGATCTCTGAGCGAGCCACCGCGTGAGGGTGGTCATGTCGCCCTGCGCGAGCTGGTGGGACGACGACTGCCACGCGAGTTCCACCTCGGCACCGCTGGCGCGAAGAATTGTCGCGAGATGCTCCGCCTGGGACGCGGGAATGAGTGGGTCCGACCGTCCCGCGCTCAGAAGTATCGGCTTTCCTGCCAGAGCTACGGGCTGTGCGGGCTCGAATGGGACCATCGCGCGCAGCAGCGCGCCGCCCGCGAGCACCGTCGGCCGCGTGAGGAGCAGGCTCACAGCCACATTGGCACCATTGGAGAATCCCAACGCATAGAGCCGGCTCCGGTCGAACTCGTACTCCTCCGCCGCGGCCAGGACGAAATCGCCCAGCTCGCCCGTACGCCTGGCGAGATCGTCGAGGTCGAAGACCCCTTCGGCAAGGCGGCGAAAGAAGCGAGGGGCGCCCTGCTCCATCACGTTGCCACGCGGGCTCAGCAAGGCGGCGCCTGGCGCCACCGTCCGGCCGACGGAGATCAGGTCGTGCTCGTCCCCGCCCGTACCGTGCAACAGGAGCAGCGTCGGCGCACCGGGAGCCGAGGCTGGCTCCCAGCGGTGCGTGTGCAGCTCGAGCTCAATCATGTCGCTCCGTCCATTGGAGTGCGGTGACGGGTGGAGTCAGCGAAAGCTGACGAGAGTCTCCGCCGGCAGGCGGTGTGGCGCAAATCCCTCCTCCGCGGCGAATCCGATGGACACGAGCGCGGGAATGCGCACGTGCGACGGCAGCTTCAGCAGCGTCTTCACCTGTTCCGGCTCGAATCCAAGCATCGGCGAGGTGGCGAAGCCCAGTGATTCGGCGAGCAGCAGGAGATAGCCGAGCGCGATGTTCGACTGCTCCACGCCCCAGCTTTCGCGCTGCTGCACCGACTGGCCGGCAAAGGTTGCCCGAAAGCTGTCGACCCCTTCGTCTCGCTTCTCCGCTGGCATGCCCGGATGCATCGATTCCGGCATCCGCGCCAGCGCGCTCTCCATGTCGCTGTACATCACTACGACGGCCGGGGCGCGCAGGATTTGTTGCTGACCATACGCCGCGCGCGCGAGCGCGGATTTGAGTGCCTCGTCACGCACCACGACGAAGCGCCAGGGCTGCGCGTTGTAGGCGGAGGGGGCGCGTCCGGCCAGGCGAAGCAGTTCGCGCAGATCGGACTCGGCGATGGGCGCGTCGGTGTACTGACGGATCGACCGGCGGGAGTCAGCCGCTTCGGAGGCCGTGACGGGCTCGAGCGTGTATGTCGGGGCAGCGGAAGTGGTACGCATTCTGTATTCTCCATAAACGTATCTTGTGATGTCGAATAATACGGGCGAGGACTGGGACGTTCCCGCGTGTCTGACGGCTAGCGGGCTATCGCCGTGCCCAGCTTCCGGCAGAGTCGCGCCAACTCCGTCTGCTCCAATGGCGTGAGCGAGCCCAGCAGGCGCGTCACTCGCGCGACGTGCACCGGAAATGCCTGGGCAATCAGTGAGCTCCCCTTCTGCGTCAGGTGCACGTTCTGGATGCGCCGATCGGCGGCACCCCGTTCGCGCCGAACGAGACCTTGCCGCTCCAGGTTGTCCACCACCGTGGTCACGTTGCTGCCGCTGCGCAGGATCTTGTGACAGAGCTGCCCCTGCGTGAGCGGCCCGAGATGGTGGAGTGCCTCCAGCACACCGAGTTGGCTCTCCGTGAGCCCGAACTCTCGCTGGAGAGGGGGCAGCAGTTTCGCGTTGATCGCCGAGACGCTCCGGTTGAGCTTGATGAACGCGTTGAGCGCGGTGATCTCATCCGCAGGCCCGACATGATGTGTTGGCATTAAGCGATGTCCGATAGTTCGATATCAAATAATATTCTTGCGCCGTTCATTGGTCAAGACCCACATTCGCCTCGCGACCGGGCGGCGGCGCTACGTTTCGCCATGCCGAAACGCCTCGCCGACACGCCCGACGCCGACTCCACTCGCGTGGACAAATGGCTCTGGGCGGCGCGCTTCTTCAAGACGCGGTCGCTCGCGGCCGAGGCCATCACCGGCGGCAAGATCGCGGTCAATGGCGACCGGGTGAAGCCCGCCAGGACGCTGAAGGCGGGTGACGAGGTCCGCATTCGGCTCGGCCCCTTCGAACATGTCGTCCTGGTCCGGGAGCTGTCGGGGCGACGCGGACCTGCGTCGGTTGCGGCCACGCTCTACGAGGAGACCGCCGCCAGCACCGCCGCCCGAACGAAGCTTTCGGAGCAGTTGAAGCTGGCGCCGGCGGTGTTCGTCTATGAGGAGAAGGGACGCCCGACCAAGCGCGACCGGCGCGACATCGAGCGACTCCGCGACGGGCAGCGGGACTGAACGTCTCGCCCGTCAGCGCCCGGCGAAGCCGCCCGCCAATTCCTGGAGCGCCGCGTCATCGATCGCGTGTCCGCCGTCGTAACGCTGCAGGGTGAACGCCACCCCGGCTGACGACAATCGCTCGGCCTCGGACGTCACGGCGGCGGGCGTCGCCATCTCATCCGTGTCACCCGCCACGAGCGTGATCGCCGCGCCGTGCAGTCGCGATGCCCAGGCGGCGAGATCCAGTTCGGGAGGAATGCCGCCAGCCCAGAGGACGAGCTGGTCCGCGCGCATCTCGCTCGCGGCGAGCCACCGCGTGACCGTCGCCACGCCCTGCGAGAACCCCAGCACCACGAGGCGCGGCGCCGCACCCGTCAGGTGCTGGCGCACTTCCGTGGCAACCCGCTCCAGGTACGTCACGTAGTCGGCGATCTCCGCGTCGCGGTCCTCGCGCGTCATCCACGTGGCGCCGATGCGAGGCGAGGGATCGTTCCGGCGCTGCGGGATGGGGTCGAGGTAGAACCGCGACAACGCCTCCGGCGCCACGATCAGCCGAGAGCCGTCGTCGAGCACGCCGAACTGGCGCGCGAAGCGGGCCGCGAGCTGACCGTATCCATGGCACACGAACCAGAGCTCGCGCGGAAATCCGTGGGTTGGGCCGAGTGTGTAGTACCGCGCCGTGCGCGGCACGACGATGCCGTGCAGGGTGAGCGCGGGCCCAGCGCGCTGTGCCTCGGTCCCCACGGGGCGCCTACGGCCGCCGAATGGGCGCCGCCGCCGTGCCGCCCGAGCGCCGCGGAGTGCCGACGGCGGCGAAGAGGGCGTCCTGCGAACGAGCCGTCGCGAGCAGCTGCACGGCACGCAGCAGCTGCCGATCGTCGGACAGGGCGCGACGCTTGGCGCCGGCGTCGCCGAGCACGTGGCGGGCCACGCGCCGATCCAGTTCCCGATCGAGGAACTTGATCGCCGCGAGCTCGAATCGTGGCTCGACGCTGACGCCCGCCGCCGACAGCCGCCGCCGCAACTCGCCGCGCCATGCAGGCGTGACCACGAAATCCGTCGACGCGCTGGACTTGAGCTCGAAGGCGTACTGGTTGAGCGTCGTGATGAACGCCTGGGACTTCGCGCCAATGGAACGGATGAAGTCCACCTCGGCGGTGCTGATCGTGTCGTCCGGCACGATGAGATCGGGGGTGATGCCTCCACCGCCGTACACCACGCGTCCCGCGTCGGAGCGGTACTTCGGCTTGGCCTGCTTCTCTGCCTCGGTCTCCAGTGAGTCTGGCCGCGCCTCGACGATGCGGCCATCGGGCTGCAACGTGCGCTCGCGATGAATGCTCCGGCCGCTCGGCGTGTACCATTTGCCGGTCGTGATCTTGAGCGCGTAGCCTGCGTCCAGCGGGAAGATGGACTGCACCAGTCCCTTGCCGAAGCTCGTCGTGCCGACGACGAGCGCCCGATCGTGATCCTGCAGGGCGCCAGCGACGATCTCGCTCGCCGACGCGCTCCCGCCGTCGGTGAGCACGATCATCGGTAGCTGCGTCGCGAGATGCTCCGTGGAGGCGGCGTTGACCTCGTCCGGCGTGTTGCGAGCCCGAACCTTCACGATCTCCTGGCCATCCTTGAGGAAGAGCGAGCTCACGGCGAGCGCCTGCTCCACGATGCCACCGCCATTCTCGCGCATGTCGAGCACGATGCCGCGCGCGCCCTCGGCCATGAGCCGCGCCGCGGCTGCCTCCACCTCCTCCGCCGTGTTCTCGTTGAAGGTCTGCAGGGGGATGTACCCGACCTTGTCGCCGAGCATCGTGCTGTAGGGCACCGCGGGCACGTGCACGATGGCGCGCTTGAAGGCGAGCTTCACGGGCTCGGTCACGCCGGGCCTCGCGAATGTCACCTGCACCGTGGTGCCGGGCACGCCACGGAGTGCGTCGGACACCTTGTCGATCTTGACACCGCTCGTGGCCAGCGTATCCACGCGCACGATGCGATCACCCTCCTGCACACCTCCCAACTCGGCGGGCGTGTTGGCAAAGACGCGCGCGACGACGATGCTGCTCGTGGCCGTCGTCTTCTGCTCCTCCAGCAGCATCCCCACGCCGCCATACCGGCCGCCCACGCTGCGGCCGAACTCCTCGTTCTGCCTGGGCGGCAGCAGCTCGCTGTAGGGGTCGTTCAGCTCGCGAACGAGGCCGGCGGCGGCCTTCTCGAAGATCGCCGCGCTCTGCAACGAATCCACATAACGGCTGGCGACGATGGAGAGCACCTGGTCGAACAGCCGCGGGGTCGCACGCGACGGCGTCTCGGCAAGCAGAAATCCGCCCGCGACCATCGGAATGAGCAGGATGCTGGCGACGGCCGCGGTACGTGGGCGATACATGCGTACGACCTCGATGGGAGAGGCGGCGGGAGCACGGACGTGCGCCCGGATCAGCTAATCTACAGACTTTCCGGCGCGGCGCGCGTCCGAGCCTGCAGCCTCACGGACGGACGCTGGCGCGCAGCTTCCAGATGCCGTTCAGCATGTCGGACGCATACACCACCCCGTCCACGTGCTGCACGCCCCAGATGTACACCGGGGTGCCGCGATCCAGCAGGCCCACCGACAGCTCCCGACCCATCCTGCCGACGTCGCAGAGCTGGAGCGAGGTGTTGGCTACGGGGCGCACGCGCTCGCCAGCGGCGCATGCCGACAGATCGCCGCGCACGTCCAGCGCGCGCACTCCGCCATTGTAATAGGCCGCGTAGAGAATGCCATTGGCTTCGTCCACGGAGAAGTTGTGCGTGCCGGCGTTGGGAACGCTGTAGATGGCGACCTGCCGGGGGGCACTCATGTCGCTCACATCGATCACGTGGATGTCGCCCGCGGCTCGCGTGAATCCCACGGACGGCCCCTCCTGACCCACGAAGGCGTAACGCGCGCTGCCCGTTCCCCTGTCCTTCATCCACCACACGTTGTGAACCTGGCCGCCGGGCGTCTTGATCAGCCCCAGCTCCACCGGCGCCGCGAGCGTTCCCCCCTTCCCCGCGCCCCCCACGTCCCAGATGGCCAGCCCATCGTTCCACAGGGCCACGAACAGGATGCCGTCGCGAATGAACGTGTCGTGGACGAACGGGGTCCCGATCTCGCGCGAGAAGAGCTGCTGCGGCCGCGCGGGATCGCTGAGGTCCAGGGTGACGAGACGCGCCTTCACCCCCAGGCGCGCGCTCGCGTCCACGCTGAGGAATCCGGTGAGCCTGCCGTTCACGCGCCCGATCTCGGCCGTGTGCACGCCGGCGGCGATGTCGGGACTGGTGTAGCGCACGAGTCGCGCAGGCCGGCGAGGATCGGTCAATGTATAGACGACGATCGAGCCTCCCGGGTTGGTCTCGGTGGACACGATGAGCAACGCGCCGTCGTCGCTCACCGCCACATCGCTCAGTGTGGTGGCGCTATCGACCAGCACGGAGTCGACGAGCCGGGGTTGGTCGGCCGCTACGTCCCAGATGTACAGGGCGCTGGTGGCCGGACTGTTTCCCCACGTGGTGGTGTACGCCGTCGCGCCGCGCACGGCGATCTCCGCGCTGGTGCGACCCGGCCGAAAGTCGCCTCGTCCGAGCACGGACATGACGGCGGCCATCCGCTGGGGAGGCGTGACGGGCGGCGCGGTCGCGGGTGGCTCGCCGGTGCAGGCGGACGACAACACGGCGGCGACCAGGGCGAGAGCGAGTCTGACGAGCGGCATCGAAGCGGGGTTGGCGTGGCTTGGCGCGGCGTGCGTCGGCGCGCCGGGCTCAGTGATGCAACGCGGCCGACGAACCAGCGATTGTCGAGATGGCGGGGCCATCGGCAAGGGCGGCGCCGTAACGTCCCATGCGGGCATCCGCGCCGCCTGCGTGTAGTCGGACTCCTCCGGTGAACATCCAGAAGCGAGCGGCGCCATAGACACGAGCCGGGGTGGCGAAGTCCCCTGCATCGCGCGGCACGGCCGCGAGGCGCGCGATCTCCGCGAAGGGATACCCCCGAAGCGCGCGTAAGGTCACCGCGCGTGCGCGCAGACCGAGCGTCGCGACTCTCCAGCGCGTCACGCCCCCGATGCTCAGATCGCTTCCCGGCTGCGGCGTCCGGAAGGGATCCGGCAGGCGCTCGTGCTCGGGGCGCTCCGCCTGCCCGAGCCGCAAGGAACCCCCGAGCAGCGGCCGTTGAATGGAGGCTTCAGGCAGCGCGGATTCGTAGCCGAGGACCTCCTGCCGTCGGTCATGATCGTAGTCGATCGTGCGTGCCCACTCCGCGAGGAGAAATCGCGATGCCGTCCACGCGGAGCGGCGACGCGCCCGAGCTGTCGCGCCGTGCGGCGGCGGTGGTCACACGCTCATGCTGTGCCTGGGCGCGCGACGCGGGCGCTGTCGTTATGACGGCTGCGACCAGGTTGGGCGCGCGACGGAGCCGGTGCATGGAGATAAATTAGCGTCGTGGCTCGCCGTCCTCGCGGCGGGTGCGTGCGCCGGTCCCGGAGGTCCGAGGCGCATGTCCGTTCCTTGCTCGTTCCGGATTGTTCACGATGCGCCTGCCTCGTCGTACCGAGCTTGCGGAGATGACGCGGCTCGCCCTCCCCGTGGTCACGGCCCAGGTGGGCCTGATGCTGATGGGCGTCGTGGATACCCTCATGGTCGGTCGCGTCTCCGCGGTGGCGCTGGCGGGTGTGGCGCTCGGCAATCTCACGTTCATCACGCTGACCGTGCCGGCGGCTGGTACGCTGATGGTTCTCGATCCGATCGTCGCGCAGGCGGTTGGCGCGCGCGACCAGAAGGGAGTGGCGCTCGGCATCCAGCGCGGAGTGGTGCTCGCCGTCGTGCTCTCAGTGGTGACCAGCTTCGTGCTGCTGCCTGTGCGCGAGATGTTCGTGGCGCTCCGGCAGACGCCCGAGGTGGTCGATGTCGCCGCACAGTACATCCGGACCTCCATCCCTGGCGTCTTCCCTTTTCTCGCCTTCGTCGTGCTGCGGCAGAGTCTCCAGGCGCTCGGCGCCATGCGTGTGCTGGTGGTCGTCGTCGTGATCGCGAACGTGGTGAACGCCCTGCTCAACTGGGTGTTCGTGTACGGCCATTTCGGCAGCCCGCCCCTTGGCGCGGTCGGGAGCGCACTGGCGACGGCGATCAGCCGATGGCTGATGGCAGTGCTGCTGCTGGGCGTGGGGTGGAGCACGCTGCGCCCCGCGCTGATGCATTGGCATCGCGCGACGTTGGAGGCGCGAGCGCTGCGACGCATGCTGCAACTGGGCGTCCCGATCGGGCTGATGCAGTTGCTGGAGTTCGGGGCGTTCTCGGCGATCGGGATTCTGATGGGCGCACTGGGCACGCGCGAGATGGCGGCGCATCAGATCGCCATCAATCTGGCGAGCCTCACCTTCATGGTGCCGCTCGGAGTGGGCGCCGCCGCCGCGGTCCGGGTGGGGCACGCCGTCGGCGCGGGAAACGATGGCGCCGCGGTGGAGAGCACGCGTGCCGCCCTCGTCTGCGGGGTGGGTTTCATGCTGGCCGCGTCCGTCGTGCTCCTCGCCATGCCCGGTCTCATCGCTGCGGCCTACACGCGTGACGCGCGGGTGCTCGCCCTGGCCGCGCAGCTCATCCCGATCGCCGGGGTGTTTCAGGTGTTCGACGGCCTGCAGGCGGTATGCGCCGGCGTCCTCCGCGGACTCGGCGACACGCGCGTGCCGTTCGTCATCATCCTCGTCGGCTTCTGGGCCGTGGGACTGCCCGTGAGCATCGTCCTCGGCTTCCACACCTCGCTGCGCGCCGCTGGGCTCTGGTGGGGGTTCGTCGCGGGACTGGGCGTGGTGAGCGCATTGCTCCTGTTGCGCGTCCGGGTGCGGCTACGGCAGCCACTGACGCGCACGATCGTGGAGCGGGCGGCGGCGGCGGAGCGGTGACGCGACGGGGGAAGCGGCAAGGGCACGCCAGATAGTGTCCGGTGTGCCCCTGATCCTTTTTTTCACCTTCGACTCCGAACGCCCGCACGTGTGCGGCGTCGCCCGTCGTCCGGCGGTCAGTTCTTGTGTCGGAAGGTGATCCGTCCCCGCGTGAGGTCGTAGGGCGAGACCTCGATCGTCACGCGGTCGCCTGCAAGGACGCGAATGCGGAAGCGGCGCATGTTGCCGCCGAGCGTCGCAAGCACGTTGTGGCCATTGGTCAGCTGCACCCGGAACGTTGCATTCGGGAGTACTTCGGTGACCGAGCCTTCCAGCTGAATCGCGTCTTCTTTCGCCATCCGTTACTTGCGCGGAGCCCGAGGGCTTAGCGCGAGCGCTCGGTACGGCTGCGGCGGCGCGCCGCGGCGGCCTTGAGCTGACGCGCTTCGCTCGGCTTCACGTAGTAACGCTTCTTCCGGAGATCCTTGAGGATGCCGGCCTTCGCGATCTTTCGCTTGAACGCCTTGAGCGCCCAATCCAGACGATCGCTTTCTTCGAGATGAATCTCGACCATCAGTACGCCCTTCCTTGGTGATGTTCGCGCGTGAATGCACGAAACGCAGCGCGGCCCGCATAGGGACCGCAGCCTCGAATATTAGCCCTGCGCGGCTGGGCTGTCAATTGTGTCGGGACTGCGTTCCGCCCGGGGCAGGCAGAGCACGAACCGCGATCCCTGCCCCGGCTCACTCGTCACGGTGAGCGAACCACTCATGCGCTCCGCCAGCTCCCGTCCGATGGCGAGACCGAGACCGGTGCCCTCGGCAGAGCGCGTGTGGGCGCGCTCGGCCTGCACAAACGGTTCAAAGATCGCTGCGTGCTGCGCGTGAGCGATGCCTGGCCCATTGTCCGTCACGACGAAGCGGACATGTGCAGGGTCGGCCTCGCAGCCGAGCGCCACCTCGCCGCCCTCCGCCGTGAACTTCAAGGCGTTCTCCAGCAGCTGTCGCAGCACCTGGACGGTCCGGTCCCGGTCGGCGAGCACTTGCAGCTCATCGTCGCACGGCGATATCACGAACCGGATACCGTGTGCCGCGAACTCGTGCGCAAGTAGATCGCTCGCCAGCGAGAGGAGATCGCGGGCGCTCGCCGCCTCTACCACGAGCGTCACGCGCCCGCTGGTGAGCCGGGCAAAGGTGAGCACGTCGTCCACGAGCTCCAGCAGATGCTCCTGGCCGCGAATGATCCGCGCCACCGCGTCACGCTGAGGATCGGTGAGCGGGCCCCGGAGACCCATCTCGAGCAGCTGGGCATAGCCGGCAATGACGTTGAGCGGCGTGCGCAGCTCATGACTCATCACCGCCAGGAATTCCGATTTCGCCCGCACCGACGTCTCCGCAGCGGCGCTCGCGAGTCGCTCGGCCATCCCGAGGGAAAGGAGCGACGCCAGATCCTGCGAGAGCCGTTCGTCCCGTTCGTCATAGTCGGGCTGGTGCGCGGCGCGGCCGAAGGTGAGCGCCGCAACGGGGCGACCTCCCAGGAATACAGGCACAACCAGCAGGGCGCCCAGGGCGAGCCTCTCCAGCACGAGGTGCTCCTCGGACTCGATGGCGTCCGGCGCCGCCGGAAGGGTGGCAAGGCGCTCGATCCGCCCGCCGCGGAGTACGCGAGGGAGTCCGACCGCCGATGCGCTCGGGCACGGGATATCACCGGCGAGGCGTTGCGCGTCAGTCACCTCCGCGGCATCGCGCGCAACGAGTTGGCGGCGGATCACGCCCCCATCCTCCTCGTCGACGAGACACCACTCGCCGAGCGTGGGAAGCATCTCCCGGACCACTTCTGCGATCGGCGCGGTCGTCCGGGTCGCGAGACCGCGGGCCACGCGCGAGATCAGCGCCCGCGCGTGATCGGCGACCCCTACGTTCTCGCGGGCGGTGCGCAGGTCGGCTTCGGCACGGGCCAACCGATCCACCAGATGCTGAACGAGCGCCTCACCCTGCGGCGCCGGCTCGGCCGGACGCTGCGTGGTGGGGCGCTCGTCCGCGTCGCCGATTCGTTCAGATGGCGACGCGGGGTACATGGACCGCGAGCGAGTTACGGGACGCGACGCTTCTGCACATCGACGTTGTTGCCGATCACGCCGCCGAGGATGCCGCCCACCGCGGCGCCGATGACGCCGGCCTTCACGCTGCGCCCGGTCGCGGCACCGATGGCTCCACCTGCCGCGGCGCCGATGATGGCGTCACGCTTGGTGTTCTTCTTGGTCTCGTAGCGGGGCTCTTCATAGACTGTCCGGCTGCTGCCGGACGAGTACCCGCCGCCTGACGAGCTGCGACGCGTGGACGTGCTGCGGCGGGGCGCGGCCGCCGTGCGTCGGCGGGCGGGTGCTGCCGCCACTGGGGCCGCAAGCGCCGCCACGGGCGCCGCAGCGCTCAGACGCTCCGCCGCCGTGATGGAATCGAGGCGCATGCTCGGCTGAGCTTGTGCCGCGAGCGACAGATCATTGCTGAGCGCCGAATCCGCTGGCTTGTCCTTGCTGCACGCGAGTGCCAGGACGAGCACGGGGGCGATGACGAGCGACGTGAGTGAACGCATGGGATCCTCCGGTATTTTGTCGGCACGGGCCGATTCGCTATTTGCGACGGTTCTAAGGCAGAGCCCGTGCCATTCGTGGCTCCCTGCCGCAATCTCCTACCCCGGCAGCCCAGCGACGATTCACCTGATTGTGGCAGCCATGTGTCCTGCATCACTGGCGGAGTCGCCAAAGTTGTCCAATCTTCTGGTCGGCCCCAGCTGGGCCCGCAGTTCCCTCCTCCCCAGCGTGAGTCCCAATGAGCCTCCTTCCCCGCCGCTCGAGCTCCTCCGCTGCGTCCGACTCTCACGGCTTCTCCGTGCTCGACGCCCAGCTCACCGTCACTGGCGATCTCTCCACCACGGGCTCGTTGCGACTGGATGGCCGTATGGAGGGGACGATCAAGCAGGCGGATACCGTGGTGCTCGGGGTTGGCGCCACGATGACGGGTGCGGTGCATGCCCGCGAGGTCATCGTGGGCGGCACGCTCACGGGGGATGTGTTCGCCTCCGAGCGAGTGGAGCTCCAGGCGACGGCCATCGTCACGGGTGACATCGCCACCATGAGCGTGCTCGTTCAGGAGGGAGGCGTCGTCAACGGGCGCGTGATCATGCGTCCCCCGGACGCACCGGCGTCGTTGCCCGGCCACGACGACAGCGGACACAAGCAGTCCGCCCGCTGACAGATGAGCTCGCCAAGACCGACACCTGCACCCGTCCCCGTCATCACGCGCGACGTCGACGATAGCCAACTGCCGAGCCGCGCGCGCGGAGTGAACGGGATCTTTCCCATTCACGCGTCCGCGGACTCCGGCCGAGCGACCGACGGGGGGCATCCAGACGGCGGCAACAGCAAGCGGGGGCGCGCGACCCTTGCGTTGGTTCCGGTTTCCCGGCGTCCTTGGCATGTATTGATTGTGCCCGCTACGGCAGGCTCGCGGATCCGGAGCTTCCACGTGGCGCGCTGGCAGGCTCGACTGTTCGCCTTCATTGGCACATCGATCGTGCTGGCGGGGGCTGCGGCCGTGGCGACAGTGGTCGTCGCAGTTCGCTCGCCGGAGCTCCTGGTCGGCGACGAGACCCATCGGCTGCGTGCCGAACTGTCTGCGACCAGAGATTCGCTCCGGCTCGCGCGGGCGACGGAACCCACGCCGGACAGCGTTGCGATCGAGTCGGACGCGCTCACGCCAGCGGCGACCATCCTCGAGCCAGCAGCCCGTGGCGTGCCGCGGCCGCTGCTCGGGCGGCGCCCGCGGCCGGCGGTGTCCGTGCCGGACGCGTTCGGCGCCCCTCGGGAATCCAGGAGTCTGCGGGAGCTCCCGGTAGCCGGCCTGATCGCCAGCAGGTTCTCTCGGGCCCGACGTCATCCCATCCTGCGCATCGTTCGCCCCCATCTCGGAGTGGATGTGTCGGCGCCGAGCGGGACGCGCATCTCGGCCCCCGCGTCCGGGCGGGTGGTGTTTGCGGGACGGAGATTCGCGTTTGGCCTGGTGGTGGAGATCGACCATGGGCGCGGGGTGATCACACGCTACGCCCATTGCCGTTCGGTGCAGGCCCATGTGGGCCAGCAGGTGGACAAGGGCGCGAGGATCGCAACCGTCGGGTCCACCGGGCTCTCCTCGGGTCCTCATCTGCACTACGAGGTGTTGGTGGGAGGTCGCCACGTCGACCCGCTTCGCTATCATTGGCCCCCCGCGGGGTATGCGCCGAACTATCGCCCTGTAGTGGAACGTGGCGCGGGCGCAGTGGTCGAGACGCTGGACCAGGCTACCCAGCCGGGCATGCCACGGACCGAGGCCGTCACTGGCGGCGGCGCCCCGCCGGGTCGGTGACGGGAGCTGGGGACCGGACGGGTACGTCTCCTGCACTCTACTCGCCGGACCCTACTGTGAGGATCGTGAGCCCATGAGCAAGCTCTTGCGCGGCCTGGCCGCCGGATACGGCGCGAAGAAGCTGGGCGGTGGATGTTTCAGCACCGTGCTGATCTTCATCATTCTCTGGTGGCTGCTGGGCAATTTCGGTCTCTTCCGTTAGCGGACCGATGGAGCCGGAAGGGGACGTCGACGATCGGCGGCACCGCAGCGATCGTCGCGCGCGTGGCGAGGAAAGCGGACCCGCGCAGCGCCGCGGGAGCAGTCCTGCGCACACCACCTCCGTCCTTGCGAACCTCCTCCGCTCGGTGGGGTTCGTTCTCGTGCTCCTCGTGGTGATCGTGGGCACGGTGCGGATGATGCGCCCCGTGTATGCCACGCGCGGCACGCTCGGTGACGAGTTGCGCAAGCGTGCGCCCGGCGCCGCGCTGGCCATCGGCGCCGGCGACAGCAGCGAGGTGGACCGGCTGATGGCCACCGACAAGTTCCAGGACGAAAAGCGCAACTTCTATGAGGACGTGATGCGCCTCAAGCAGGTGGACTCGGCACGCGCCGATTCCATCGCGCAGTACGCCGTGCGCGAGGCGTACAAGCGCGGGATCTCTCCTGCGCTGATCTTCGGCGTGATGCTCACGGAGAACGCCCGGTTCATCTCCAACGCCACGTCCAATGTTGGGGCAGTCGGGCTGATGCAGGTCTATCCCAAGGTCTGGCTGAACAAGGAGATGACCAGGCTGTTCGGAAAGGATCTGGCGAGCGACTCCACGAACGTGAAGTACGGCGTGTTCATTCTGAACCACTACTTCAATCCGAAGACGAAGACCGGCGCGACGCGGCCGCGTGACTGGCAGACGGCGCTCCTGCGATATAACGGATGCGTGCGGGGGACCAACACGCCGCGCTGCCATACCTATCCGAACAAGGTCCAGAAATTCGTGGAGAACCAGGCCACGTCCATCTGCAACGGTCGGCCATTCTACGAATGCATCGCCAAGCCATTCATTACCGGGTTGTTCGGCCATGGCAACGCGACCACGGCGAGCGCTGCCACGACCCCGGCGCCGGCGGTAGCGGCGCCGGCGGTAGCGGCGCCAGCTGCCGCGCCCGTTGTCATCCCTCCGCTCGCGCGGCAGCCCGCGCCGGTGCGCATCAGCCCATCCCCGGCGCCGGCAAAGCTCTCGCCCTTGTCTCCCGGGGTGAAAGGGACCATGACGCGTCGCGTCACCGCCAACGCAAGGAAGAGTGTCGCGAAGAAGTCGTCGTCCGCCCCGCGGAAGACGTCGAGGGCGCCGATGCGGAAGGCCAGGGTCGCGGCGCCCACCAGGACGAGCACGGCGAAGAAGGCCGCCGCGAAGCGTCCCGCCGCTCGCCGTCCCGCCACGCTCACCGCACCCAAGGCCGTCGAGATCCGCGTCAGGGTGCCCTGACGCCGATCAGCGGTGCAGCGACTCAGCGGCGGCGCATTCGCTCTCGAGCTGCAGCGTGACATGCGTGATGTGAAACCGATCGCGCAGCGCCCCGCACAATTCGGGGAGGACGTCGCGGTCGGGCCGGCTCCCGTTCACCGCCACATGCGCGGAGAGGGCAACGCGCCCGCTCGTGATCGACCAGATGTGCAGGTCGTGCACGGCATCCACTCCCGGCACGTCGCGTAGTGCCTGGCGCACGAGTTCCGGCTCGACGCCGGCGGGAGTGCCCTCCATCAGCACATCCACACTCTCCTTCAGCAGCGACCAGGAGGAATAGCACACGAGCAGGGCGATGACGACCGATGCGGCTGGATCCGCCCAGCTCCAGCCGAGAAACGCGACCGCAGCGCCGGCGGCGATGGTGCCCACGCTTCCCAGCGCATCGGAGGCGACGTGGAGCCAGGCACCGCGCACGTTCAGATTGTCGCCCCGGCCCGCGCGCAGCACCCACAGTCCCGCAAGGTTCACGAGAAGCCCACCAGTCGCGATGCCCATGACCAACCCGCCGGCGACCTGAGACGGCGTCTGGAGCCGACGGTAGGCCTCCACGCAGACCCACACCGACACGGCGATGAGGGTGGCCGCATTGGCGAGCGCGGCGAGGATCTCGGTTCGGTAGTAGCCGTAGGACCGGCTCGGCGTCGGCTCCCGGCGCGAGATCCACGCGGCAAAGAGGCTCAGCGCCAGGGCACCGACGTCTGAGAGCATGTGCCCGGCGTCGGCGATGAGTGCCAGCGAATGCGAGAGCCATCCGCCCACCGCTTCGGCCACCATGTACAGCGCGGTGAGCACGAGCACGATGGCGAGGGGGCGCGACGAGCCGCCGGATGGCGCCGCATGATGGGCGTGGCCGTGATGACTGTGCCCCATGACGTGCCGGTGCGGCTCAGCCCTCCCGAAGCGTCAACAGCCCGCGTGCGAGGTCCGACCGGGCACCCGATCCCAGACGCTCATCCAGGTCACGCTCGTGAGCCGCGAGCAACGCGCTCGCGCGATCGTACGCGGCGCGGCCACTCGGCGTGACCGCGGCGCGAATGCTGCGGCGGTCGTCCGGGTCGCTCACGCGGATGACATACCCGTCGGCCGCCAGCCGGTCGACGAGCTGCGTCACATTGGACTTGCCGCAGCAGTGCCGCTCGGCGAGCTGAGAGAGGGTGAGTGGCTCGCTGGCGATCAGCAGGTGCCGGAGGGCGCCGAGCATGGCCAGTGACAAGCCGATGTCAGCCAGCGCCCCCTCGACGCGGGCCTCCACGGCCCGGGCGGCGTCCAGCAGCAGCAGGGTGAGCGCGCAGCCAGAGGGCGACGCGGGGGCGCGGTCGGTCATGGAACAAGGCTAGGCCTCCGGGTGCCGCGCCGGAAGGGCTTGGCGCTTGCACTGGGAGCGACTAGCATCCCACTGCCCGCTGCTCTGGCGGGCGCTTCCATCCTCATCCGACAGCCGTGTTCAAGTCTCGTTCTCGGGCGCCTTCGCGCGCCATGTCGTCCCTGTTCGTGGTTGCCACCTTGCTCGCCACCGCCGCGTGTGCCGACAAGAGTCGCGCGGGCGAGCCCGCGTCCGGTCGGCAGGGCGCGTCCACGGGCGCCGCGGCCACCGATACGGCGACGCGAGCGAGCGCCGCTGTCACGAACACCCAGCAGCACGAGCTCCCGGTTGGGGAGCTCCCGAAGCGTTCGCGGCATGACAGCGTGGCGCTGGCCAGCATGACCAGGCCCGAGCCGAAACTCGACTCGCTCTGGCCGGTGAAGACACCGGCACCCTTGCCCGGCGCCATTCTTCCCAACCAGCGCATCATCGCCTTCTACGGCAACCCCCTGTCCAAGCGGATGGGTGCCTTGGGCGAGTATCCGAAGGATCAGATGCTCGCCATGCTCGACAAGGAGGTGGCTCGCTGGCAGAAGGCCGACCCCAAGACACCCACGATCCCCGCGCTCCATCTGATCGTGACCGTCGCGCAAGGCGCGCCG
>JBKJIY010000031.1:0-7895 GCA_046598315.1 Gemmatimonadaceae bacterium
TTCACCTCGTAGCTTCGGCTCACGTGCAGCGCCTCCGTGCCAGCGTCGAACAGCGAGGCACTCCACCGGTGCAGCGACGCGCTTCGGACCTCGCGGTGCGTCAGGGCGATGCGCGGGCAGCCGAGCTGCGCATGGACGCGGCGCGCGGACGTGGCCGCAGCCTCTCCGGCGGTGAGATCCGGCGCAGGCACGCCGAGCATCGCGGTGAAGGCGCTGGCGTTGCCGATGAGCAGCGTGCTCGCTGCCGCCAGCGGCTCGATCACCGAACGCGGATCACGCCCCGCCCAGAGCGCCGGCCGATAGTTGAGGTCCAGACTCACGGGCACATTCGCGCGTCGGGCGGCGGCGGCGGCGGCGAGCGCGGCGCGAGCCGGTCCCTCTCCCAGCGCGGAGGTGATGCCGGACAGATGCAGTCCGTCCGCGTCGCGCAGCACGGTCGCCCAGTCCACCGCATCGCCGTCCATCTGGCTGAATGCCGAGCCGGCCCGATCGTACACCACGCGCATGGGACGAACGTCGGCACCCGACTCCACGAAGTAGATCCCCATGCGCGGCCCGCCCCGCAGGATGTCGTCCGTGTGGACGCCCTCTGCGCGGAGTGTGGCGAGCGCGGCGTCACCGACGGGGCTGACCGGTAGGCGCGTCACGTACGACGCCGGCGTGCCGAGATGCACGAGTCCCACGGCGACATTCGCCTCGCTGCCCCCGAACCAGGTGCGTAGCGCCGGCGACTGGAAAAATCGCTCATCGCCCGGTGGCGAGAGCCGTAGCATCAACTCACCGAAACAGACGATTCGCCTCATGACGGTATCTCCCTCGTCCGAGAAGCAGCGACCGCGTCGGCGACGCGACGCGCACGCGCCGTGATGCCGGCCCAATCGCCCGCGGCTACGAGGGCGGCATCCACGAGCGCTCCGCCGAGCCCCACGGCCACGGCGCCGGCCGAGAGCCAGAGGGCCACGTTCTCCGGCGTGACCCCGCCCGTAGGCATGAGACGCAGGAATGGCATCGGCGCCAGGACGCTTTTCAGGTAGCCCGGTCCGAGCGTATCGGCGGGAAACACCTTCACCACATCGGCCCCGGCCTCATGCGCCGCGAGCAGCTCCGTGGGCGTGACGGCGCCCGGCATCGCCGGCACCCCGAGCTCATGCGCGCGCGCAATCACGGCCGACCGAAGCACCGGACTCACGACATACTGCGCGCCCGCCTGCACGGCGGCGCGCACCGTCGCTTCATCCAGCACCGTGCCGACGCCCACGCATACCTCGTCACCGAACCGTTGGACGAGCGCCGCGATCACCGAGAACGCGTCGGGCACTGTGACGGTGATCTCGAGCGCCGTCACACCGCCGGCATGTAGCGCGTCGGCGACGCGGAGCGCCGCCTCGGTGCTGGGCAGCCGGACGACGGCGACCGCACCCAGACGCTCGATCCGCGCCCGCGTGGCGTGCCGTTGACTGTCCATTTCGAGCGTGGCGGTCGTCACGCTGTCACTCCCACTATCCACGTGATGGCGGCGTCCACCCCGTCGTGTCGGATGCGCACGAGCTGTTCGCCAACCTCGTCGGCGAAGCCCGGCACGCGCGTGAGATCGGTGCCCCACAACGCATCATCCTGGCAGACGTGGCGTGCCAGGCGCATGAGGTCCTTCGGCTCGTCGCTCGTCGTGCGCCACGCCAGCCGGACCGCTTCGGCCGAGTCGTCCGCGGGCACGGCCGCGGCGGGCCCTCTCGCTGCGTGCAGATCGCCGCGCTGGAAGGCAAGAAATCCGGCGAAGCCCAGCGCCAACGCCCGCGGCGGCTGGCCCGTCCGCTCCCCGTGCGCGAGGATGGTGGGCACGAGCCGCACGCGCAACTTGGCGGTGCCCTGCAGGGTGATGTCCCATAACGCGTGATGGAGATACGGATTGGCAAACCGGTCGAGCACGTCGCGTGCGAACTCCGACGCGCCCGGCACGGTGAGGCTCGGGACGATCTCCTCGAACAACGCGGTGCGCAGGAACGCACCGAGCAGCGGATGCTCCACTGCCTCGCGCACCGTGCGGCAGCCGGCGAGCAGGGCGAGCGAGACCAGTGCGGTGTGCGCTCCGTTGAGCAGGCGCACCTTCCGCTCCCGGAAGGGTGCGATGTTCTCGACGACGACGACCGATGGATCCGTGCCGGCGAAGCGGAGACGCGCGCGCAGCGCGGCATCCCCCTCGATGGCGAACAGCCGATACGGCTCACACACGGTGCGCATCGCATCCTCGTAGCCGAGTAGCGCGTCGAGCTCGTGCGCCTGCGCGCCGCTCGGCGCACCGGTCACGATGCGGTCCACGAGCGTGTTGCAGAATCGCACGCCGTCGAGCCACTGCACGAACGCCGGCTCCAGCTCCCATCGCTCCGCGAGCGTCCGGACGATGGCGCGCAGCCTGTCGCCGTTGTCCTCGATCAGCTCGCAGGGAACCACCACCGGCGCGCGAGCCGCGTCGTACTGAAATCGGCGGGCGCGGTGCAGCAGGCAGCGCGCCAGGCGAGCGGGAAACGATCGTGGCGGTCCGCCCTCCGGCCCAGCGGCGGCGTCAGCCTCATCGAGGACGATGCCCACCTCGGTGGTGTTCGAGACGATGAGCTCGAGATCCGGACTCTCCGCGAACTGCAACACGTCGGTCCACTCCGCTGTGGCCGAGAGCGCGCGGCTGACGGATGCGATCACGCGACATTCGCGGCGTGCCTCGCCGTGCGACAGCCCCTGCACGACGAGGGTGAAGAGGCCATCCTGCGCATTGAGCAGCGCGTCGCGGCCACTGCCGGTGGAACCCACCATCACCACGCGGCCGCCGAACTCTCCGCGGCGGTTGGACTCGTCGATGAAGCAGTCGACGAAGCCGCGCAGGAGCGCACCCGTCCCGAACTGCATGACGCGCTCCGGCAGGTCGAGCAGCTCGCGTGACGGCCGCTCGACCACGCCTGCGGGCAGCGTCCCCGAGGTCACGAGCGCCCGCGAAAGCGCGGGACGTGGCGAGTTGGTCGTCATCTACAGCGTCACGCCCTCTTTCCAGATGGCGATCTCGCGAACGCCGTTGCGCTCGTTGTTCGTCTGCGTCCTGCCACTCGCGACGTCGAGCACATAGGCGAACAGGGCATCGGCTCGCTCGTCCATCGAGGCGGGTTCCCCCAGCAGCGCTCCCGCGTCGAAGTCGATCCAGTGCGGCTTCTTCTCCGCGATGGCCGAGTTGGAGGAGATCTTGACCGTGGGCACGGGGAATCCGAGGGGCGTGCCGCGGCCCGTCGTGAAGAGCAGCACCGTGGCGCCGCTCGCCACCATCGCCGTGGAGGAGACGCCGTCGTTGCCGGGCGACTGCAGCAACGCGAGACCCGGCGTACGAACCGGCTGGCCATAGCGCAGGACCGAGGTCACCATGGCCTCGCCCCCCTTCTGAACGGCGCCGAGCGACTTCTCCTCCAGCGTGGTGAGCCCGCCCGTCTTGTTGCCCGGCGATGGATTCTCGTACACGGGTTGGCCATGACGCAGAAAGTAGTCCTTGAAGTCCCGCACCATCGCCACCACCTCGCCGTACACGCGCTCGTTCACCGCGCGATTCATCAGCATCCGCTCGGCGCCGAACATCTCGGGCACCTCGGTGAGGATGACGGTGCCGCCGAGGGAGGTGAGCTGGTTGGCGACGCGACCGAGGAGCGGATTGGCCGTGAGACCGCTGAAGCCGTCGGATCCGCCGCACTTGTGGCCCAGCACGAGAGCTGAGGCGGGCACCACGGTGCGTGTCGCCCGTGCCGCACGCTCTACCAGCTCGGCGACCATGTCCATGCCGATCTGCTTTTCATCCAGCACGTCCTGCGTGTTGAAGAAGCGGATGCGGTCGCGATCCACCTGGCCTGCAGCGGCGAGCAGGGCGTCGAGCTGGTTGTTCTCGCAGCCCAGACCGAGCACGAGGACCCCGGCGGCATTGGGATGCCGGAGCAGGCCCGCGAGCACCTGGCGCGTGTTGGCGAGATCGTCGCCAAGCTGGCTGCACCCGTATGGATGAGCGAACGCATGCACGCCGTCCACCTGGCCGGCGAACCGATCGTTGGCGCTGCGCGCGATCTGCTCGGCGGCCCAGTTGACGCAGCCGACCGTGTTGATGATCCAGATCTCGTTCCGGGTGCCGACGCGGCCGTCGTCGCGGCGAAAGCCCATCCAGGTGGGCATCTCGGCCGCCGGCGAGGGTGGACTCGCGGGGACGGGCTCGTAGGCGTAGTCGGCGCTTCCGTCGAGCTGCGTGCCGAGATTGTGCGAATGCACCCACTCGCCGGGCGCGATGCCCGACGTCGCCCGGCCGATGGGCCAGCCGTATTTCCTCACCGGATCGCCGTCGGCGATGGCGCGAAGCGCGAGCTTGTGGCCGGCGGGCACCGCATCGCGTACCTCGATGCGCGCGTCGCCGGCGAGGACGACATCGCCTGGCGCGAGCGCAACCAGTGCGACGGCGACGTCGTCGCTCGCGTGCACGCGCACGACCTGGCGATGACCGCCTACGGTGTCGTCATGAGGCAAGACCGAGCCCCTCCCAGAGGCCCTGAAGGTACATCGCGCCGAGCGCGCGATCGTGCAGCCCGTAGCCGGGACGCCCGGTCTCGCCCCAGATCATGCGTCCGTGATCGGGGCGCATCGGGCCGGCGAAACCCGTGTCGCGCAGGGCCGCGAGCACGTCGCGCATGGGCACGTCGCCGAACCGCGACGGATGCGGCGCCTCGTGAAACTGCCGCACGCCCGTGACGGCCACGTTGCGGCAATGGGCGAAGTGAATGCGCCCGCGCTCGCCGATCTGCCTCGCGATGGCCGGCAGGTCGTTCGCCGGATCGGCGCCGAGGGAGCCCGTGCAGAACGTCACCCCGTTGGCCGGCGAATCCACGAGATCGAGCAGCCGCTCGAACGCTGCGCCGTTCGTGACGATGCGCGGCAGGCCGAAGATCGGCCAGGGCGGATCGTCCGGATGGATGGCCATGCGCACGCCGGCGCGCTCGGCTTCGGGCGCGACTCGCTCGAGGAACCAGGCGAGATGCTCCCACAACCGCTCGTCCGTCATCTCGCCATACGCGGCGAGCAGCGCACCGAGCGCCTCGGCATCGTACGCCGCCGCCCAGCCGGGCAGGTCGCCCGTGCCGCGCGAGAGATCGATGCGCGCCAGCGCGGCCTCGTCATAGGCGAGGGCGGTGGATCCGTCGGGCAGACGCATCGCGAGGTCGGTGCGCGTCCAGTCGAAGATCGGCATGAAGTTGTAGCAGAGCACCGGAATGCCAAGCTCTCCCATCGCGCGGACGCTGGCGCAGTAGTGATCGACCAGCCGGTCGCGCGACGGGCGCCCGAGCTTGATGTCCTCGTGCACCGGGATGCTCTCGACGACGGCCAGACGCAGCCCCGCCGCGTCGATCGTCTCGGCCAGCGCGGCCAGTGAGGCGCGCGGCCACGCCTCGCCAACGGCGACGTCGTAGAGGGCGCTGACCACACCCTCCACGCCGGGGATCTGCCGGATGTGCTGGAGCGACACGGGATCGTCCGGGCCGAACCAGCGGAACGTCATCTGCATGCGGACGGGGCAACACCGGCAGGCCGGGAGGTCGGCTCAGGGGCGCGCAGGGAGATCACCGATGGGCTCGAGACGTGGCACGAGGAGCTGGATGATGGCGAACGCCGTGACGTACGCCAGTCCGCACGCGACGAAGATGGGAATGTAATTGTTGCCGTTCGCCTGCAGCACGTTGCCCGTGAGGCGCTGGAACATGAATCCCGTCGCCGCGCCGGCGAAGCCGCCGATCCCCGTCACCGAGCCCACGGCGCGCCGCGGGAACATGTCGCTGCTCAGTGTATAGATGTTCGCCGACCACCATTGGTGCGCGGCGGCGGCGAGGCTCACGAAGGCCACCGCCACCCACAGTCCGTCCACGCGCGGCGCGAGCATCGTCGGCACGATGAGCAGTGCTGGAATCAGCAGCGCCGTCTTCCGGGCCTTGTTGAGCGACCATCCGCGCTTGATGAGCGGCGTGGACAGCCAGCCGCCTCCCACCGAGCCCACATCGGCCACGAGGTAGATGACGATGAGCGGCAGGGCGAGCGTCGCGAGCTTGATGCCGTACTTGGCGTCGAGAAACTTGGGAAGCCAGAAGAGATAGAACCACCACACGGGATCAGTGAGCCCCTTGCCGGCGATCACCGCCCAGGTCTGCCGATACCCGAGGAGCCGGATCCATGGAATGGGCGTGACGGGCTGCTCGCCGTCGCTCCGGATGTACGCCAGCTCCGCCGCCGAGAGACGAGGATTCTCCTCCGGGGCCCGATAGATGGCCAGCCAGGCCACGAGCCAGATGAAACCGAGCGCACCGGTGACGACAAAGGCTGCCCGCCACCCCCAGCGCAGCGTGATCCAGGGGACGAGCAACGGCGTGATGATGGCCCCGACGTTGGTGCCCGCATTGAAGATGCCGGTGGCGAAGGCACGCTCGCGCGCCGGAAACCATTCGGCTACCGTCTTGATGGAGCCGGGAAAGTTGGCGGACTCGCCAAGCCCGAGCGCGAAGCGTGCGGCGCTGAAGCCGGCCGCAGTGGATGCGAGCGCATGGCTCATCGCCGCGAGGCTCCACATCACGATGGCGCCGACGAAGCCGCGTCGCACGCCCACGCGGTCCATGATGCGGCCGGCGACGAGGAAGCCGAGCGCATAGGCGAGCGTGAAATACGACACGATGACGCCGTAGTCCGACTCCGACCACCCGATCTCCTTCTGCAACGTGGGCGCCAGGATACCGAGCGCCTGGCGGTCCACGTAGTTGATCGTCGTGGCGAAGAACAGCAGTGCGCAGACCGTCCAGCGATAGCGGCCGCCAGGTGCGACGGTGGCGGCGGGCTCCGTGGCGATGGAGCTCATGCGATCCCTCCCGATGGTGAAGCGGGCGCGGTCAGCTTGTACGTCTCCCGGGGGAGATCGTAGGCGAGGGCACGCGCCATCGCTCGCGCGTGCGGCAGGCTGACGATGTGACGTGCCACCAGACCACCCAGAAAGTTCGCGTCCACGCGGCGCGCCAGGTCGTGCCGGGCCGGAATGGAGCAGAACGCCCGCGTGTCGTCGTTGAAGCCCGCGGTATTGTAGATGCCGGCCGTCTCGGTCGTCTGCTCACGGAAGCGGCGCATGCCCTCGATGGAGTCGTGGAACCACCAGGGTGGGCCAAGACGAAGCGCGGGGTAATGACCGGCAAGCGGTGCCAGCTCCCGCGCATACGTGGATTCATCCAGGGTGAAGACGACGAGGGTGAAGCGCGGGTCGGCGCCGTACGCGTTGAGCAGCGGCTGCAGGCAACGGGTGAACTCCGTGGCGACGGGGATGTCGCCCCCGGCGTCGGAGCCGAAGCGCTGGACGACGGCGTCGTGGTGATCACGCAGGGCACCGGCATGCAGCTGCATCACCAGTCCGTCGTCGACGGACTGACGCGCCATCTCCATCAGCATGTGGGCCTCGAAGCTCGCCTGCTCCTCCAGCGTCGCCTCGCCCTGGAGTGCTCGCTGGAACAGGCGTTCTGCGTCCCCCGCGGGCAACCACTCGGCGCGGGGCGACACCACCGCGTGGTCGGTCGCCGTGCCCCCCACCTCGCGGAAGAAATCGCGTCGCGACTGGAGCGCTTCGCGAAACGTGCCGTGGCTCTCGATGTCCGCGCCGTACGCGCGCGCCAGCGCCCCCAGCTCGGCGCGCCAGAGCAGGCGTAAGGCCTCGCGCCAGTCGGTGCCGAGGAGGTGGCGCAAGGAGGATATACTCAGGTCCTGGGCCGAAGCGCCGCCAAATACGCGGGCACCCTGGCGCAGCAGCATCGGCAACAGCAGCAACTGCAAGGGCGTGAGCAGGTGCGTGACCAACTGCAGGGCGG
>JBKJIY010000102.1:0-42376 GCA_046598315.1 Gemmatimonadaceae bacterium
GACGAGTGGGACATGGTGCTGCGGCTTGCACCTGGACATCCGGGAGCGCTCAGGGGATTGGGATTCGTCTGCTTCCAGGCCGGTCGCATGAGCGAGGCGGAGCAGTACCTCACCGACGCCCTGGCGGCCGACGCATCTGATCCTCGCGTGTCGGGCGCCCTGTCGCAGGTGCGCGCCGCGCAGAGCGCGCGAGCGCGTGCGCCGCGCGATACGCCGCGTCTTCCTGCCGGCACGTCGCACGACTCGCGGTTCCTCTTCGCGGATCTGCTGAGCGGCGCCGAGCAGACGGCCCTCCTGCTCGATCGCGACGGCTTGGTGCTGGCCGGCGCCTACGTGTCATGGGAAGGACACGATGTGGCGCAGGAGGTGGGCGCCGAACTGAGTGGGGTGACCGACGCCGCGCGGCGGGCCACCCATCATCTCGAGCTCGGAGAATGGACGTCGATCGTGTTCGAGACGGAAGTGGCGGTCGTGGCCATGGCCCCGTCGAGTGGCGATGGGTTGCTCGTGCTCGCCACCTCGCGCACCACGCCGTTGGGCCTCGTGCGGCGGCTGCTGGATCGCTGCACCGACCGCGCGCGGCGCTGGCTCGGGGGACGCGCCTGATGGCCGGGTCGTTCGCGCCCGTCCTGGACGCCCTGATTCGGCTGCGCGGCGTGACCGCGGCGCTGGTCGTCAGCGAGCGCGACGGCATCGTGGTCGAGGCCAATCTGCAGATCGGCCAGACGGGCGAGCGCGTGGCGGCGCTCGCGGCCGCGTTGTACCGGAAGGCACGGCTGTCCGCGGGAGCCGCGGGCATGGGCGCGGTGTCCTTCATGCAGCTGGAGGCGCCTGGCGGACGCCTCTGCATCGCCGGGGGCGGCGCGCTCGTGCTCGTGGTCGTGGCCGAATCGTCGGTGAACGTGGGCCTGGTGCGCGGGGAGCTCCTCCGCGCGCTCGGTGCGCTCACCGTCGCGGGAGGGCTCGCCGAGTGAGCATGATGGTGGTGGAGTCCTGGATTGCGCCGCCGCTCAAGCGGTTCGTGCGGGACGCAAATGTGGAGCTGGCCCTGCTGCTGCATCCGAGCGGGCAGGTGCTTGCCCAGCATGGTTTTGCGCGTGCGGTGGACGTCATGTCGGCCTGCGCGCTCGCCGCGGGGATCCATGCCACTGCCGGGGAGCTCGGCCGCATGCTCGATGGCCGGCCATTCCGCGGGTTGCATCACGTGGGCCGTACGCGTCAGATATTCGTAGCGGAAGCGGTGTGGCCGCGCGGCGCGTACATTTTCCTCACGGTGTTCGGCTCGGAGACGTCGCTGGGACTGGTCCGCCTCTACTTCGACGAGCTGTCCGCCGGGCTCGTGGTGGCCGCTCCGGCCGAGCCCCCAACGATCGCGCCCACGCTCGACGTGGACTTCGAGCGCGACCTCAATCGCAATCTCGCCGTGCTGTTCGGCCGAGCCTAGCTCCTTCCCGCGCCCACTCGCCTGCCTCGTGTCGCTCGTCAACTACGCTACGCGCGAGATCACCTGCAAGATCGTCTACTACGGGCCCGGCCGCTCGGGCAAGACGACCAATCTCCATTACATCTACAGCCAGGTGCCGGAGGACCGGAAGGGGAAGATGGTGTCGCTGGCGACCCAGACCGACCGTACGCTGTTTTTCGATTTCCTCCCACTCGACCTGGGTTCGATCTCCGGCTTCACCACCAAGTTCCAGCTGTATACCGTACCAGGGCAGGTGTACTATCAGACGACGCGCAAGCTCGTGCTCCAGGGTGCCGACGGCGTGGTCTTCGTCGCGGACAGCCAGTCGCGGCAACTCGACGAGAACGTGGAGAGCTTCCAGGATCTGCATGCGAATCTCTCCGAGCAGGGCATTGACCCGCGCGGGATGCCACTCGTGATCCAGTACAACAAGCAGGATCTGCCGGCGGCGCTCATCGTGCCTGTCCCGGATCTGTCGGACGCGATCAACTTTCGCGATGCGCCCGAGTTTCCCGCCGACGCGCTCCATGGTCCGGGGGTCTTCGAAACTCTCCGTGGCATCGCCGAGCTGGTGCTGCGCCGAATGAGCACTGCCGGCACCACGCCAGCCCCTGCCTCGCCGGCGCTGCGGTAGGCATGCAGGTCGATCCGCGCGCGCGCTTCGACAATTACGTGGTCGGCTCCGCGAACCGGCTGGCCGTCGCCGCCGCGCGCGCGGTGGCCGAGTCGCCGGGCGCCGCGTACAATCCGCTGTTCGTCTACAGCGGCTCCGGCCTCGGCAAGACGCATCTCATCGGCGCGATCGGCAATCATGCCCTCAAGCGTGCCCCCGAGCTGAGCGTGGAGTACGTGGCGCTCGAGGACTTCGTGCAGCAGCTGCACGCGGCCATCGCCGCGGCGGAGCTGGAGCGCTTCAAGCAGCGGTACGGGCGGGTGGATGTCCTGCTGATCGACGACATGCAGTTTCTCACCGGGCACCGTGAGACGCAGAGCGAGCTCCTGCGGTTGCTCAACGCCCTGCAGGGAAGCGGCCGGCAGATCATCATGACCAGCGATCGGGCGCCCGCCGACATCGCGGACGTGGACGAGCGCCTGATCAGCCGCCTCAGCGGAGGGCTCGTCGTCGATATCGGCATGCCCGACTTCGAGACGCGCGTGGCGATACTGCGCGAGAAGTGCGACGAACGTCGTATCTCGTTTGCGCCGGGCGTGATCGAGGAGCTGGCGCGCGTGGAATTCAGCAACGTCCGCGAGTTGCAGGGTGCGATGAATCGGCTCAGCGCCCACCAGTCGCTGGACGGCACGCTCACGCCGGCCCAGGTGCGCGGCTTCGTCGGCGCGCCGGAGCTGTCGGCGCCGACTCCGCTCGCTCCTCCCTCCGAGGGACGCGAGGAATTCTTCAGCTTCCTCAGCGACATGGCCACCGCCGTGGCCGCGCAACTGGAGCCGTGGAAGGTGCGCATCGGCGAAGCGATCGCCTATTGGGAAGGCGAGGGCTATCGGACCGCGGCGCTCGAGCGGCTCATGACCGAGCAGGCCGCGCCACCCAACTACGAGGCGTTGCTCCGCGGCTTCGGGCAGGCCGTGGAGGAGCTGCGCGAGCTGGAGCGACAGATCACCACGGTGGATCCCTCGCTCGGCGGGGACGAGCGCTTTCGCGATCCCGAGCGGCTCACGGACGCGACGAGTTTCGTGGAGCAGGCGCTCGCGGGCGGCGTGCCGCCGGCGGGACCGCAGCCGGCGTTTGCACGGGCGACGTTCGAGGAGAGCGCCTCCAACCAGATGGCCGTGCGCGCGGCGGACGCCGTGATCGTGGAGCCGGGTCATCGGTACAATCCGCTCTTTCTTTCGGGCCCGAGCGGGGTGGGGAAGACCCACCTGCTCAATGCCATCGGCAATGGGCTCGCCGCGCGTGGCGCGCGCGTGGCCTGCGTGGGGGCGCAGAGTTTCATCGACGAGTTGATCGTCGCCCTGCAGGAAGGATCGGTGGAGCGATTCCGCGCGCGCTACCGCAGCGCCGACGCGCTGCTCCTGGACGACATCCAGTTCGTCGTGGGCAAGGAGCGCACACAGGACGAATTGTTTCACGTCTTCAATCACTTCCATTCGGCGGGCAAGCAGCTCGTCTTCACGAGCGATCTGCCGCCCCGCGCACTCGACGGGCTGGAGGATCGTCTGCGCTCCCGGTTCGAAGGCGGACTGGTCGCCGAGCTCGAGCTGCCGGATCGCCCGCTCCGCCAGCGCCTCTTCGCGCGGTTTCTTGCCGAGCGTGGCAGCGCGGCTCCGGACCTGTTGGCCTTCCTCGCCGATCGACCGGCGGCGAGCGTGCGGGAGCTGATCGGCGTAGTGCATCGCCTCGCGGCGGCGGCGGAGCAGAGCGGCGCCCCGCTCTCGTTGTCGCTCGCCCGGCGCGAGCTCGAGCCATCGGGACGGACGCCGAGCGCGCCGCCGCCGGTGGTTCGCCAGGCGGCCGATGCCTTCTTCCTCGACGACGAGAAGATCGTCTGGGAATGGCCCGACGTGGCCAGTCGCCTGGTGGAGGAGATGCGCTGATGGCGATCAAGGGAAGTCTCAAGGAAGCCAGTCTCCCCGACGTGCTCCAGCTCCTGGCGATGGGCAAGAAGACGGGGTGCCTCGCCGTCACCCACCGCCACAATTTCGGGTACATCTACTTCGACAAGGGGAAGATCTGCTACGCGTCGATCGTCAATCGGCGCGACCGCCTGGGCGACATTCTCGTGAAGGGCGGGTCGGTCACGCAGGTCCAGCTCGACGCGGCCATCAACGCGCAGGAGCTGCACCGCGACAAACGCCTGGGCGAGCTGCTCGTGGCGCAGGGGGCCATCACGCGCGACGAGCTGCACGACCAGATCCGCCTGCAGATCGAGGAGGCGGTGTACTTCCTCTTCACGTGGACGCAGGGCTCGTTCAACTTCGAGGCGGACGTGCGGGCGGATGAGCACGACCTCGTCGTGTCCATCAACCCGGAGTCGCTCCTGCTCGAGGGCGCGCCGCGTGGACGAGTGGAGCCTGATCGAGAAGAAGGTGCCGAGCTTCGATCTCCTGTTCGACGTCGACCGCCGCAAGCTGGCGGAGAGCGGCGTCGTCCTCACGCGGGAGCAGGAGACGGTGCTCGCCCTGCTCGACGGCCGGCGCGACGTCGCCACGGTGATCGACGACTCCGGGCTGGGCGAGTTCGACGTCGGCAAGGCGATCTACGGCCTGGTGAGCGCCGGGTTCGCGCAGCGCGTCGGCAAGACGAAAGCGGTGGAGCCCGAAGTCAGCGAGACGCGCGTGGACGAGCATCGCAATCTCGGCATCGCGTTCTACAAGACGGGGATGCTCGACGAGGCGATGCGCGAGTTTCGGCGGGTCATCGAGCTGCGCGACACCGACGCGTCGGCGCGATTCTACGTGGGGCTCGCCCTCGTCCGGCAGGGCCGGTGGGTCGAGGCGGTCGGCGCCTTCGAGGAGTGCGTCGCCCTGCCAGGGGCGCGCGCGGCGGCGCTGCACAACCTTGCGTATGCCCTCGAGCGGCTCGGGCGCTACGCCGAGGCGCGCGCGTCGCTCGAAGAAGCCATTCGCCGCGGAGGCGCCAGGGATGCGCGGATCCAGACGTCGGTCGGCATCGTGGCGCTGCGCACCGGCGACGTGATCGCGGCGGACGGAGCGCTCGTCGTGGCCCGGCCACTCTTCGGCACGAAGCCGCCGACGGCCGCCTGGTTCCACTATGCCGCGCTCACGGCGGCCCTCCTCGGCGATCTGGATCGCGCCGCCGTCCTGCTGCGGGAGGGGGTCGCCGCCCACCCGCACGCGGCGACCCTGCACAACAATCTCGCGGCCGTCCTCGAGCGCCGCGGGCGGTACGCCGACGCGCTGCAGGCCGCGGAGCGCGGCGTGCACGAGGATGCCGGCGTCCCGCAGCTGCACAAGAATCTCGGCGACGGCCACTACCGCGCGGCCCGCTACGACGACGCCCTGGAGTGCTATCTGCGGGCGGTCAAGCTCAACGCGCGGCTCGGCGACGACGTGTACCTCAAGCTCGGCAATATCCGCTTCAAGCGGCAGGAGCGCGACGAGGCCGTTCGATGCTGGGAGCAGGCGCTGGAGATCGATCCGGCGAACGCGATCGTCCGCACCAACCTCGAAGCCGTCCGACAGGTGCTGTGATCGTGAGCGAGCTCTCGGAGACGGAATTCACCGCGCTCACCACGAAGATCGCCACGGACCGCGGCTTCGGGTGTGCCAGCTACAAGGACAAGTGCCTGCGCCGGCGGATCGCCGTGCGCATGCGCGCGCGCGGCGTGCACACGTACCATGACTACGCGCAGGTCCTCGATACCGACGTCGCCGAGTACGACAAGCTGCTGGACGCGCTCACCATCAACGTCACCAAGCTGTTCCGCAACTGGGAGACGTACCAGGCGATCGCGGACAAGGTGGTGCCGGCGCTCTGGGACGGGCGCGACGCGCCGATCGACGTGTGGAGTGCCGGCTGCTCGTCGGGCGAGGAGCCGTACTCTCTCGCCTCACTCTTTCACCGCCACGCCGAGCGCACGGGTACGCTCGATGCGCTCCCCCGCCGCGTGCGGGTGCTGGGAAGCGACATCGACGCCCGCTCCCTCGCCGCCGCCGAGCGCGGCGCGTTCGACGAAGGGGATTTCGTCGAGACCCCCGCCGACCTGCGCGCGCGCTACTTCGCGCCCGACGCGCCGTTCACCATCGCTCCGGACGTGCGGCGGCTCGTGCGGTTCGAGCGGCGCGACCTTCTGTCCGACGACGCGCCCCCGGGCCGCTACCAGCTCGTCTGCTGCCGCAACGTCCTGATCTACTTCGACCGCGAGACCCAGGAGCGGCTGTTCGACAAGTTCCATCGCGCCCTCGCGCCCGACGGCTTCCTCGTCCTCGGCAAGGTGGAGACGCTGCTCGGCGAAGCGCGCACGCGCTTTCAAGCGGTGGACAGCCGCGAACGCATCTTCCGCCCGTTATGACGCGCCTCCGGAAGGACATCCGCGTCAAGGTGGCCGATTATGCCGTCGCCCGCGGCGACCAGATGATCGCCACCATCGGACTCGGCTCCTGCGTTGCGATCGCCCTGTACGACCGCGAGACGCGCATCGGCGGGCTCGCGCACATCCTGCTGCCGAATCGCTCCATGTCGCGCGAGACCGCCAACCCGGCAAAGTTTCCCGACACGATCGTGCCGCTCATGGTGGACGAGATGCGGGCACTGGGCGTGAGCGCCGCGAGCCGGATCTGCGCCAAGATCGTGGGCGGCGCGAGCATGTTCGGCCAGCTCGCGAGCGGGACCGGCATCAACGTGGGCGAGCGCAACGTCATCGCCACGCGCGAGGTCTTGGCCGGTGCCGGCATTCCGCTGGTGGCCGAGGACACGGGTCTCGACTACGGGCGCAGCGTGTATTTTCACCTCGCCGACGGACGGGTGGAAGTGCGGTCCCTCAGGAAGGGCAACCATGTCCTCTAGCCGCGCCGCGGCGACCGTCCTGGTGGTCGACGACAGCGCGTTCATGCGACGCCTGATCGCGCAGATCATCGACGCGTCCCCCGATTTCCGCGTGATCGGATCCGCGAGCAACGGCCTGGAAGCGCTGCGGCAGGTGCATGCGCTCGACCCGCAGGTCGTCACGCTCGACGTGGAGATGCCCGAGCTCGACGGGCTGCAGACCTTGCGCCGCATCATGCGCGAGAGCCCGCGCGCCGTCGTCATGCTGAGCGCCGCGGGCACGGTGGGGAGCGTGGATCTCACCCTGCGATGTCTCGAGATGGGCGCGGTGGATTTCGTGCGCAAGCCATCGGGGCCGATCAGCCTCGATCTCGCCAGCGTCAAGGAGACGCTCTTTCACGCACTCAATGCCGCCGTCCAGGCCAATCTCGCCACCATCCGTACCTCCGGCATTCATGCCGCGCGCCCCGTCCTTCCGTCGTCCCGCGCTCCCACGGCCGCCGTCTGTGCCGTCGCCATCACCTGTTCCACGGGCGGCCCGCGCGCGCTCGCCGAGGTGATTCCGGCACTGCCCGCCGACCTCGACGCCGCGGTGATCGTCGTGCAGCACATGCCCCGCGGCTTCACGCGCAGTCTCGCGGCGCGGCTCGACGCGCTCAGCCGACTCCACGTCGCCGAGGCGGTGGACGGCGAGGTCCTGGTGACCAACCGCGTCTACCTCGCGCCCGGAGGGCTGCACATGCGGGTTGCTGCGCACGGCTCTGGTGCACGGTGCGTCGCGCTGGACGCGTCGCCGCCGGTGTGGGGGGTGAGACCCGCCGCCGATCCGCTCTTCGCGTCGGTCGCCGCGTCCTTCGGCGCCGCAGCGGTGGGCGTGGTGCTCACCGGGATGGGGCGTGACGGTGCGGAGGGGCTGATGGCGATGCGCGCGGCCGGCGGAGCGGCGATCGTGCAGGATCGCGCCACATCCACCATCTACGGCATGCCGCTCGTCGCGCTCAACCGCGCGGGCGCGGACAGCGTCGTGGCGCTCGCGTCCGTCGCCGATTCCATTGTCGAGCTGCTGGCCACACGTCGACCGCCCGTCCCATGATCGAGGAATACTGGCAGCTCGCTCGCCGACCGTTCGCCAATTCGCCCGACCCGGCGTTCATCTACCGGTCGCCGGCGTTCGCGGAAGGGCTCGCCCGTCTCCTGTACGACGCGACCGAGCTTCGTGGCGGGCTGTCGCTCGTCACCGGAGAGATCGGCTGCGGCAAGACGATGCTTGCCGGGGCGCTGGCCGATCGCCTCGCCGGCTCGGCGTGCGATCTGATCGCGGTCCCGTACCCGCGGATCACGCCGGCTCAGCTCCTGGCGACGGTCGCGCGACGAGCGGGGATGACGAGGGTGCCGCGCGGCAAGCTCGCCACGACCGAAGCCCTGAGTGCGTGGCTGGCAGACCGACACCGTAACGGACGGCGTGCCGTGCTCGTCCTCGATGAAGCGCAGCTGGCCAGTCCGTCGTTGCTGGAGGAGATCCGCCTGCTCACCAATCACGAGGACCGGCAGGACAAGCATCTGCACGTGGTCCTGCTTGGACAACCCGAGCTCAGGGATCGCGTGCGCCTCCGTCCCCAGATCGACCAGCGAGTCAGCCTTCGATTTCACGTGGAGCCGATGGAGGGCGATGACGTGCGCGGCTACGTGGAGCACCGCCTGCGCGTCGCGGGCACGGAGGGACGTGCGCCGTTCACCGACGACGCCATCGTCGTGCTCGCGGAGCGCAGCGGCGGCGTGCCCCGCCGGGTGAACACACTGGCCACGCAGGCGCTGTTCGTCGGCGCGATGCGCCACCTCAGCTGCATCGACGCGGACCTCGTCCGCGACGTCGCGGACGACCAGGCATGACGCCGAAGATCCGGTACAGCGACTTCGCCGCGGCGCCTGCGCCGCCGCCTCAGGTGCCTGCGCCCGCGCCCGCCGCAGCCGCATCTGCTCCGGTGTCGCGACGCGTGACGCCGAACCGGCCGATGCGAGCCATCGCCGGACCCCGCCTCACCCCGGCGGCCCCGATGACCCTCATCGCGGCTGGCCGTCGCACGCCGTCGACGGGCATGTTCGCCATTCCCGGCGCCATCCTTCATGGACCCGAGAGCGCGGGCGATGGGCGCAACGAGGCGCGCAGTCTCGTCATGGCGGGTGGCACGTCGCAGGCGTTGCGCGATCGCGCGCGCAGCCGAACCGGCGTCGTGGATCTGCTGCTGTTTCGCATCGGCCCCGAGCGCTTCGCCGTGGAGCTGGCTGCCGTGGAAGAAGTGGTGGACCTCTCCGCCATCCATCACGTCCCCGAGATGCCCGCGGCGATGGCCGGTGTGGTGACGGTGCGCGGCGTGCTCACCATGGTGTACGCGCCAGCGGCCACGCTCGGGCTCGCGCTCGCCACGGGCGGGTCGGCGCTGATCTTCCGGCGCGGCGGCTCGCGAATCGCCCTGGCCATCGACGACGTGGACGACGTGTTCCGCCTCGATCTCGCGCTGCTGCGCGGGTCGCCCATTCCCGAAGACGGAGACGGCGTGGTCCTTGGAGTGGTGCGCACGGGCGATCTTCTCATCGTCCTCGTGGATGCCGACGCGCTCATCGCCACCTGTCAAGCCGTACCCGCACTGGAGATCGCATGACCACCGAGGTCGACAAGCTCGTCACCTTCCGTCTGGGCGACGATCACTTCGCCGCCGACATCTTCGCGGTGGAGCGCGTGCTGCGGTACGTGGCGCCCACGCCGGTGCCGGACATGCCGCCGTACATCGAGGGGGTCATGGACTATCGTGGCACCGTGGTGCCCGTCATCAATCTGCGACGCCGCTTCGAGCTCGCCGACGCCCCGGTCCGGAACGAGACCCGCATCCTCGTGCTCGCCGTGGAAGGCGAATGGGTCGGGGTCGTCGTCGATGCCGTCAGTCAGGTGGCGTCATTCGACCGCGCGGCCGTGGCGCCACCGCCCAAGCTCTTTCGTGGCCTTGCCAGCGACTACATTCGCGGCATCATCCGGCGCGACGGCAAGCTCGTGATCTTCCTCGATGTGGATCATCTGATCTCGTCCACCGAGCGTATCGCGCTGCGCGAGGCGGGAGCGCGCGAGTTGGCGCATGGGTGAGTGCAGCGAGGGGTACCGGTCTCGCCTGGCCTCCCTCGCCGCGCGCCTCGACGCACCGGACGCCGCCGTGGAGCGCGACGCGATTCGCGCCGAGCTCGTGTCCTTCGCCAAGGCGCTCGAGGCCGAACTGGCCGACCTCGGTGCCCTGAAGGAGGAGGCCAAGGGGATCGTCGAGCGCTGGAAAGCGTTGCAGGCCAGTCTCGCCCCCACGTTCGACGCCGCACGCCCCGTGGTCGCCGATCACATCGGCGCCTCCACCTTCATGGAGAAGGGGTGGAGCCGCATCTCGCTCGGCGACTATGCGGGCGCCGAGGAGAGCCTGGGCAAGGCGCTCCAACTCGCCCCCAACGACCCGCAGGCCGAAGCCCTGCTCGGCTGGGCCCAGATGCTCCAGGAGAAGTACGACGAGGCGCTGATGCAGTTCCAGAAGGTCCTGATGCGGGATCCCGCGAATGCCCTGGCCCGCATCAACGTGGGCTACATCTGCCTGAAGAAGCGGATCTTCGGCGAGGCCATCGAGCATCTGTCGCGCGCCATCCGGCTGGACACCGACAAGAAGGCGACGCTCTACGCGCACTTCTATCTTGGTCTCGTGTACCTCGAGCGAGACATGTTCGAGGACGCGCAGACATTCTTCCAGAAGACGATCACGCTCGGCCCGAACCTGATCGAGGCGTACTACGAGCTCGGCCGGGCGTTCTGGTTCAATGGACAGCGGGACGAGGCGATGCAGACGTGGCGCGACGGACACGCGGCCAACAAGTTCAATCCGTGGGGGAAGAAGTGCGCCGAGGTGCTGCAGACGGTCGAGCAGGGCGGGGAGCCGTAAGGCGAAGTGGCTGGCGTATGGCGGCGCGATGGCTCGCCGCCGTGGCATTGAGCTGGAGCGCCCTCCCGCCCTCCGCGGCGGCGCAGGATGACGCGCCGCGCCGGAGGGAGGCGGGCCGCTTCACCGTGGTGTACTTTCCGAGGGACGACGCGCTCGCCCGCGCGCTCGCCGCGTCGGCGGCGGCCAACGACAGCTTTCCCTGGTTGCCCCGTCCACAGCAGCGCGTACTGATCGCCGTGGCGCCAGACGCGGCCCGGTTCCGCGCGTGGGCCGGTCAGGGCGCGCCGGAGTGGGGGGTCGCACTGGCGTTCCCCCAGGCCCGCCGAATCGTCATGCAGGGCCGATCGGCGAGCTCAGCGGCGGGCGATCCTCTGGAGGTGCTGCGGCACGAGCTGGCGCATCTCGCCCTGTACGAGCGGCTCGGAGACCGCCCCCCTCGCTGGTTCGACGAGGGGTATGCGAGCGTGGCCGCGCGCGAATGGCGCCGCGACGACATGCTCGCCGCCAATATCGGGCTCGCCCTGCGAGGCGCGCCGTCGCTCGAGCGGCTCGAGGACGGTTTCAGCCGCGGGTCGCTCGAGGCGCAGGCCGCGTACGCGCTGAGCTACCGCGCTGTCATCGAGCTTGCCGCACTCGATTCGGCGCGGGGCCTCTCGCTGTTCTTCCAGTACTGGGCCGAAGGGCGAACGCTCGACGCGGCCATCCGGAAGGCATTCGGCATGACGCTGCCGGGATTCGAGCAGCGATTTCAGTCGCGTACTCGCCGCCGGTACGGCGCGCTGGCCCTCGTGGCCGATCTCTCCGCCGTCACCGTCGTGCTCTCGCTGCTCATCCTGCCATTTATGTTGGGACGTCGGCGGCGAGACAAGCGGCGACTTGCTGCCCTCCTGGCGGCCGAGGCCGCCGCCGAGCGTGTCGAGCGCGACAGCATGCTGGCCGAACTTTTGAGAGAGTCGCGGGATCGCGATGAGGCAACCTGAGCGCCGCGTTCCGAGCGTGCGGTGGATCGGAACGCGCGCCACGCGCGCGTCGCTTGACACACTCTCAGGCCCCGCGTACACTATTTTGTTATGGCACAAACCGATACGACGGCACCGTCGCGCCCATGGCTCTGGTGGGGGCTGGCAATGAGTACGATCCTGCTGGGCTACGCGGACCTGGCCCGTGGCGGGATGACCATTGCCCCCCTCCTCCTCGTGCTGGGCTATTGCGTCCTGGTGCCGATCGCGATCATGAAGTAGCTGCGTCGGGCTGCGCCGTCACCAAAACTTAATGTTCGATCGCCCGAGTGCGGCCGTCGTTGGCCTCGCTCGTGCGTTTGTTTCGGGGCGAATAGCTCAGTTGGTTAGAGCGCCTGCCTTACACGCAGGATGTCGGGGGTTCGAGTCCCTCTTCGCCCATGGTTCGAAAAAGCGCGCATGTCATCCGACTGGTTGGCGGACCCTGCGACGCCTGGGGGTGTACGTGTGTTCAACGTTATGGAGGGTTACGACTGTGAAGGCTTCGCATCGCTCTGCACTCCCCGCTATCGGGCTCGCCGCGGCCCTCGCCGCCACGGCCGTTCCTTCGGCCGCTAGTGCTCAACGCCAGCAGATTCCCGGCCCGGACACCAAGCGAGTGCTGATCACGGCATTCCGCGGGGACGTGGAAGGCGGGGTGAAGCTGGCGGACGAGATCCGCAACCGCATCGCCAGCGCGTTCAACATCAAGCAGCTCATGGCCACTCCCAAAAAGGAGATCGAGGCCAATCTGACGCAGTCAGGCTATCGCGCCGATTCCGCGCTGAATCCGAACGACATCAAGGAGCTCGGCAAGCTCGTGCGCGCCGACGAGGTCATCGACGGCACCGTGACCAAGACGGCCGCGGGCTACCGCGTCAACGCGCGCATGTTTCTGCCGCGCGACGCCGCACTCTCCCAGCCACTCGTGAGCGTGGAGTCGGCGAATCTCGGCGATGTCGCCAAGCAGGTCGTGAGCGAGTACGAGAGCTCCCGCAGGCAGCTCAAGGGCAACCAGGATTGCGAGAATGCCATTCGCGCCGGCAAGCCCGCCGACGCCATCGCCGCCGCTCGGCAGGGCATCACCGCGTATCCCCGGGCGACGCTGGCCCGGCTGTGCCTCGCCAGTGCGTACCAGGCGTACAAGACGACCGCCGATTCGACCGGCCCGTGGAAGGACTCCGTGATTGCGGTGACCACGGCGATCACCACGGCAGACAATCAGAGCAAGATCGCGTATCAGCTGCAGTACGACGCCTACAAGTCCAAGATGGATACCGCGAGCGCGCTCAAGGCGCTCGTCGGGCTGATGAGCGCAGACCCCACCAACTCGACGCTGCGCGAGAGCGTGATCGCCGAGCTCGTCACCTCCGGCAAGCCGGAGATCGCCATTCCGACGGCGAGGCAGCTCGTAACCGACAATCCGGGTGATCCGCAGTACGCGCGCACCTACTGGCTCGTGCTGAACGCGGCACGCAACTACAAGGAGGCGGTGGAGGCGGGCAAGGCCTATGTCGCCCTCGATTCCGCGGCGGCCGACTCCAACTACTACTTCCGTCAGATCGCTGCCCTCCAGGCGGACAGTGCGTACGCGAAGGCCGCCGAATTCGCCGCGACGGGCGTGGCGAAGTTCCCCACGAACACCTCGCTGCTGCTCTCCAAGGCGAGCAATGAGCGCCGCGCGGGTCAGATCCCGGCGGCCAAGGCCTCGCTCGAGCGTGCGCTGCAGATCAATCCCAAGGCGCCCGGCGCGAACATGCTCCTCGCGCAGCTCGCCAGCGATGCGGGCAATCTCGATGAGGCGATCAAGGCCGTGAAGGCCGACGTCGCCGCCGAGCCGACCAACAAGGACCGCGACGCGGCATTCCTGCTCAGCCTGGGCAGCACCGCCTACAAGGCCGCGGCCGCCTCCAAGAAGCCGGACGATTTCCGCAAGGCCATCACGCTGCTCAAGGCGTCCGACGAGATTGCTCCCGGCGTCAACGCCAAGTACCTGCAGGGCGTGTCGGCGTTCGGGCTCGTGCAGCACTACGGCACCGCGCTGCAGTCGTCCAAGACGTGCGCCGACGCCAAGGCTGGCCAGGACGCACTGCTCATCGTGAACGTCAACATGCCGGCCGCAGGCGCGGTCGACGCGAACGTCGCCAAGCAGATCCTCGGCGCGACGGGCCAGTATCAGGCCTTCTTCGACGCCTCGGCGAAGCGCTACTGCAAGTAGGGAGGGCCCCTCTGGCCGCGCGGCGTCGTGCGCGACGGGGATGGCACGGGAGTTTTGAGGCAAGGGCACACCGGATCTGGTCCGGTGTGCCCTTGTCGTCGGGATTCTCCACTGCCCCTGCCGCGCGTGCGTTACGTATCGCCACGGTGCTCCGCGCCCGGCAGGTGCTGCACGTGCACCAGCAGATCCGCTCGACGGGCGCGATAGTCGCACACGCTCGCGAGCGATCCTTCGCCGTCGAGATTGACGCTGAGCGGGGTATCGCTCGTCACCTTGAGCCAGGGCAACTGCGCGTAGTGCACGCCCGGCAGGCCGATGTGGTCGCCGGCTTTCACCTTGAGAGAGAGCATGGCGAAGTCGCGGCGCGACATGGCCTCGATCACGCAGAGGTCCACCAGGCCATCGGTCACGCTGGCGTCTGGCGTCATCGTCGTGCCCCCGCCGGTGACGCGCGCGCTGCCCACGGCGAACGCGAGAAAGTCGCAGTCCAGCCGGAATTCGGCGCCCTGGAAGAGGGCGTGCCGCTGCTCGTTGCCCGCCCACTTGCGAAGCGCGGTGATGGCATACGCGAGCGGGCCGAGCGACGCCTTGGCATCGGCCGGCGTCTCGGCCGTCGCCTCCGCCCCGACGCCCCCGGTAGAGACGTTGAGAAACCGCCGGCCGTTCATCGACGCCGTGTCGATGCGCACGGGCTTGCGCCGCAGGATAACATCCATGGCATGATCAGCATCCTCGGGAATCCCGGTCTGCCGGGCGAAGTCGTTGGCCGTCCCGAGGGGCACGACCCCGAGCGGGACGTCGCGTCCATCGAGGCCGTTCACCACTTCGTTGAGCGTGCCGTCGCCACCGCAGGCGATCACCGCGTCGGTGCCCCGATCGGCTGCATCCGCCGCCAGCGCCTCGGCGTCGCCGGCATTCCAGGTGATTCGGACGTCGACGGCATGCCCACGGCGCCGCACCCACGAGATCATCTGGCGCAGGTCGGATCGCTCGGCGCGCGCGCCGTGGACCACGTAGGTGAGATGCTTGCGAACGGGCATGCCGGCGGGACGCGTGAGGAGACGCCGGCGTCGTTGCCGGGGCGTGTGGTGATGCTGTAGTATGCCTGATGCGACGCCGAATGACCATGCGTGGGCGTCGGACTATCACGCGCCGGCGCTCGTGGCGGCGGCGCGCGCGCTGCTCGGCGGGGCCGGCGTGGTGCTCGATGGCACATTGGGCGGGGGCGGACACGCCGCCGCGCTGCTGGACGCGGGCGTCGGGCGCGTCATCGGGATCGATCGCGACCCGGATGCGCTCGCCGCGGCGCGGCACCGCCTTGCCGCCGAGGAGCGCGCCGGGCGGTTCGTGGGCTATCACGGCAACTATGCGAATCCTGGCGCGATCGACGCGCTGCACACCATTCGCTTCGACGGCATCCTGCTCGATCTTGGCATCTCCTCCCATCAACTCGACGACGCCGCGCGCGGATTCTCCTTTCGCGCCGGAGCGCCCCTGGACATGCGGATGAGCGGCGAGGGCGACACGGCGGCGGATCTGCTCAACGAGCGCGACGAGGCCGCGCTCGCGCGCCTCTTTCGCGAGTACGGCGATGAGCCACGTGCGGCGCGGCTGGCGCGCGAGGTCGTCCGACGGCGCGAGACGCGGCCGTTCGCCACGAGCGACGACCTGGTGGGTGCCATTCGTGCCACGCTCGGCTCGCGCAGCGGCGCGCCGGAGTTCGCGCGGCTCTTCCAGGCAGTGCGCATCGGCGTGAACGACGAGCTGACGGGCCTCGCGCACGCGCTGCCCGATCTGCGCGACCGGCTCGCCCCCGGCGGCGTGCTCGTGGTGATGGCCTACCATTCCGGCGAGGACCGGCTGGTGAAGCACGCGTTCCGCGATTGGAGCGAGGACTGTGTCTGTCCGCCCAGACACCCGATGTGCACCTGTGGCGGGGGACGGGCGCTGGGCACGGTGCTCACGCGTCGCGCCACGCTCGCCAGCGCCAGCGAGAGGGCGCGCAACCCGCGCGCGCGCAGCGCGAAGCTCCGGGCATGGCGTCGCGCGGAGTAGCCGGCAGCGGGCGGCTCCGGCTCGCCCTCCTGCTGCTGTGCTTCCTCGTCATCACGTCGGGCGTCATCCTGCGGCGCGTGTACGGCATCTCGGCGGCAAAGGAGCTGCAGGATCTCGATGCGCGGCGTGCCGCGCTCGTGGCGGAGCGACTCAGGCTGGAAGGCGAGATCCGATCCGCGTCGGGCCGGTCGCGGCTGCAGCCCATCGCCGAACAGCAGCTCCAGATGCGCGTTCCCAACGACAGTCAGGTGATCATCCTGCCTCGCGCCGCGCATGACTCGCCCTAGCCGCGTCGGCGTGGTGCATCTGGTGCTCGCCATGTTCGTCCTCGCGCTGCTCGTGCGCACGGCGAAAGTCCAGCTCTGGCAGGGCCGCACCTGGGCAGCGAGTGCGCAGCGCCAGCAGAGCACCGAGCGCGCCGTTCCCGCGCCGCGCGGCGAGATCCTCGATGCAGTGGGAGCGACCCTGGCGCAGAGCCGAGAAACGGTGAAGCTCGACGTGGCGCCGGCGGAGGTGCGCGATCTGCGCAGGCTGCGCGCGGCGCTGATGAAGGCGGGAGTGCCGCCGGACTTCGTGAAGCGCGCGAGCGATCCGCGGCGGAAGTGGGTCGCGCTCCCCGGCCGCTATCTCGCGATCGACGTCGCGGCGGCGAGCGCGATGCGCGGCGTGTACACCACTGCCGTCATCGAACGCGCGTATGCCTTCTCCGAGGGCACGCGCCGCATCATCGGGCGCGTCGACGCCGATGGCAACGCCGTGGATGGCATCGAGCTGGCCCTGGACTCGCTCCTGCGCGGCACGCGGGGCAGCGTCACGGTCATGCGCGACTCGCGCGGACGCCGGTTCCAATCGCCCGCCGCCCCCGGCAAGGCGCCGGTGACGGGCAACACCGTGGTGCTCACGATCAATCATCAGCTCCAGGAGATCGCCGAGCGCGCGCTGGGCGACGCCGTCGCGAACATGGGGGCCGAGGGGGGGGACGTGGTCGTGGTCGATCCCGCCGACGGCGCCGTGCTGGCCATGGCGAGTCGCCGCTCGGATCCGCGAGCCACGGCGTCGACCGCGCTGACGGAGCCGTACGAGCCGGGCTCCACGCTCAAGCCTTTCATCGCCGCCATGCTCATGGAGAAGGGACGCGCGCGGGAGACCGACGTGGTACCCACGTACGGGGGCACGATGACCATCAACGGCCGCACGATTCACGATGAGCATGTCGCGGCGTCGTTCACGCTCACCGACGTGATCCGATACTCGAGCAATGTGGGGATCGTGCAGTTCGCACAGCGCCTCACGCCGCGCGAGCAGTTCGAGACCCTGCGGGACTTCGGATTCGGAACGCCCACGGGAGTGCCGTATCCGGTGGAGGCCTCGGGAACGTTGCGCGAGCCAGCGCGTTGGTCCCAGCAGTCGGCCACCTCCATTGCGATGGGGTACGAAGTGGCCGTGACGCCGTTGCAACTGGCGTCGGCGTACGTGGCGCTGGCCAATGACGGCGAGCTGCTGCAGCCCGCACTCGTCAAGGAGATCCGAGCGCCGGACGGCACCGTGCTCTTCCGGCACGAGCGGCGGGTGATCCGTCGTGTGCTCTCGCCTCCGGTGGCGCGGCGCGTCCGCGAGATGCTGCTGGGCGTCGTCGAGGCCGGAGGCACGGCGAAACTCGCCGAGCTCGGCACTTTCTCTCTGGCGGGCAAGACCGGAACGGCACGGCGCACGGTGAACGGGCGGTACGCCGCATCGCAGTACATTCCCACATTCGTGGGACTTTTTCCCGGCGACCGTCCCCAATTCGTCATCCTGGTGAAGATCGACAATCCGAAGGGCGCGTACTACGGCGGCCTCACGGCGGCGCCGGTGACGAAGGCGGTGCTCGAGGCGGCGCTCGCGTCGCGCAACGCGGCGCTGGACCGTCGCACGCTCGCCGCGAGCCGGCAGGCGCCGCCGTTCGACTCGGTCGGATCGTTGCTGGCCACGGCGGCGGCAGCGCAGGTGGTGCGTGACAGCGCGAGCGGGGTGCGGCGCGACAGCGTGCAGGCCGCGGCACGCGACCAGGACGACCTGGCCGGCGCGACGACGTTCGTCGCGTCGCTGCCGGCGCCGCCACCGCCCCGCGTGGTCCCGCTCGATCCTCGACGTGTGCCCACTGTGCGCGGGCTCACGGTGCGTCAGGCCGCGCTCGCGCTGCACGCCGCCGGATTCCGCGTGGCGCTCGCGCCTGGCGTGGCGGGAGAGACGTGGCCGGCTGCCGGGACCGTCGCCCCCGCCGGCAGCATCGTCCGCCTCGCGGGCGCGCCGTGACGCGAGTCGCCACCGCGGCGATCGTCGCGACGCTTCGCGACGCGGAGCTGCTCGTGCACAGCGATGCCGCACTCCCGGAGCAGCTCACGGCCGTGACCGACGACACGCGGGCGGTGGAGACGGGGGCATTGTTTCTCGCCGTGCGCGGATCCGAGCGTGACGGGCACGACTATCTCGCCGCGGCCGCACAGCGCGGAGCGTCGGCGGTGCTCGTGGACGATGCGACGCGGGCGACCCTTCCCGCGATCGTCGTCCACGACACGCGCCGGGCTGCGGCCGTGGCCGCCTCGGCGTTCTACCGATTTCCCGCGCGCGCCTTGCGGCTCGTCGCCGTCACCGGCACCAATGGCAAGACGACCACGGTCGGCATGCTGCGTCATCTTCTGGATGGCGCCACGGCGCGCTGTGCGTCCATTGGCACGCTGGGCGTGCTCATTGGCAGCGAGGGAATCGCGCTCGACGGCGGCAGCGGGCTCACCACGCCCGGACCCGTCGAGCTCCAGCGCATTCTCCGGGTCCTCCAGGAGCGCGGCGTGCGCACCGTGGTGATGGAGACGTCGTCCCACGCGCTGCATCAGCGGCGCACCGAAGGGCTCCGCTTCGACGCGGGCGTGTTCACCAATCTCACGCGCGATCACCTCGACTACCACGGCAGCTTCGACGCGTATCTGGCGGCCAAGGCATTGCTCGTGGGCCAGCTCAGCGAGCGCGGCGCCGCCGTGGTGAACGCCGACGACGCCGCGTGGGCGGCCCTGCCGGAGGCCCCGCGCACGATCCGCTTCGGCGTGACGTCCGACGCCGACGTCCGCGCGCTGCAGGTGGTCTACTCGCCGCGCGGCAGCACGTGGACGCTGTCCGCGCACGGCGAGCGGCATGCCGTGAGCCTCCCGATGATCGGCGACTTCAACGTCGCCAACGCCCTCGCCGCGGCGGGCGCCGCACTGGCGCTGGGGCTGTCCGGCGGCAGGATCGCCGACGCCCTCTCGTCGCTGCCGCAGGTGCCCGGGCGCCTCGAGATTCTCCACGAGCGGCCGACGGTGCTCCGCGACTACGCGCATACTCCGGATGCGCTCGATCGCGCATTGCAAGCCGTTCGGCCGTTCACCCAGGGCCGTCTGATCGTCGTCTTCGGGTGCGGCGGCGACCGCGACCGCGGCAAGCGACCCGAGATGGGCCGCATCGCCGAGCCGGGCGCCGACCTCGTCATCGTGACGAGCGACAACCCGCGCACCGAGGATCCCGAGGCCATCCTCGACGACATCGTCGCAGGCATGTCGCGCGGACAGCACGAGCGGGTGGAGGACCGGCGGGCCGCGATCGCGCGTGCGATCGCCGTCGCGCAGGAGGGCGACGTGGTGCTCCTGGCGGGCAAGGGACACGAGACGTATCAAGTGCGCGGCACCGAGAAGCTTCACTTCGACGAGCAGGAGATCGTGGGCGAGATCATGACGACGGGTACACGCTGATGGCGAACGCCGGCACTCCCGAGGCCAGCGCCCTGACACAGCCGCAATTCTGGACCCTTGACCGGGTCGCGGGCGCTCTGGGCACCGGGCCTCGCGGGGCAACGCCGCTGGCACGCATCGCCACCGACACCCGCAACGTGGCCGCGGGCGATTGCTTCGTCGCCCTTGCCGGCGAGTCCTTCGACGCGCACGACTTCCTCGCGCAGGCGGTAGGGAAGGGGGCCGCCGCGCTCGTCGTGTCCGACGTGAAGCGCGCGGCCAACCTCGGTGTCCCCGTCTACGAGGTGCCCGATACGCTGGCTGCCCTCGGTCATCTGGCGCGCTATCGTCGTCGTGCCTGGGGACGACCGGTCATCGGCGTGGTGGGCACCAATGGAAAGACGAGCACCAAGGAACTGCTGAAGGCCGCCCTGGCCGGCGCCCTGCAGGTGCATGCGACGACCGGCAACTACAACAATCTGGTGGGCGTCCCTCTCACGCTCTTCGCCCTTCCGGACGACGCCGACATCGCCGTGATCGAGATGGGCACCAACCAGCCAGGCGAAGTCGCACTCCTGCGCGCGATCGTCGAGCCGGACGTCGTCGTCGTGACCTCCATCGCGGAAGAACACCTGGAGGGGCTCGGCGACCTGGCGGGCGTGCTGCGCGAGGAAGTGTCCGGCTGCGCCGGCGTTGCACTCGCCGTCGTGCCGTCATCGCAACCGGAGATCGGCGCGGCGGCCGCACCGCTGGCCCGGCGCACGCTGAGCGCGGGGCTGGATGCTGGCGACGTGCGGCCGAGCGCGTGGGGGTCGGAGCCGGACGGCCGCGGATGGCTCGAGCTCGACGGCACCCGCATCGCCGTCCCGTTACGAGGCGTCCACAACCTCCGCAACGCCATGCTCGCCCTGGCCGTCGCGCGGGAGAGCGGCGTCAGTGTGGAGGCTGCTGCCCGCTCCATCGCCGCGATGCCCTCTCCGCCGATGCGCGTGAGCTTCGAAACGCATGGCGCGGCGACGGTGATCAACGATGCGTACAACTCCAATCCAGGCTCGGCGCGCGTCGCGCTCGAACTGCTCGAGCACGCCGGCGCCGGCCGGCAGCGGGTGGCCATTCTCGGCACCATGCTCGAGCTCGGTCCTCAGGCCGACAGGTTGCATGACGATCTGGCCCGATCGGCCCTGGCCGGACCGTCGGAGCTCGTCGTGGGGGTGGGCGCGTTCGCCGAGGCCCTGCAGCGGGTGGCACCGCACGAGGCACGGGTGGCGTCCGGCGCGGATCCGGAGGCGGCATGGGCCGCGGTGCGTTCGCGCGTCGCTCCCGACGCGGTTATTCTGCTCAAAGGCTCCCGCGGCGTACGCCTCGAACGGCTGGTGCCCCTGATCGCGGAGTGGGCAACGACGTCACCCTGACGTCCGGACGCTCCATTCGCTCATCACGCTCGCTCCCGGATCTCGTGCTCTACTATCTGTTCCTTCCGCTGATTCCGCAGTACCACGCGCTGAACATCTTCACCTACATCACCTTTCGCGCCGCCGGCGCGGCGGTGACGGCGATCCTCCTCAGTTTCCTCGTGGGACCGCTCATCCTCCGGCGCCTCGACGTGGCCGCGAACTATCAGGTCGTCCGCGAGGGCACGCCCGACTCGCACGCGGCGAAGGCGAAGACGCCCACCATGGGTGGACTGATCTTTCTCTTCTCGGCGCTCGTCGCCACGCTGCTGTGGGCCCGCGTCTTCAGCCACTATGTGATCATCGCTCTGTCGGTGACGGCGTGGATGGGCGGCATCGGTTTTCTCGACGACTTCCTCAAGCTTCGCCAGAAGCGCCTCGGCCAGAAGAACGAGGGGCTCGTGGAACGCTACAAGCTGCTCGGTCAGGTGGGGATCGGCCTCGCCCTCGGCATCTACCTCTGGTTGTACCCCCTCTCGCCGAGCCTGCCGGGTGCGTCGATCACGCTGCCGTTCTACAAGTATTTCGTCGTCATCTTCACCGTGCCGGCGCTGTACGTGCTCTTCGTGACGTTCATCCTCACCGGCGTGAGCAACGCGGTGAACGTCTCGGACGGCCTGGACGGGCTGGCCGCGGGACTGAGCGCCATCGCCTTCGCGGTGATGGGCGTCTTTGCCTATGTCATCGGCCGCACCGACACCAGCAAGTACCTGGGCATCTTCTACCTCCAGCACTCGGGCGAGCTCACCATCTATTGCATGGCGATGGTGGGCGCGCTCATCGGGTTCCTCTGGTTCAACACGTATCCCGCGCAGATCTTCATGGGCGACACGGGCTCGCTCGCCCTTGGCGGCGCGCTCGGTGCCGTGGCGATCGCGCTCAAGTCGGAGTTTCTCCTGCTGTTCGTGGGGATGGTCTTCTTTGCCGAGATGATGTCGGTGGTGCTGCAGCGCTTCGTCTTCAAGTACCATCGGCGCAAGCACGGGCTCGAGTACGCGCAGCAGCATCGTGTCTTCCTTCGGGCGCCGCTCCACCACCACTTCGAGATGAAAGGGTGGAGCGAGCAGCAGGTCGTCGTGCGGTTCTGGATCATCGGGATCATCGGGGCCTTCCTGGCGCTCACCACGCTGAAGCTCCGCTAGCATGCCGGTGCGTTCTCTCACCGAAGCGCTTCCCGGCGCGTGGACGCGCGGCGAGATCAGCGTGGTGGGGCTGGCGCGGAGTGGGCGCGCCGCCGCGGAACTGCTGCGCCGGGCCGGCGCGGACGTGTACGCCAGCGACGCGGGCTCGGGCGACGCCGTCCGGCACGCGGGTCACGCGCTGGAGACGATGGGGGTGATGGTGCAGCAGGGTGGGCACGATGTGGCGCGCGTCGCGCGCAGTGCGCTCGTCGTCGCCAGTCCCGGCGTTCCGCCCGACGCGGAGGTCCTCGTGGCCGCGCGCGATGCGGGCGTGCCGATCGTGTCGGAGCTGGAGATCGGCCTGCTGTTTCTTCCCGCGCAGCGCTATGTCGCCGTCACGGGCACCAACGGAAAGACGACCACGACGGCGATCACGGCCGCGCTGCTGCAGGGCCTCGGACACGAGACGGTCGCGGCGGGGAACATCGGCACGCCGCTGGCCGAGATCGCCCTGCGCCCACGGGCGCCGACGTGGATCGCGCTGGAGACGTCGTCGTTCCAGCTGCACGATACGCCCAGCATCGCGCCCGCCGTCGGGATCGTCACGAACCTCTCCGCCAATCATCTCGACCGATACGCCGACGTCGAGGCCTACTACGCGGACAAGGCGCTCCTCACGCGGAACGCGAACGAGCACTCGGTGTGGGTCGGCAACGCCGACGATACCGACGTGCAGCGGCTGCTCGACGAAGTCCGCGGACGCCACCTGCGCTTCACCACCGCGACCGGCGCCGCCGACGGTTACTTCGATCGCGCGGCCGGCCGGCTCGTCGTGCATGGGACGCCGCTGATCGACCGCGGCGAGCTGGCCCTGCTCGGTGATCACAACGTGGCGAACGTGCTCGCTGCCGTGCTCGCCGTGATGGGTGGCGACGAGATGCATGGCACGCCGGAGGCGCGTGCGCGCATCGCCGAAACGCTGCGCCGGTTTCATGCCCTCGAGCACCGGATCGAGCCCGCGGGGGAGCATGGTGGCGTGCAGTGGATCAACGACTCCAAATCGACGAATGTCGCGTCCACGCTGGTGGCGCTGGCCGGCATGCAGCGCCCGACCGTGCTGCTGCTCGGCGGGCGGCACAAGGGCGAGCCCTACACGGCGCTCGTGCCCGAGTTGCGGCGGACGGTGAAGCTCGTGCTGGCGTACGGCGAAGCCGCCCCGCTCGTCGTCGCCGATCTGGAGGGACGCGTGGCCGTGCGGCAGGTGGACGGCTCGTTCGAGGCGCTGATCTCGGCGGCCCGTGACGCGGCGGCTCCCGGCGAGACGGTGCTCCTCTCGCCCGCATGCTCCAGCTACGACATGTTCGCCGACTACGAGGAGCGCGGGCGCGCGTTCAAGCACCTCGCCGCGGCGCTGGGCACGGCACGGACGTGATCGGGTCGGCCGTCGCCGGCGACATGGCACACCGGACCACGCGGGATCGTGCGGGCGCCACCGCACAGGTGCGCGAGCGCTGGCGGATGTCGGCTGAAGCTCGAGGCCTCGTGTTGGTGATGGTCCTGATGCTGGTGTTCGGACTCGCCGTGCTCTACAGCGCGAGCGCCATCGAAGCGGTGTCGCGGAACCGCGAGAGCTGGTTCTACGTGGCCAACCAGGTCACCGGTGTGCTCGCCGGCGTTGTCGCCTTCGCGGTCGCCGCCAAGCTGCCCGCGGAGCGGTGGCAGGCGTGGGCGTGGCCGTTGATGTGGATGACGATCGCCGGGCTCCTCCTGTGTCTGGTGCTGCCGGAGAGCATCGCGCCGAGGGTCAACGGATCCAAGCGCTTTCTGTTCGGCACGTCGCTCCAGCCCTCCGAATTCGGCAAGCTCGCCGTGGTCGTCTGGACGTCGATGCTCATCGTGAAGAAGGGTGACCAGCTCCGCCGGTTGACCAAGGGGGTGCTGCCCTTCTTCGTGGTCATCGGCCTGCTCGACCTGCTCGCCGCGCTCGAGCCGGACCTCTCCGTGGCGATGCTCTACACGCTCATCCTCGCCGTGCTGCTCTTCGTGGGAGGCGTGCGCATCGCCCACTTCGTGGTGCTCGTCGCGCTGGCGATTCCCGCGCTCTGGAGCAAGATCGAGAAGGTGCAGTACGCGCTCCTCCGGCTCACCGGATTCTTTGACGCGAGCCAGGCGGCGTCGCAGGTCAACTACCAGCTCAACCAGTCGCTGATTGCCGTGGGGTCGGGCGGCGCGTTCGGGGTGGGCTTTGGCCAGGGCCGCCAACAGTACGGGTTCCTTCCTTTCCCGTATAGCGACTTCATCGCCAGCAACATCGGCGAAGAGTGGGGGTTCGTGGGACTCGGCGCGGTCACGCTTGCCTTTGCCGCGTACGCGCTGCTTGGCTTCCGCATCGCGCGCCGGGCGCGCTCCCCCTTCCTCCAGCTCGTGGCCGTCGGCCTCACCTTCGTCACCGTGCTCACGGCCTACCTGCACATCGGCGTGGTCGTCGGCCTGCTGCCGACCACGGGCCTCACGTTGCCGTTCGTGTCATATGGCCGCTCCAACATCGTCCTGACGATGTTCCTCACCGGCATCCTCGTGAACATCGGGAGCGTCAAGGAGCGGGTGATCGGCTCCAGCGCCACCGACCCGCTGTCGGCGTAGCATGTCCGTCACTCCAGGCCTCCCCATGTCAACACGCGTCACCGTTCTCTTTGCCGGCGGAGGCACGGGTGGACATCTCTATCCCGGCCTCGCCATCGCGCGGACGCTCGTGCGGCTCGACCCGCGCGTCCGACCCGTCTTCATCGGCGCCAGGCGGGGTATCGAGCGCGAAGTGCTTCCCACGACCGAATTCCCGCATCTGCTGCTGGATCTTCATCCGTTGTATCGCACGCGGCCGTGGGAGAACTGGCGGACGCTGCGCGGCGCCGTCGGAGCGTGGCGCGAGCTCCACACGCTCGCCCGCCGCGAGCGGCCGCGTCTCGTGGTGGGTACGGGCGGGTATGCCGCCGGCGTCGCGCTCGCGTACGCGGTGGTCAAGGGCATCCCGATCGTGCAGCAGGCGGGCGACAGCTATCCCGGGCTCACCGCGCGCGCCTTTCGCCGCTGGACACGGGAGTACTACCTCGCGTTTCCGGAGGCGGCGCGGGTGCTGGGCGGTGACGCCGCGCAGCACGTGGACACGGGGGCGCCCATCGAGCCACCGCCACGGCCGCGGCCGGATCGCGCCGCGGCGCGCGCGGCGTGGGGCTTTCCGCGCGAGGGCGGCCGCGTGCTGCTCGTCTATGGGGGCAGCCAGGGTTCGCGCGCGATGAACCTGGCCGTGGCCGACTGGGTGAGGCAGGGGCTGCCGGACGACCTGTACCTCATCTGGATGACGGGCAAGGCGAGCCACGCCGAGTTCGCCGCACTCGATGGCGGACGCGTGCGCGTGCGCGAGTACCTGTCCCCAATCGCCGACGCGTATGCCGCGACGGACGTGGCCCTCGCACGCGCCGGCGCGATGACGACCGCCGAGCTGTTCGCCTGGCACGTTCCGGCGATCCTCGTGCCGCTGCCGACCTCCGCCGCGGATCATCAGCGCGTCAACGCGCGCACGCTCGCCGCCGCCGGCGCCGCCATCGATCTGCCGCAGTCGCGGCTCACCGCCGACTCCCTCTGCGCGTCGGTGCAGGGCCTCCTCGACGATCCCGAGGCGATGGCGCAGCTCGTGCGCGGCGCCGCGGCGCGCGCGCGGCCGGACGCCGCCGAGGCGATCGCGCGCCGGATCATCGCGCTGCTCGAGATGTGAGTTGCGGGGTCGCACGGTATATTTCCGCGCGCCCATGCCCACGCTCCTCCGTCCCGACGACCAGCGGCCCATCCACTTCGTCGGCATCGCCGGCGCCGGGATGAGCGCGCTGGCGCAGCTGTTCATTCTGCGCGGGGTCGTGGTGACCGGCTGCGACGCGAATCCCGGGGACCCCGCCGACCTCGCTCGACGCGGCATCACCGTGCTGCCTGGCCACTCGCCCGAACACGTGACCGGCGCACGTGCGCTCGTCGTGACCTCGGCCATGCCCAAGGACCATCCCGAGCTGGTGCGCGCGCGGGAGCTCGGCATCCCGGTGGTGCGCCGCGCCGAGGCGCTCGGCGAAGCGACGACGGGCACCACGTTGGTGGGCGTCGCCGGCACGCACGGCAAGTCCACGACCACCGTGTTGACCACCGAGGCGCTGGTATCGGCCGGCCTGGCGCCCACCGGGTACGTGGGCGCGCGGGTCACGGCATGGGGCGGCAACCTCCGCGCTGGCGATGGCGACGTGGTCGTCGTGGAGGCCGACGAGTACGATCGCTCCTTCCTCGCGCTCGCGCCGACCGTGGCCGTCGTGACCAATCTCGAAGCGGATCATCTCGACATCTACGAGGATCTGGACGATCTGCGACGCACCTTCGCGCACTTCCTACGCGATGCGCGCTACATCGTGCTCTGCGCCGACGACGACGAGGCCAATCGTCTCCCCACGCCGGCGTCGGCCGAGGTGATCCGCTACGGGTTACGCTCGCCCGACGCGCGGTTGCGGGCCGTGCAACAGCACCGAGAGGGACTCGGGACCGCGTTCGCCGTGGAGTACGACGGCAAGCCGCTGGGTGACGTCCGACTCGCCGTGCCCGGCGAGCACAACGTGCTGAATGCGCTCGCCGCGGTGGCGGTCGGCCTCGCGCTCGGCGCGACCGTCGAGGGCATGGCGCCGGGACTCGCGGCGTTCCAGGGGGTGGAGCGACGTTTCCAGCTCCTCGGAGAGGTGGGTGGCGCGCTCGTGGTGGACGACTATGCGCATCATCCCACCGAGGTGCGCGCCACCGTGCAGGCGGCGCGCGCGGCCGCACCGGACCGCCGGCTCGTCGTCGCGTTCCAGCCGCATCTGTACTCGCGGACCCGCGACTTCGCCCGCGAATTCGCCAGCGCGCTCGCCGGCGCCGACGTCGTGCTGCTGAGCGACATCTACGGTGCACGCGAGGCGCCGGTCGCGGGCGTCACGAGCGACCTCATCGCGCGCGAGCTCGTGGCGCTCGGCTGCCCGGCGCACTGGCACGGTGCGCGCATCGCGCTCGGTGCCGCGCTGCGACAGCTCGTGCAGCCGGGCGATATCGTCATCACGATGGGGGCCGGCGATGTCACGCGCGTGGGCCACGATCTGCTGGCTGGCGCCGGCGCGTGAACGCCGGCGGGCGCACCCGATCCGCCACGAGCGAAGCCAGCGCGCCGACGAAGGTCGCGCGCTGGCCGCTCGCGTTCGCGGCGCTGGCGCTCGTCGCGCTGCTCTCCCTGCCGGTCTGGGGTCCTCGCACGCTGGCGCAGCTGGCCTTCTTTCGGGTGCGTCAGGTGGAAGTGGTGGGCGCGCGCTACACGCCGCCCACCGAGATCGTGGAGCGCCTCGCCATGGACACCGCGCGCAGCGTCTGGCAGTCACTCGAGCCACTTGCCGCCCGGGTGCGCGGTCACCCGCAGATCGCCAGCGTCGTCGTGACGCGACGTCTCCCGGGCACCATCGTGGTGGAGATCGTGGAGCGGCGACCCGTCGCGCTGGTCGTCACGCCGGATGGCCTGCGCGCCGTGGACGAACGTGGCGTCCACCTGCCGCTCGATCCCAGCCGCACTCCCGTGGATGCGCCGGTGGTGGCAGCTACGCGACGCGATACCGCAGTGTATCATTTGCTGGGCGCCATGCAACGCGAGGCGCCGCGCCTGTTCTCGCGGGTCACGTCGGTTCGCGTGGCGGCGCCGGGCGAGCTGCTCTTCCACTTTGCCGACCTCCCCGTGCGGGCCATGACCAGCGTATCACTCGCGCGTCTATCCGACATTGCCCCCGTCGAGCGCGATCTGGCGCGGCGCCAGCTGCGTCCCGCCGAGCTCGACCTCCGCTACCGCGACCAAGTGATCGCCAGAGTGCCATGAATTCGGACCGCCTCGTCGCTGGACTCGATATCGGCTCGGCCAAGACGACCGCCATCATCGCCGAGTTCGTCGGCGATCCGTCCAAGCATCCGTCCATCAAGGTGCTGGGCGTCGGTCAGGCCCGCACGACCGGCATGCGGCGCGGCATCGTCTCGGACATCGAGGAGACGACGCGCTCCATTCGCAAGGCGCTGCAGGACGCCGAGCGCATGGCCGGCGCGCAGATCACCGACGTGTACGTGGGGATCGCCGGCGAGCACGTGCAGGCCATGACGTCCAAGGGAATCGTCGCCGTGAGCAACGACGAGATCATCAAGGCGGACGTGGACCGGGCGAACGAAGTCGCGCGCGCGCAGGCCATCCCGCAGGATCGCGAGCTACTCCACGCGATCCCGCAGGAGTACACCGTCGACAAGGACACCGGCATCCGCGATCCCATCGGCATGAGCGGCACGCGGCTGGAGACGGAGATGTATCTCGTCACGATCGGGTCGTCGCCCGCCATCAATCTCCGCAAGAGCGTGGAGCGGGCGGGGTACAAGGTGCGCGAGCTCGTGCTGGAGCCGTTGGCGAGCGCGCTCGCCGTGCTCACCGAGGACGAGAAGGAACTGGGGGTGGCGCTCGTGGAGATGGGCGCCGGGACCACCGATCTCGCCGTCTTCCACGAGGGCAAGATCCGCCACCTCGGCACGATCGCCTTCGGCGGCAACAACGTGACGAGCGACATCGTGCATGGACTTGGCGTGACGCAGGCCGATGCGGAGCGGCTGAAGGAGCGGCACGGGTGCGCGTACGAGTCGCTGGTGGACCCGAGCGACATCATCCAGCTCCCGAGCACCGTGGCGCAGGGAGACCGACAGATCCCGCGCGAACTCCTCGCGCACATCATCCATCAGCGGATGGACGAGGTCTTCGACCTCGTTCAGCGCGGCGTGGCGTCGGCGGGCTTCGCGGGCAAGCTCGCCGCTGGCGTGGTCATCACGGGGGGCGCCGCCGCGATGGAGGGGAGTGCCGAACTCGCGAGCGACGTGTTCGGCACGGGCGTGCGGGTCGGCACGCCCTCGGAGCACATCGGCGGCCTCAGCGACGCGGTCGACGCGCCGCAGTACGCCACCGTGGTGGGGCTGGCGCAGTACGGCGCCAACCGCATGGCGCTGGGCGGTGCGTCCGCATCGGCCAAGCGCATCAAGCTCCCGTCCGGCGGCGGAATGGACAAGCTCGGGGAGAAGATCAAGTTCTGGCTGCAGGACTTCTTCTAGCGACGGCTCCGCACTCGCGGCCGCGTGCGCCCGAGCCGGAAATCACAAACGGACAGGGCCACCACGCGTGTGGAAAAAGCGCCCGCCCCGCCCGATGTAGCTTTCTCCACTTCCGTTCGTCCTACAACGTCGAGAAAGGGCTGGCCGGAATCACCCGCGCGGTTATATTCCCGCATCGTTCGAGGGTGGCCGGCGCCGCGCAGCTCCTTCCGTAGTTCCGCCGGTCGATCGAGCCCCATGATGCGCCTTCCTGTTGGTCCCATCGGACACCTCGTCGTAGGGGAGTGTCGTACGCAATGATCTTCGAATTCGAAGAGAGCGCGGCGCAAAACGCTCGCATGAAAGTCGTTGGTGTCGGCGGCGGCGGAGGGAATGCCGTCAACCGCATGATCGACGAGCATCTCGAGGGCGTCGAGTTCATCTCGGTCAATACCGACGCGCAGGCACTCCTCTCGTCGAAGTCGGACCTCAAGATCCAGATCGGCAAGAAGCTCACGCGTGGACTGGGCGCCGGTGCGCGGCCCGAAGTCGGGAAGCAGGCGATCGAGGAGAGCCGCGAGGAGATGACGAAGGCCGTCTCCGGCGCCGATCTCGTCTTCATCACCTGCGGCATGGGGGGCGGCACGGGGACGGGTGCGGCTCCCGAGATCTGCGCGCTGGCCAAGGAGCAGGGCGCGCTCACCGTCGGCATCGTCACGCGTCCCTTCCTGTTCGAGGGCCGCAAGCGCATGCGTCAGGCGGACCAGGGCATCGCCGAGATGCGCAAGTACGTGGACACGATGATCGTCGTGCCCAATGAGCGGCTCCTCGCTGTGGTCGGCAAGGGCATTCCGTTCCAGGACGCGCTGAAGAAAGCGGATGAGGTGCTGCTGCACGCCACGCAGGGGATCTCGTCGCTCATCAGCGTGACGGGCCTCGTGAACGTGGACTTCGCCGACGTGCGCACGGTGATGCAGAGCGGCGGCTCGGCGCTCATGGGCACCGGGATCGGACGCGGCGAGAATCGCGCGATGGAGGCGGCGCAGCAGGCCATCTCCAGCCCGCTGCTCGATAACATCAGCATCTCGGGCGCGTCCGGCGTGCTCGTCAACATCACCGGCGGTGCCGGCCTCACGCTGGGCGAGGTGCACCAGATCAACGAGATCATCCACGACGCGGTCGGGGACGACGCCGAGATCATCTTCGGCGCCGTGCACGAACCGGCCATGCAGGGCGAAATCCGCGTCACCGTGATCGCCACGGGCTTCGACAAGGCGATCCAGCCTGGCTACGTGAGCCCTTCGCAGGACACCCACGGTGCCTCGAGTGGCAAGGGGGCGCCAGTGATCCCCTTCCCGGGAAGTCGTCCGTCGCGTGTTGCCGGCTCCGTGCCCGCTCGACCACTCGCCAACGACATTCCTCGAGCTCCTCGCGTGCCGGTGCAGCCGACGCCGCAGGGCGGAGGGTCGCAGGATCTCAGCGACATGGAGATCCCGACCTTCATTCGGAGGCAGATGGATTGAGGAAAATGCGACGCATCCGCGCCATCCCCTATGCCGTGGTGGCCCTCCTGCTGGCCGGAGCGCTCCGCTTCACCCCCGAAGTGGCCGAACGTCCTGCTGCTGAGGTGCTGCGCCAGAACCCGGTGACGGCCTCGGTGCATCCGGTCGCGCGTCCGTGGACGCGCACCGAGCGGCTGCACCGTGGGGAGACCCTCATCGGGCTGCTCAAGCGCGCGGGCGTGAACGATCGTGCCGCGGCCGAAGTCATTCGGGCCGCCACCGCATCGGCGGTGGATGCGCGATATCTCAAGCCTGGGATGCCGGTGGACCTCCACGCCGACGGTGCCGGCGAGGAGCCGAAATCGCTCGTGTTCCATCTGGGGATCGACCGCTTGCTGCACATGCGGCTCGGGACCGACGGGAGCTGGACGGGCACCGAAGAGCGTCTCCCATGGAAGACGGACACGGTGGTCGTTGGCGGGACCATCCGCGCCAATCTCTACCAGGCGATGGAGGCGTCCGCCTCGCGCTACTTCCCGGGACGCGGCCGTGACGAGCTGGCGTGGGCACTCGCCGACATCTTTGAATACCGGGTGGACATGAGCCGCGATCTGCAGGAGGGCGACCAGTTCCGCGCCCTTGTCGAGCGCGCGGTCGGGCCGCAGGGCGTCACCAGGGTCGGCAAGGTGCTGGCGGCGTCGTTCGCGCTGTCCGGTGGCGACGTCTCGGCCATCCGGTTCGAGAGCAAGGGATTCCGGCCGCAGTACTACGACGACAAGGGCGCGTCGCTCCGCGCGCAGTTTCTTCGTGCGCCGCTGGAGTTCCGGCGGATTTCGAGCGTCTTCGGGATGCGCTTTCATCCGATTCTCGGACGGTGGAAGGCGCATCGCGGCACCGACTATGCCGCCTCGTCCGGCACGCCGGTGCGCGCCATCGGGGATGCGGTCGTGGTCAAGGCGGGATGGGGCAACGGCTACGGCAACGTGCTCGAGCTGCGTCATCGCAACGGCTACGTCACCCGCTATGGGCACCTGCGAGGCTTCGCCAAGGGCGTCCGCCCCGGCGCGCGCGTCGAGATCGGCCAGACCGTTGCCTTCGTGGGAACCACCGGATTGAGCACCGCGCCGCACCTGCATTTCGAGGTGATGGTCGGGGGGGTGCAGAAGGATTCGCGGGTCGCGCTGCGCTCCACGGCTGGTGAGCCCATCGCACGTGTGGAGCGTGCCGCGTTCGAGGCACGTCGCGAGCAGCTGCTCGCGTCGCTCGCCGGCACCGCCGGCATCGTCCGTCTCGCCGCGCGCTGAGCGCTGAGCGCTCGGGGCAGCGGGATGGTGCGCGCTTCGTCCCCTGACGACGCGCCCGGTGCAGCGGCCTAGCGCCGGCGCGCGTACGTACGAGCGATGACGCTCTGGCTCGTGGCGGTGCTCGCCGGCCTCCTCGGCGCGGCCGCCCAGTACGCGCGCCGCAGCCTGCAGCCGCGCGTGCTCCCGCTGGCGCTGGCGCGCGCCGGCACCGTCACCATCGTGGTGGCGCTGCTCCTTGGGGCTCCGGCCCGTCCCGCGTCGCCGCCCCGCCCCGATGTCGCGCTCGATGCCTCGCAGAGCTGGCTGCGCGCCGCGCCCGACTGCGTGGCGTGGACCGCGGCCATCGAGTCCGCCGTCCGCTCGGGCGGCACCATCTCGCGCTTCGGCGACTCGCTACGCGCCGACGACGGCCGCGCCGCCCCCGGTGACCAGGCATCCGGACTGCGTGCCGTCGTGGACCGTGCCGCTGCCACGGGTCGACCGGTCGTCCTGATCACCGACGGCGAGCTGGACGACGCGGATGCGCTCACGCAGCTCCCCGGGGGGTCGCGCGCGGTCGTCACCCGTTGTGCGCCCGCGCCCGATGTCGCGGTCGCCAGTATCGACGTGCCGCAGACGCTCCTCGCCGGCGACACGGTGGCCGCGACGATCAACCTCGCCTCGGGAGGCGCGGGTGGCCCCGCAGGAGAGCTCGAGCTTCGCTTGGACGACAAGGTCCTCGCCGCATTGCCCGTCGCGGCGTCTGCTCCATTCGCCGAGCGCTCGATCGTGTTGCGCGGAGTGGCCGGTGGCGGGGAGCGCGGCGCCGTCCTGCGCGCCGTGTTTCGCGGCTCCGGTGACCGCGAACGGCGTAATGACACCCTCGCCATCGGCGTGGACGTCACGAGGGCGCCGGCCGCCGTCTTCGCCTCCACCGCGCCGGACTTCGACGCGCGTGAGGCCGTGGCCGCCCTCCGCGGCGTGACCGCGCTTCCTACTCGGGCGTACTACCGCGTGGCGCCAGGCATCTGGCGAGCGGACGGGACACTCGCGGCCGTGGAGGAGCGCGCCGTGCGCGAGGCCGTACGCGAGGCGCCGATGGTGGTGCTCCACGGCGACACCAGCGCATTCGGTCCACCCCGGCGCGCCACACGCGCCGCGCTGCTCCTGTTCGCACCTCCGGCGAGCGACGACGGGGAGTGGTTCGTCGCCGGCGCGCCACCATCACCGCTCGCGGGCGCCCTCGCCGGACTGCCTCTCGACAGCCTTCCCCCGATCGCCGTGGCCGCCACCATGCCGCGAGGCGACTGGGTCGGTGTGACGTCGCGCCAGGGCGGATCGGGCGAGGCGCGCCGACCGGTCGTAGTGGGCTGGGATGCGCCGCGCCGCATCGCCGTGCTCGGTGCCTCCGGGCTGTGGCGCTGGCGGTTCCGAGGCGGCGCGTCCTCGGATGCCTACGGCGCCCTCGCCGGCTCGCTCTTCGACTGGCTTGCCGCGGGACGCAGCGATCGGCGCGCCGTCGTCCCGGACCGCGGCGTGATTCGCGCCGGAGAGTCGGTTCGGTGGCGGCGCGGCGGGACAGCGGACAGCGCCGTTGCGCTGACGCTGACGCTGACGCGGCGGGACGGCATCGCATCCGTGGATTCGATACGACTGCGCTTCACGGACGGAATGGACGTCGGCGAGTCCACGGCGCCGTCGCCCGGCATCTACGACGTCCACATGGAAGGTGGCTCGGCGGTGCTGGCCGTGAACGCCTCGCGTGAAATGCTCCCTCGGCGCCCCACCGTGGCGAGCGGCGCCATCGGGGGCGCCGGCGTGACGAGCGCCGGAAATTCCGTACGCGAGGAGGGCTGGCTGTACGCGCTCGTTGTGCTGCTGTTGTGCGCCGAGTGGATGGGCCGGAGACGCGCCGCGTTGCGGTAGCCGTCGTCGAGTCCCGGCTCGAGCGCAACCCCGTTAGGATTCGTCATGCGCATCCTGAGAAAGTCCACCGACGTTCCGACACGCTCGCTCTGGCAGAAGATCAAGGACGTCGCCCTGATGGACGTTGCCGTCATCGCGCGCGGCGGCGTGTCGGCGGGATCGCTCGAACGGCTCGAGGAACTGTTGCTGGAGGCCGACATCGGGGTGCCGACGACCCTCAAGCTCGTCGCCGAAGTGGAGCGGTTGGCCACGCTGGGCAAGGTGAAGAGCGAGACCGAGTTCCTCGACGCGCTGCAGGAGGGCATCACTGGCGCGTTGCGCGCCGGCAACAGCGATCCGGCACTGCGGCTGGCGCCCGCCCGTCCGACGGTGATTCTCGTCGTGGGCGTGAACGGCGCGGGCAAGACCACCTTCATCGGAAAGCTCGCCGCGCGGCTGCGCGCGCAGGGCAAGTCCGTGGTGGTGGCGGCGGGCGATACCTTTCGAGCGGGCGCGGTGGATCAACTGCGCGTGTGGGCCGAGCGAACCGGCGCCGCCTTCGTCAGTGCCAAGTCGGGCGCCGACCCCGCCGCCGTGGCGTTCGACGCCATCGATTCCGCGATCGCGCGCGGCGCCGACGTGCTGCTGATCGATACGGCGGGACGGCTTCATACGAGCGACGGACTCATGACGGAGCTGAAGAAGGTGTCGCGAGTGATCGCGAAGCGCCTGCCGGACGCGCCCCACGAGACGCTCCTCGTGCTGGATGGCACCATCGGGCAGAACGCCGTGCAGCAGGCGCGGATCTTCACCGCCGCGGTCGCCGTGACGGGTCTGGTGGTCACGAAGCTCGATGGGACGGCGCGCGGTGGAGTGGTGGTCGCCGTGCACGAGGCCATCGACGTCCCCGTCAAGTTCGTCGGCGTGGGCGAAGGCACCGACGACCTGCGCACCTTCGACGCGTCGGAGTTCGCGCGGGGGCTCCTGAGCGGCGTGTGAGGCGCGACGCCCCCCGCACGCAGCGACTGCATCTCGACACCCCGGTCACCTACCTCAAGGGGGTTGGACCGGCGCGCGCCGAAGCGCTGCGGCGGCTGGGCATCGTCGCCGCGGGGGACCTGCTGTACCACATTCCGCACCGATACGAGGACGCCAGCACCATCTCCACCGTTGCGTCCCTGGAGCCCGGCATGCAGGGCACCGTCGTGGGGCGCGTCATCTCCAAGGGGGTGCTCCCCACCCGCAAGGGACTGCGCATCTTCCAGGCGGTGCTGAAGGACGACACGGGGATGATCGAGGTGTCGTGGCCCGGGCAGCCCTATCTGGACCGCACGATCGGCACGGGCGACATGCTCCTCGTCTCGGGCGCGGTGCGCTTTTTTCACGGACGCCAGCTCCAGCCACGCGAGTTCGTGAATCTGGGCGTGGACGACGCCGGCATGGCGCAGGGGCGTGTGCTCGCGGTGTACCCGGCCACGGAAGGGCTCTCGTTCAAGGTCATCCGCGGAATCATCGACGCGCATCTCGACGCGCTGCTTCCCCTCGTCACGGAGTACCTGCCGCGCGACGTGCTCCAGATGGCCGCGGTGTCGGGCATCGACGACGCGCTGCGCATGGTGCATCGGCCCGCCTCCCTCACCGACGCGATGGCCGGTCGCGCGAGGCTGGCATTCGAGGAGCTGCTCTTCGTGCAGCTGTTGCAGCTGCGCGCCAAGGCGCTGGCGCGCGAGACGCGGCGCGGCATCCGGTTCCGGAACAGGCGCGACCTCACCACGCGTCTGCGCGAGGCGCTTCCCTTCGCGCTCACCGGCGCGCAGGCGCGCGTGCTGCGGGAGATATTTGCCGACATGTGCAGCGAGCGGCGCATGCAGCGACTGCTGCAGGGCGATGTCGGCAGCGGCAAGACCGTCGTCGCGCTCTTCAGCGCCTTGCTGGCCATGGAGAACGGCTATCAGGCGGCGGTGATGGCGCCCACCGAGCTGCTCGCCGAGCAGCACCAGCGTTCCATCGCCGCCATGCTGGCGCCGCTTGGCATCGAGCCGGTGCTGGTCACCGGATCCCGAACGACACGCGAACGGCGCGAGCTCGCCGAGCGGCTCGCCCGCCCCGAAGCCCTCCTCGTCATCGGTACCCACGCCCTCGTGCAGGACGCCACGTCGTTCGCGCGGCTCGGCCTGGCCGTGGTGGACGAGCAGCACCGCTTCGGCGTGGAGCAGCGCAAGGCGCTCGCGGCCAAGGGGGACTCACCCGACGTACTGCTGATGACCGCCACGCCCATCCCGCGCTCGCTCGCGCTGACCCTGCACGGCGACCTCGATCTCTCGCTGCTCGACGAGCGGCCACCCGGCCGGCAGCCGATCACGACCGCGCTGCGCCCCGAGTCCGCGCGCGACCGCGTGCTGCGATTCGTCGACGCGGAGCTGGCGAAGGGACGACAGGCCTATGTGGTGTATCCGGTGATCGACGAGTCGGAGAAGCTCGATCTCAAGGCGGCGACGACGATGTACGAGATGCTCGCGCACGGGGCCTTCGCGGACCGACGCGTCGCGCTGCTCCACGGCCGGCTCAAGAGCGACGACAAGGACGCCATCATGCGCCGATTTCGCGACGGCGGCGTGGACGTGCTCGTGGCGACGACGGTGATCGAGGTGGGCATCGACGTGCCCAACGCGACGACGATGCTGATCGAGCATCCCGAGCGCTTCGGGCTCTCGCAGCTGCATCAGTTGCGCGGCCGGGTCGGCCGCGGGGCGGACGCATCCTTCTGCGTGCTGCTCGGCGACGTGAGTCCGGAGACGAAGCAGCGGCTGGATGTCTTCGTGGACACCGAGGACGGCTTCGAGATCGCGCGCGCCGATCTCCAGCTCCGTGGCATGGGCGATCTGTTCGGCGAGCGGCAGAGCGGCGTCCCGACCTTTCGCGTGGCGGATCCGCTGCGCGACGCAGTGCTCAACGAACGGGCGAGAGACGCGGCGGATCGGCTCCTCGCGGCCGATCCCGACCTCAGTGCCCCGCCAAACGAGGCGCTGCGGCTGGTGCTGGGTCAGCGCTACGCGCGAGCGCTGGAGCTGTTTCGCGTCGGCTGATTCGTGAAGCGCACTGCCCCGGTCATGGTCTCGGTTGCGCCAGCCGCCGCCTGATCCGTTCCAGCTCGGCGTTGGCCTTGGCAAGCTCCTCCCGCAGCCGCTGCATTTCCTCGTCCTTTGCCCGGTCGGCGGACGATGGCGTTGGCGTGGGCGCCGGCGCCGGCGTGGACGCGATGGCCGCGGCGCGCGCCTCCATGGACGAGGCAAGCCGCCTGAGCATGGAGGCTTCCGTACGGTGCGCGCCCGTCGTCCTGCCGAGGTAGCTCTCGAACAGGGCGCCCGCCTCCCGTGCCGAGGCGGCGGGATTGGACGGATCAAGGCGAAAGATGCCTCGCCAGTAGAGGCTTTCCACGGCCTCCGGACTCGCCGGGTGGCGGGCGGCGAACTCCGCCAGCAGTTGCTCGGCGCCGACGAACCGGTTGGCGTGCGCCTCCTGGGACGCGCTGGCCAGCATGGCGGGCCACTCCTGTGTGGCGGCCAGCGGCTCGGACGCGGAACCGCGCTTCAGTGCGCAGGCATCAAGAGCGAGCGTGGCGAGGGCGAGAAGACTGACGCGAACGAAGCGTGTCATGCGGAGATGTCGGTGATGACGCGATGTGCTCCGGTGCGGCGGCGATGCTCCACCGTGACCGGGAGGATGATGGTGAAGCGCGTACCCACCCCGACCGTGCTCTCGCACGAGATCTTGCCGCGGTGCGCTTCCACGATCTCCTTGGCAATCGCCAGGCCGAGCCCGGTGCCTTTCGCCGAGGCGGAGCGCTGATTGTCCGCCTGATAGAACTTTTCGAAGATGTGCGGGAGTTGCGACTCGGGGATTCCGGCGCCCGTATCGCGTATCTCGATGTGCACCTGTCCGTCCACCGGCATCGCGCGTAGCTCGATCGTCCCCTCCGCCGGCGTGAACTTGAAGGCGTTGGAGAGCAGATTGCCCGTGACCTCGTTGATGCGCTCCCAATCCCACGACACTTCCTCGGGCACCTGCTCGTCGCGGGTGACGACGAAGTTCACGCCTCGCTGCACGGCGAGCACGTGAAAGGTGCGCTCCAGCTCGTCCAGCATCGCGATGAGGTTGAAGGGCCGCGGCTCGATGCGGCCTCCCCCCGCCTCGAAGCGACTGACGTCGAGCAGCTGAGAGGCCAGCCGAGCCAGCGTGCGCGCCTGGGCTTCGATCGTCTTCGTCACCGGAATCTGCTTCTCGCTGAGCGGGCCGTAGATCCCCTCCTGCATGAGTTGCAGATAGCCCAGAATCACGTTGATCGGCGTCTTCAGCTCGTGCGACGCGATGGAGACGAACTCGGCCTTGAGCTTGTCCAGCTCGGCCAGCTGCCGGCTCATTGCCTGAAAGCTCACGGCCAGACGGCCGAATTCGTCGCGCCGGTCGGTGCGGATACCAAGCGAGTGGTCGAGATCACCGTCGGCAACGGCGCGCATGCCCTCCTCGAGTGCGACCACCGGCTGACTGATCGACCGCGTCAGCCAGAGCGCCACGAGCGTGGCCAGGAGCAGGGCGATGGCCAGCGCGGCGAGCGACAGCCGCTCGGCGTCGAGGAGCGCTTCCTCCGCCTGGTCCACCCGGTCGCGCGTGCGACCCCGCAGCGCCTGTTCCGCAGGAGACAGGGCGCGCTCCGCGTCGCGTAGCGCGGGGGCGATGAGATCCTGCGACAGGGAGTCCGCCAGCGCCGTGTTGCCGCTGCGGACGGCGGCGTACTCCCGCTCCGCCGCCGGTCCCACCACGTCCAGATTGCCGCCGATCCGGGCGGAGGCGCTGTCCAACCCGTAGCGCCCGAGTGAATCGACGAGCGCGCGGGCATGGCCAAGCGCGCCCTGAAACTGACGGTGCACCGTGTCGCTCTGGACTACGCCGAGGGCGACCTCGCGGGCGCGGACGTCGCTCATGGCGTCACGAAGGCGCCCGAGCACGAGCGACGCCTGAAACTCGCCCTCGCGCAGGGCGCGGACGTCGAGATGCAGCCGCTGGAGCCCCGCGCGCACCGTCAAGAGGGGCACGACGAGGACGGCGGCGATGATCGCGAGGCCGAGGGCGAGCCTCAGGCGCAGGGTCATAAGTGGTGAAGGCTGGTGCGAGAGGAGGCGGCGCGTGCGAGGAACTGCCCGCGCGGAACGTCAGAGACGCGAGGAGAAAAGCTCCCATCGCCCATTTGCTCCCGTGCGGTCACGATGTACCATTGGAGGTTCGGCCCTCGACGCGTCCTTCACGCCGACGCGAGCGCGCCGCGCCTCCTCGGGATACTAGGCGCAGCGCGCTTTCCGCGCCACTCGCCGCCTCGCATGCCTCCCGCCACATGACAACCGCTCCCTTCGTTCGAATCTCCGACCTGCCGGCGCATGCCGGTCACGCGGTCGTCGTCCGCGCCTGGGTGACCCATACCAGGTCATCTGGCAAAGTGGCCTTCGCCACGCTGCGCGACGGGTCCGGCGTCGCCCAGGCCGTCTTCGTCAAGAGCCAGGTCGGCGACACACTGTGGGCGCGCGTCGCCGAGCTCACCACCGAAACGTCCGTCGCCGTGACGGGAGAGGCCAGAGAGAATCCCCGAGCGCCGGGTGTGCTCGACCTCGCGGTCACCGACCTGGAGATCATCGGCGCCAGCGCGAGCGATTATCCGCTTCAGCCCAAGGAGCACGGCGTCGACTTCCTGCTGAACAACCGGCACTTCTGGCTCCGCAGCCCGCGGCAGGTGGCCATCATGAAGATCCGCTCCGAGGTGGAGCAGGCGATCCATGATTTCTTCTACGCGCGCGACTTCGTGCGCACCGATACACCGATCCTCACCGCCGCCATCGGCGAGCGGGCGGGCCTGTTCAGCACCGAGTACTTCGAGGAGGGCACGGCATATCTGGCCCAGACGGGGCAGCTCTACGGCGAGGCGCTCGCCGCATCCCTCGGCCGTATCTACACCTTCGGTCCCACCTTCCGTGCGGAGAAGAGCAAGACGCGGCGGCATCTCACCGAGTTCTGGATGATCGAACCGGAGATGGCGTGGTATGACCAGGACCAGAGCATGGATCTGCAGGAGGAGCTGGTGCGCTACCTCGTGGAGCGGGTCCTCGAGCGGCGGCAGGGCGAGCTGCAGGTCCTCGAGCGCGACCTGGCCAAGCTCGACTGCGTGAAGGAGCCCTTCGTTCGACTCGACTACGGCGACGCGATCACGTTGGTGCAGCGCAAGGGAAGCGAGACCCAGTGGGGCGAGGACCTCGGCGCCCCCGACGAGGCGCTGATCGTCAGCGAGTTCGAGCGCCCCGTATTCGTGGTGAACTACCCGAAGGAGGCGAAGGCGTTCTACATGAAGGAGAACCCTGCCGATCCGCGCACCGTGCGCTGCGCCGATCTCCTCGCGCCCGAGGGTCGAGGCGAGATCATCGGCGGCTCGCAGCGCGAGGACGATCACGACAAGCTGCTGCAGCGCCTGACCGAGGAGGGGCTGCCGCTCGACGCGTACGATTGGTATCTGGATCTGCGGCGCTACGGGACCTTCGTGCACTCCGGCTTCGGCCTCGGGCTGGAGCGCACCGTGGCCTGGATCGCCGGCATCGAGCACATCCGGGAAGTGATTCCCTTCCCCCGCATGACGGACCGGCTGCGGCCGTGACGGGGCTCGACTACGCGTGTCGGGTTGCCGGCCTGTCGGGTGTCGGCGTACCGAGGGACCCCGGTGCCTGCCAGGGCGGGCCGTCCACCGATCACTCGTAAACCGAAGTACCGCTCTATCCCTTCACCTCGTCCCACATCGCATCCAGCGCGGGCAGTCCGGCCGTCCGCGGATCCAGTCCCCGCGCCCGCGCCAGCGCCTCCACTGCCTGGAACCGCGTGGCGAACTTGACGCTTGCCTTGTCCAGCGCCAGCGACGGGTGCACTCCCAGTTTCCGGCACAGGTTCACGACGGAGAAGAGGAGGTCGCCCAGCTCCTCCTCCAGTCTCGCGGGAGGCACGCCGTGCGCGGAGGCGTGAGCCCCGGCGGCCACCTCGGATCGCACTTCCGCGAGCTCTTCCTCCACCTTCGCCGCCGGACCGACCGCGTCGGGCCAGTCGAATCCCACGCCGGCGGCGCGGTCCTGCAGCCGGAAAGCACGGTGCAGGGCCGGCAGGTCCGCGGGCAGCCCGTCCACGATGCTGTCGCGACGCGTGGCCTTCATCCCCTCCCAACTCTGTCGTTCGCCGCCGTCGTACAGGTGGGGGTGGCGCGACTTCATCTTGTCGAGGAAACCCTCTGCCACGTCGCCGAAGTCGAATGCACCACGCTCCTCGGCCACGACGCTGTGGAAGAGCACCTGGAGCAGGAGATCCCCCAGCTCTTCCTGAAGCGCGCGGTCATCGGTGGAGCGGATGGCGTCGTCCACCTCGTACGCTTCTTCGATCAGGTATGGACGGAGCGACTCATGCGTCTGCGCGGCGTCCCACTCGCACCGCACGCGCAGATCCTTCATCAAGGCGAGCGTCTCGTCCAACCCCGCTTTTTCTTGCATCGGTCTCCTCGCGTCCGTATCTTCTTCCGTCTGCACATGATAGCGAATCACGCCGCCCGATGACACGCGCCTGGGTCGAGATCGACTTGGGCGCGTTGTGCCGCAACGGGGCCGCCGTGGCGGCGCGCGCTGGCGCGCCTCTGCTCCCGATGGTGAAGGCCGACGCCTATGGCCTGGGCGGGCTGCGCGCAGCACTCGCGCTCGAGTCGCTCGACCCCTGGGGCTATGGCGTGGCGACGGTCACCGAGGGCGACGAGCTGCGCCGCGGCGGCATCACCCGGCCGATCATCGTGTTCACCCCCATTCTCCGCAACGAGATCGACGCGCTGCGCCGCGCTGACCTCACACCAGCGCTCGGCGATCCCGCCGTCATCGAATCCTGGGCCCGCACCGGCCGACCCTGGCATCTCCCATCGCATGCCCGCGCGCGACATGCCGGTGTCGATCTGGAGATGCCAGGGTCGGCCGGTGCGGGCCCAGGAT